>JAFWXL010000069.1 GCA_017545905.1 Clostridia bacterium | reverse complement strand
GTCGAGCAGCAGCAGGTCCACAGGGCGGATCAGCGCACTGGCCAGCGCCACGCGCTTCTTCTGGCCGCCGGAAAACGTACGAACGTCACTTTCAAAATCGGTAATGCCCAGCTGCGTGAGCAGCGCCTTCGCCTCGTATTCGTCCGGCTCGCCGACGTCGCGCGGGCTGTCAAAGAGCACCTGCTCAACGCTGGTCCGCTTCTGTGTATATGCCGGCATCTGCGGCAGATATGAAACGCGCAGGCCGTTTCTGCGCATGACCGTGCCGCTGTCGGGTTCTTCCATGCCGCAAAGGATTTTCAGCAGGGTGGATTTACCCGTGCCGTTGACGCCGACCACGCCGATGCGGTCATGCTCGCCGATGTAGAGCGTTGCATCGTTGAGCAGCTTTTTGAGCGTATAGCTCTTTGCAATATGTTCTGCGGATAAAATCACTGCCATAATCAGTTCTGTCCTTCAGTTTGATCGGTTGCCCCGCGCTCTTCCTGCTCTGGAGCCTCCTGCGCATCCGGGCCATGGATCGCAATGACGGCGTCCTCTTTCGTGATCTCACAGAGCATCTCTTTGGTGATCGCGCCCGTCATGCCTGCCAGACGGTTCGCCTGCTCCTGCACGAGCTTTTCCAGCGTGTTGCGCATGCCGCGCGCATTGCCAAAGTCCAGTCTGTCGGAGACGGACATCTGCGCAAGCATGGCGCGGATCGCCTCGTTTGCGCCGTCGGACACCGCATAGCCCTGCTTTTTGGCATTCATGGCAAGGATGGCCATGAGTTCGTCGTCCGTGTAATCCGGGAAATCGATGTACTTGTTGAATCTGGAAATCAGGCCCGGGTTACTGGTGAGGAAATCGTGCATCTCGTCGGTATAGCCGGCGACGATCACCACCAGATCGTCGCGGTTATCCTCCATGAGCTTGACCAGCGTGTCGATCGCCTCTCGGCCAAAGTCGTTATCCATGCCCTTGCGCGCCAGCGCATAGGCCTCGTCGATAAACAGGATGCCGCCCAGCGCGCTCTTGACCACCTCGGTCACCTTGCCCGCCGTCTGGCCGACATAGCCCGCAACCAGACCGCTGCGGTCGGTTTCGATCAGCTGACCCTGGCTCAAAAAGCCGAGCTGCTTGTAAATCTTAGCGACCAAGCGCGCGACCGTCGTCTTGCCCGTGCCGGGGTTGCCGGTGAAGACCATATGGAAGCTCATGTCCATCACCTTGAGGCCGTGCTGCTCACGCATCTTTCGCACCTTGATGAGGTTGATGAGCGAATGCACCTCGCGCTTCACGCCGTCCAGACCGATCAGGCTGTCCAGTTCGGCAAGCAGCTCATCCGCCGTCTTTTCCGGTTCGTCTTCCTTCTTTTCATGCTGAGGCGCGCTCTGCTTCGGCGCTTCAGACACATCTTCTTCGCGCCTGCCGCCCGGCACATCCACGCGGTGCATCATCTCCTGCGCAGCGCCCGCATGGCGGCCCGCCGCACGCGTAAGCAGGAACGTGCGCAGGCTGCCCAGATAGGACGTGATGAAATTCAGCGCGGAGCCGCTCATGGAGCCGTCCACATCCGCAGCGCTGTAGAGCAGCTGGGAAACGCCCGCCACAAACTCCTGCGCGCTGCTTGTTCCGTCCTTGTCGTCCATCGCCACGCAGCAGCGCAGCAGAAGCGGCGTGCCCTCGGCAAAGGAGCGGTTCTTGAAGCCGATATTGAGCGCGCCCTCGCAGGTCGCCTTGCCCACAGAAAGCACATCCCGCGCAGGAACATCGGCGATAAAGCGCTTCATCTCCTCCGAGAGGCTGCCTGCATGCTGCGCCAGCCTGAGCAGCAGAGACTGCGTGTACATCTCCAGAAACAGCCGGATATCGCTCTTGCCGACACGCTGCCAGTTGCCGCTGGACACCAGCAGCGCGCAGGCTGCTTCCATCTGCGCATATGCCTCGCGTCCTTTTTTCATCTGTTCGCTCATTGTATCTCTCCTTTACGCCTTTGCGCCGAGCTTTCTTCTGATCTTGCCAAGCATGCCCTTGAGCCTTGCGATCTCCTCAGGCCTGAAGAGGAATACATCCCTCGCGGGGATATTGTACGTTCTCAGATAATAAACAAGGAAACAGCCGCCCGCCACCATGTAGGAAACCACCGAAGCGGCAGCCGCGCCCATCTTCCCCCAAAGCGGAATAGTGAACATGTTGCAGATGATATTCGCTGCAACCGAAAGGGTGAGCATGCCCAGATACGTGTATTTCTTGCCCTGTGCCAGCAGCAGCGTGCCGATGATCTTGAAATAGCTCATTGGGATGATGCCGGCAATCAGCAGCACCGTCACCGGATACGCCGGCAGATACTCCGCGCCCGCCAGCAGCCAGATAACCGGCTTACCCAGCACAAGGATACCCGCGATCATGCCCATCGTCAGATAGAGGTTGACCTTCATGCTCATGGTCACCTCGCCGATGGCGTCGTCCTTGGCTGTGCGGGAGAAAAGCACCTCGCGGAATGCATCCGGGATCAGCCAGCCATATTCGGAAAGCGACACGCCCAGCGCATAAAAGCCGATCTCAGCGTCCGCAATGCCGAACATATAGCCCATCATCAGCGTATCGACACGGTAATTGAGCGTAACCATCAGCGTCGTGATCATGGACACGAAGCCAAAGGGCACGATCTTCGCCGCGAAGCGCAGATCCGCCTTGAACGGGTTGGGCATGCGCTTCATGCGGTAAAGCGCCATGAT
The DNA here is from genome assembly GCA_017545905.1 of Clostridia bacterium. Taxonomy (GTDB): domain Bacteria; phylum Bacillota; class Clostridia; order Christensenellales; family Aristaeellaceae; genus Ventricola. The sequence continues at coordinate 13,240 of JAFWXL010000069.1, read as the reverse complement.
CACCGTGATCAGATCGCCCACGATCACCAGCGCCAGCGACACAAGAATCGTGCGGTTCATCGTGTAGAACGCCAGAATAGTGATCAGCGTGTTGGTGATGCGGGCGGTGAAGAATATCTTGTTTTTGAACTTCACGTCCTCTACCATGATCATGAAGCTCAGCTGATTGGCCAGCACCTGAATCGGCGCGATCAGACAGACCGCCGTCAGTGCAAAGGAATCCAGCACCGCAGCGGCAAATACGCCGATGACCATGTAGACGACAAACTGCAGCAGGAAGATGCGCAGGAACTTGTTGAGCACGTCCGGCTCGTTCTGGCGCTTATAATACGGGTACGGCTGATAGAGGCCAAAGTTCGCCGTGACAGCAATGATGGAAATCATCGATGAAATCCGACCCAGCTCACCCTTGAGCGCCGGACCGAGGAAGCGGTTGGAATAGCTCGATGCGATCAGACCGATGACCACCGCCATGATCTTGGTAAAAATGGTATATACGTAATCGTTGTCCGTGATCCGCCGGACGATATTCTTAAGACGCATAGAATGACCCTCTCGCTTTTCAAGACATAAACTGACAAGATATATTATAGCGCGCCGGGCGTGCATTTGTAAATCGTTTTGTCCCGTCTGCGCGCACAATGCCGCCTCCGGGCGCATAGCATGCAGTGGAGCTGATCCCCGCTCCCCTGACGCCTGAATGCGCAGGCAACGCAAGCATGCAAAAGCGCCAACGGCGGCCTTTTGCTTCCCTATAGACCCCCACGGAGGTGCGACATGATGTCCTGCTGCCATCATTATGATTCATGCGATTGCCGGACCCATGCCTATTGTCCTTTCCCGCAGTGGAAACATCCGCTGCTGTGCAACCCGGCGTACTACTGCTGCGCCAACGACAATCAGGACAACGGCCCGACACTGGTCATCCATCAGATTCTGCTTGAGCCGTGCGGCAACCAGAGCTGCACGCCGCGTACCTTTACCATCCGCATCACTGGCCCGAGCTATCCCTGCGGCGAAACATTCAATCTGCGTGCGGGCAGCTGCACAGAGCTTGACGAACCGCTGGTCATCACCGGCCTCACGCCCGGCCAGTACGAAATCGAACAGCTGAATTCCTCCTGCTGTACCTGCAGCGAATACGATACGACATTCACCGGCCCGATCTCCTGCGGTCAGGTATCCATCACCGCATCCCGCGTGCCGACGGTGATCACCATCGTCTCACGCAAGCGCATCTGCCGTCGCCGCCGCCAGCACTGCAGTTGCGGCTGCGGCAGCATCTTCTGCTGACAGATCCGGGCCGCAGCGCCCTGCATAATCAGGAAGGGGAGATGCGCGCAGCATCTCCCCGATTCTTTATATCGCTGTTTCTCCATTATCCGTCTGCGCCACACGCAGGATTTCCAGCGCCTCGCCGTCTCGCGCATCGACATAGGCGTAGTACCGCGCACCGGAAAACGTCCCCTGAAACTCCCAGCACAATCGCTCAAGCGTATCGCTCGGAATGACGCACAGTCTGGCTGCCTGCACGTCAAGCCGCTCAGAAAGCGTCAGACGCGCCTGTTCCTCGCTCAGCGACGGAACAAGGCCGCTGCGCCGGTGATGATTGAGCAGATACTGCGAGCATTCCGCGCCGACCACCGTGCCTGTTGCGCGGCTGATCTGCACCTTCACCTGATCAGGATAAAGCAGAACGCCGTCCTGAACGCTCGCATAGTTTGCCACAACCATGCCGTCGTATTCCTGTACAAAGCAGCGCTGCATCTGCCCGAAGCCCATGTCGGCCAGATACACCTGTGCTGCGCGCAGACATTCCTCCTGCGAAACCCGTGGTTCATATTCCGCTGTCTCCGGCATCATCCACAGCAGATGCCCGCCCTGCCCCGTCACCTGTACGCTCACTGCGCCGCTGTCCGTCTGCGCCGTAAAGCCAAACGCCTCAAACTGGCCGCCGCTGTCCGCCGCATCGCTGACGCGGTCCGGCGTTGTGCCCGCATACCGGGCAGCCGCCTGTCTGGCCTGCTCGCGTGTGATGCGCCCGCCTGTCAGTCCCTTTGCCGTGCCTTGCACGCGCCCGTCTGAAAACGGACCGTCATAAATCAGCGACGGATATGCGACAGCCTCTTCGTTTTCGCCGTCCGGCCAGAATCCGTCCGCCCTTTCCTCCTCCGCCGGATCGCTGTAGATATCTATGCCGCTCAGATGCTCATTGAGCCCCTGACAGGCTGCGAGCAGACCTTCGATCTGCGTTTCATCCGTGCTGCTCAGCATGCTGCCGCCCGATACCTGTGCAGACAGCGTCATGGCATAATCGCCCATCTGACCGGCGAATTTCATAGCGTCTGCAGCCGTCTTGGCGCCCAGCGGCAGGCGGGACAGGCCTGATTCCACATGCTGCGCCAACAGCGCCGTCTCGCCCAGCAGCTGCGCGCTCTGGCTCGCGCCAGAGGCGATCAGCAGCTTCTGCAGGTTGACCTCGATATCCGCCATTGCGTGCGCAACGTCCGTCAGCTCGCGCTGCAGCTCCATGGCAAGCCGCATTTCGAGCCGGTTCGCCTGCGCGCTCTGCACGGCATTCACACCCAGAGACAGGCACAAAAGCACACCGAATACGCCGGCCATCTGCATGCTCTGCGACCATTTCCTCATCGTTTTCCTCCTGTCAGACGGCAAAGCTGTGTGCGCCGATATTCAGCCGCACTTCCCGCGTCCAGATCCACTTGGACGTCGCTGTGGCCGGATTGTAATAGTACAGACAGCCGCCGGTCGGGTCCCAGCCATTGAGCGCATCACGCGCCGCACGGCGGCATTGCTCGCTGGGCGTGAGATTGATCTGTCCGTCCGCCACCGCGTCAAACGCTCCCGCCTGATAGATGACCGCTGCGATGGTATTGGGAAACCTGCTGCTGCGCACGCGGTTGAGCACAACCGCCCCGACCGCCACCATGCCCACATACGGCTCGCCGCGCGCTTCTCCATGGATAAGCCTTGCCAGAAGCTCCACATCGCTCGAATACGATATGCCGGCGCCTGATGACGCGGCAACGGTCTGAGCCGGAGATCCTGAAATTCCCAGCGCCTCCAGCGTTCTGCTGCCCGCTACGCCGTCTGCGGTCAGGCCGTTTTTCTTCTGGAAATACACCACGGCGTTATAGGTTGCCTGACCGAATACGCCGTCCACATCGCCGTCGTAGTAGCCCCACTGACGCAGTTTGCGCTGCATCTGGCGCACCTGCTCGCCGCTGGAGCCCCAGTACAGCGCAGCGCTTGCCTGCGGTGCAGCGGCAAGCAGCAGCAGCGCCGTCGTCATCAGCGCAGCGCACAGGCGCATGGATCTCTTTTTCACAGAAACATCTCCTCCTGCCTCTGTCCGTCCAGCAGGAACTGCGGAATCAGCTGCGGAAACAGCATGCTGAAAAATACCGGCTGCACTTGCTTCCTGCGCAGATTCTCCGCCGGAAGCAGCAGCACAGCCAGAAGCAGCAGCATCGAAAAAAGGCGGCCCATATCCGTCATCTCCCATCGGGGTTCTTGATACGGATAAGGATCGCCAGTTTTTTCATTCTCTATTCATGGGAATTGCGTCGGGGATTCCATGACCAGACCCCTTCTTCGATTTGCGGCGGCTTCAGGAGCGGTTTATTCCGTCTCGATGACCACGCCGCATTCCGCTGTGCGCATCATCCGGCAGGCCGGATAGGTCTTCTGCAGCGTCTGCACAGCCTTGCGGCATACGCCCGCATGCACAAACACGCCAAACACCGCAGAGCCGCTGCCCGTCATCCGCGCGCCGACTGCGCCGGCAGCCTCAATGTCGCGGATTGCTTTGTCGATATCCGGTCGCATGCGGCGGGACACCGGCTCGAGCACATTGCCCATGCTCCTGCCCAGCAGGCGTACATCGCCGCGTTCCAGCGCGCGCTGCGCCGCATCGTTATCCGGCCTGTCCTCGTCACGGATGCCGTCCTCGTGCAGCGAGGTGAATACCTCCTTGGTTGACAAGCCGCGGCACGGCTGGAACGCCACAAGATACAGCGGCCGCTTCATGGCTACCGGCGTGAGCTTTTCGCCCACGCCCTGTGCGCGCTGCAAACCGCCCCGGATACAGAATGGCACGTCTGCGCCAATCGTCAGGCCGATTTCCTCCAGCGTATCGTCATCAAGCCCCAGTCCCCACAGGACATTGAGCCCTTTGAGCGCCGCCGCCGCATCGCTGCTGCCGCCGCCCATGCCCGCAGCAACGGGAATGAATTTGCGCAGCGTAATCCGCGCGCCCTTCGTGCAGCCGCTGTGCTGCTGCAGCGCCCGCGCCGCGCGCAGCACAAGGTTGCTCTCATCCGCCGGCACATAGCCGCCGCCCATGCGCACATGCAGCGTCAATTCGCCGGCGTCCTCCATCGTCATCTGATCGCAGAGCGTTACAGACTGCATGAGCATGTCCAGATCGTGATAGCCATTGGGCAGAACGCCCACCACATCCAGCGTCCAGTTGATCTTGGCCCGAGCCTGAATCTTTAATTTCATTGTCGTTCTCCTTCGCGTCCTTACAGCCTCCCCAGAAAGGAGAGAACGCCGCCATCAGCGGCAGGAAGTGTTATCGCGCCATCAGCGCCTCAATCTCCTGCGTCGTTCTCGGCACATCTTTGGAGAGCACCTCACAGCCGTCCTGCGTGATGAGCAGATCATCCTCAATACGGATACCGATCTCCTCTTCATCGATGTACAGCCCCGGCTCGTTGGTGATCACCATGCCTGCGCAAAGCGGCACTTCATCGTGAGCAATCGCATCATGCGTATCCAGACCCAGATGATGCGACACACCATGCATATAGTATGTACCGATCTGATCCTCACTTTCGATCTTTCCGATCGCCATCAGACCCTCAGCCAGCGTCTTTTTGCAGATCTCATTGAGCTGCCTGAGCGTCAGCCCCGGGCGTGCCGCCTTCGTCACTTCCTGATTGGCTTTGAGGACAATGTCGTAGATCTCCTTCTGCCGCGTCGTGTACTTTCCGTTTACCGGATAGGTGCGCGTGACGTCCGCACAGTATCCCTTCACCTTCGCGCCCAGATCAAGCAGCAGCAGTTTTCCATCCTCCATACGACAATGGTTTGTCTCATAATGAAGCATGCAGCCGTTCAGACCGCTGCCGGCAATCGTCGCAAAGGCTGTTCCCTCCGCGCCGTGCCAGCGGATCGCATATTCAAATTCCGCCTGCGCCTGATACTCCATCTGTCCCGGCGCAAGAGCCGAAAGAATGCGCCTGAGACCCTTGTCGGTCACAGCGATCGCCTCGCGAATGCAGGCAATCTCGCTTTCATCCTTGATCATGCGCATGGCAGCCAGCATGGGGTGCGCGTTTTTGAGCGTTACCGTCGGATAGGCGGCAGCAAATGCCTTGGCCTTTGCCATGTTATAGCTGTCCACGTCGGTCATCGCATTGCGGTAGCAGTCAAAATAGGCGCAGACCAGCTGTTCGCGCGCCGCCATGCGCCCCAGCGCAGACTGCAGGCTATCGATATAGCGCACATCGTCCACGCCGCTGATCGCTTTGGCTTCGTCCTTCGTGACGCGCTTTCCTGTCCAACGCTCCATGCTGGGTACCGCTTCCTCGATAAAGAGCATGGTCTTATCCTGAGCGGCGGTTTTGCTGAGCACCAGCGCCATGTTCTCTCTTCTCAGGCCTGTCAGATAAAAGAAATGATGATTCACCTCAAACGGGCAGCAGTCATCCATGCTCTGCGGAATCCCTTCTCCGCTGAAGAGCACCATAACGCTCCCCTTTTCCATCTGCTCAAGCACCGTGCTGCGCCGCGCTGCATATCTGTCCATCCGTCCAAACCCCTTTCGCCCCACATTCTTTCTATTATTTTACCACAGTTGTTCACTCGCCGCAACGCAATGCCTTACAGCGCGTTCATTCCTCTATTTCTCTCCACTTCCGGATTAATATAAATATAATATCGCTTTACATCTCCACTTTTCTGCATTAATAATCGATAAACAACCGCTTTATTCTCCACTTTATACCACGATCTGCGCACCACTCCGCCTTGACAGAAGCAGATAAATCCATTATCATGAAATCCATCTTCTGCGAAAGGATCTGTCTGTTTGCCTGTCTCTCTTCGCCGCATCGCGCTTTCGCTTGCCGGCAGCGCCATACTGGCCTTTGGCCTGTACAATGTCCATGCATTTTCGGTCGTCACAGAAGGCGGCATGCTGGGCGTCACATTGTTTCTGCATCACTGGTTTGGCATATCCCCATCCCTGTCCGGCCTTCTGATCAATGCCGCCTGTTTTGCAGCAGGCTGGCGCACGCTGGGCAGTTCGTTCATATTCTATTCGATCATTTCCGGCGGCGGTTTTTCTGTTTTCTATGCCATCTTTGAGCGTTTCCCGCAGCTCTGGCCCCAGCTGGCGCACATGCCGCTTGCCGCAGCCATCATCGGCGCGCTGTTTGTAGGTATAGGCGTAGGGCTGAGCGTGCGCGCCGGCGGCGCACCCGGCGGAGACGATGCGCTGGCGATGACGTTGGGCAAGATTCTCAATCGGCCCATCGAGCAGATCTATCTGGTCAGCGACCTGCTGGTGCTCCTGCTCTGCTCAACCTATCTGCCGGTCAAAAATCTCGCCTGTTCCCTGCTGACCGTCATTTTCTCCGGTCAGATTATCGGAATGATTCAGCGCATTCCTTTAAAATCCGAATAAATGGAACGCATTCTCCACTTTTCCGGTTTCTTCCCCCGGAATCCAGAGAATGCGTTCCACTTTTAATTTAGTTTCTATTCATTTCGATCATTCTGCATCCACATTGCCGCGAATGTACACATCCTCGGCAATTGCCGCCAGACGGCGCGTGATGCGCATAACACCGTCCTCGCGGTTGGATTTACATCCATTGGTCATCACAGCGATCACCAGCTCGTTCTCCGGCTCGACATACAGATTGCAAACGATGCCCTCGTCCGTGCCCTGATGGCCATAGACACGCAGCCCGTCGAAGAGCGTATCCTGACGGATGGTGAAGAACGTATAGGGGGAATCCTCCGTGATGCCGTCCGTCTGCAGGCCGTGTTCCTGCCGCATGGACGCAACGGTCTCCTCTTCAAGCACACGCACGCCGTCCACCGTGCCGTCGCCGCAGATCACAATGCCCAGACGGGCAAGATCCCGTGGACGGATGAGCAGGCTGCCGATGGTCATGCGGTAGTGCGTATCCGGCAGAGCCTCCTGCACATACTCCTGGCGCAGCATATACGACGGCGCAGCATAGAGCGAACCGTCCTTGTTGTAGGTCGCGGCAATGTATTCCGGCTCAGCGAGCTGCGTCGCGCTGTAAGCAGCATCGATGCCCAGCGGCTCAAAGAGCGACTGACGCATGTAGCTGGATACGTCCATGCCGGTCACAGATTCAACAATCGAGCCGGTAATGCCCGCGCCGAAATTAGAATATGCGTATTCGCTGCCGGGCGCAACCTCTTTTTTGAAATTTGCGCCCGCTTTCTTCTCCACGTCAATCATGTCCGACAGGATGCTCGACTTGCGGCCGAAGGACGCATTCTCCACCAGACCCGCCGTGTGCGACATGAGCATGCGCAGCGTGATCGGCGTTTTCATGAAGCGCTTGTTGCGCACGGTATAGCCCAGATAGGTACTGATATCCTCATCCGGATCAAGAATGCCCTCGTCCATCATCTTCATCAGGCCGATGCCCGTCACCAGTTTTGTCACCGAAGCACATTTGAAATACGTATTCTCCGTCACGGGCACATGGGTCGTCTTCTGTTGCTCGCCATAGTATCGCTCATAGACGATCTCGCCATGCTGAGCCACGACAAACGCGCCGCCGACCGTTCTCATCGCGCGGAAGACTTCGTCCACGCGTTCATCCATGCTCATCTCTTCAGCTGCGCCGGGCATGCAAAGCGCAATCATCAGCGCAAGAAGCGCCGCCAGTTTTCTGATCATCGTATCAGCCCTTTGCCTGCCCCTTGATATACTGCGGATAAACATTGCGGATCGCCCCTTCGTCCACCTTGACGCGGCCCAGATGCCGGGTCATAACTGCCTTTGCCTTTTCAACATCGCGCACAGCCACCGCTTCACAGATCAGATTGTGATCCTCGATGATCTTCGTGTCCTTGACCACATTCAGCGCAAGATTGCGCACACGGTCAAAATGGATCGTCATGCCGCAGAGCATGTTATAGGTGTTTTCCTTCTGCGCGATGCGAAAGAGCATCTGATGGAATGCATCGTCCAGCTCCATCAGGCTCAGGGATTCGCCCATGCCCGGCTCCTGCGTGAGCGTTTGCAGGCGCACATTCTGGCGAAGCTGTGCAATATCCGACGGCGTAATACGCTCACAGACAGGACCGAGCACCGCCACCTCAAGCACCTCACGGGCAAAGCGCGCTTCCTCAACAAGCGTATAGTCAATCAGCGCAATCCGGCTTCCCCGCTGGGGCAGCACGTCCACCACGCGGCATTTCGCCAGATCCATCAGCGCCTCGCGCACCGGCGTGCGGCTCAGGCCCATCTGCGCAGACAGTTCGTTTTCGCTGACCATCGCGCCCGGCTCCAGCTCCATGGTGATGATGTTGTCCTTGAGAATGCGAAGCGCATAGTCCCTCGCCGTCTCGGCATACCGTCTTTCTTCAATACGCATCATGCGTCACCGCCCTGTGTTTCTTATCGTTGAAAAGCGCCCGCTGCAGGACGCAGCGCCCTGTTTATTTCTGTCATCAGGCAAGGTACTTGCGAAGCGTCGCACGCACAGCGCCCGGGCCAGCAAGCTCTTCAATGAACATCTGCTCGATACGCTCCGCCAGGCCAATCTTCACCAGATCGCTGCCGAAGATCACCTCGTTAGAGAGGATTTCACGCAGCTGGCCCTTGTAGCTTTCCGGCCTGCCAAATTCGATGCCCGCCAGCTTCTGCTGCAGGGCGTCCTTCATCGGATCGGAAGAGATCTCAATCGGCTGGCCATCGTCGCCCACGCCCAGCAGATAGCGCATCCAGCCGGCAATCGCCAGCGGAATGGACGTAAGATCGTTCAGATCGCGGCCTTCAGCCACATAGCTCTTGATCGTCTCGCCAAAGCGAATGCCGACCTTCTGGGAGGTATCGGTGGCAATACGGCGCGGATCATCCGGCATGAAGACATTGGGCAGACGCTCCTGCATCACCTCGTCGATAAACGCCTTCGGGCTGAGGATCTTCGGGTCAACAACGACCGGCAGGCCTTCGACATAGCCAAGACGCGTAACCAGCTTCACCAGATCCTCATCCTTCATCTCTTCGCAGATGAGCGTGTAGCGCAGCAGGCAGCCATAGACGGCCAGCGCAGTATGCAGCGGGTTCAGGCAAGTGGTCACCTTCATGCGCTCGGTGCAGTTGACCGTGTCGCGGTCGGTGAGATAGACGCCGGCCTTCTCCAGCGCCGGACGGCCGTTCGGGAATCGATCCTCGACAACCAGATACTGCGGACGCTCAGCATTGACAAACGGCGCAATGAACGTATTGCGGCTGGTCACGATCGGGGCCATATCCTCGATGCCGTCGGCCAGCAGAGAATCCTCGACCACCTTCGCCGGGCGCGGGGTGATCTTGTCGATCATGCTCCACGGAAAAGCGACGCGGCTCTCATCCTCCAGATAGGCGATGAAGTCCTCGCCGACAAAGCCCTTTTCCTTCCAGGCATTGGCGATTTCCACGACGGAAGACTTGAGCTTCTCGCCGTTATGGCTGCAGTTGTCCATGGACACCAGCGCGATCGGATACGCACCGGCCTTAAATCGCTTGAGCATCATCGCCGCGACGATGCTCATCGCATGGCGTGCGCAGTCGGGGCCCTCGTTCATATCGGCAATCACCACCGGCATCAGTTCGCCGGCCATGTTGCGCAGGGCATAGCCCTTCTCGGTGATGGTAAAGGATACCATCTGCAGGGACGGATTGACGAATATCTCGGCAAAGCGCGCCATCTGAGCGGCGTCCTTCGCGTCGGCTCGCAGACCCTCGGCGACGGAAGCGATGATCTCGCGGCTGGTGGTCGCATCCGGATTGAGGGTCACGTTCATGGTCAGGCAATCGAACGGATTGTAGATCCTGGAAATAATCTCATAGTCGAAGGTATCCGCTGCGATGATGCCGCGATCGCAGAGGCCCTCGTTCAGCAGCTTCTGCTGCAAAGCAGCGATAAAGCCGCGGAAGATATTACCTGCGCCAAAGTGTACCCAAATCGGATTTTCCTTCGTCGCATCCACCATCGCCTGCACATCATACTGCGGCAGGACGACATTCACGTTTTCCCACGCTGCGCGATCCGCAAGCGCCGCACGATTCATTTTCATGTCGATCACCCTTTGCATATACTAGTATATTACCATGGAAAAATTATATCACAAAAGGCATGCATTTGCCACCCCTTTTACGCAATTGTTTCGTAAAAGTTTCACAAATGCATGCCGCTTTGCTTATAGCACTATTATGCTATTGCCGCGATTACGCGCCGCCCACGCCGTACACGAGGTTCGGCAGGAACAGCACGGCATCCGGGAAGAAGACCATCACGACGACAACCAGCAGAACCGCCACATAGAACGGCCAGCCGTCCTTGACAACGTCCTGAATGGAGCAGCCCATGATGTCGGCAGTGGTGTACAGACCGGTGCCAACCGGCGGAGTCATGACGCCAAAGGTGACGCAGGTCATCATGATCATACCGAAGACGACCGGATCGACGCCTACGCTCTCCATAACCGGCTTGAGAATCGGGGTCAGGATCAGCGCGATAACCGTGGTCTCCATGAAGCAGCCGCAGATGAACAGGAACAGAATGACCAGGAACAGCAGCGCGATCTTGTTGGAGGTGATCGCAACCAGCGCAGTCGCCAGGGTGGTGGTCAGGTCATCAAAGACGACGCCGTAGCCAAACACGCCGGAGAAGCACAGGATGATCGCGATAACGGTGACGTCCTTGACGGAATCCTTCAGGGTCTGCATCATGATCGCCGGAGTCATCTCGCGGTAGATCACCAGGCCTACCACCAGCGCATACGCGCAGGCGAAGGCGCCGGACTCGGTCGGGCTCATGATGCCGAAGCGGATCAGGACGATCAGCAGAATCGGGAACAGGAGCGCCCAGATGGAATCCACACAGACCTTGATGATCTCGGAGGCCGGAGCCATCTTCTCGCGAGCCGGCTTGTAGCCGTACTTGCGAGCGGACCAGCGAACAGCGATCATCAGGAAGAGCATCATGACGATGCCCGGGAACCAGCCGGCCATGAACAGGCGGCCGATGGAAACCTCACCGGTGGTACCGTAGATGATCAGACCCATGGACGGCGGAATCGTCGCAACGATCAGGCCGGACAGGCCGTTAACAGCCGCGGACCAGCCGCGGGAGTAGCCGAGCTTCGTCATCTCCGGACCGAGGATACGGCACTGCATGGCAGCGTCCGCGACGGCGGAGCCGGAAACGCCGCCCATCAGCGTGGACAGCACGCAGGAAACCTGGCCGACGGAGCCATACATATGGCCGCACAGCACGCTGGCCAGATTCATCAGGCGCTTGGTGATGCCGGTGGCATTCATCAGGTTGCCCGCCAGAATGAACAGCGGGATCGCCAGCATGGTGAAAGACTGCGTGGTGGAAATGGACTTCTGAACCATGATGCTCAGCGGCAGCTCACGGATCATGAAGAAGGACCAGCCGGAAATACCGATCGCGAAGGCGACAGGCATGCCCAGCAGAAGGAACACAAAGAAAATACCGATAGCCGCAATCATGCCTTTTCACCCCAATTCTTAACAGGCGTCTTGATGCTCTTGTACAGGTTCTGGCCGACGGAGATGATCATCAGCAGCGCGCCAACCGGAACGGCAGCGGTAACAAACGCATAGGACACATTCAGAGTGGTGATCAGGCGCTTGTAGCCGGTCATCACATACTGATAGCCATAAATGACCAGAACGACCAGGAACGCGATCATGATCACCTTGAAGAGGATATCGATCGCCTTCTGCACGACCTTCGGGAAATGGGTCACGATCAGATCAACGCCGATCAGACCGGTGGAATGCAGCGCGATGTCGCCGCCAATGAAGGCAAGCCACGCGAACATGATCAGCGCGGCGTCCTGCGCCCAGTTGAGCGGGAAGCCAAGGGTACGCATCAGCGCAGAAACAAAGACCAGAATGGTGATGCCTGCCAGCAGAGCCATGGCGATCCACTGCTCAAGCACGCAGAACTTTGCATAAATCTTTTTCAGCGTATTCATGGAAACGATTCGCTCCTTCGTATTCATTCAAGAAGAAGAAAGGCGAAGGCTCGGATGAACCTTCGCCCTTTCTCACATGCCAGAAATGACCGAATTAGATGCCAGCTTCCTCGTAGATCTTGGCGCGCAGCTCGGTCCAGCCCAGCTTCTCATAAGCCGGAGCAACAGCCTCGTTGAACAGGGCCTTGTCCACCTCGAGGATGGTCATGCCGTTGTCAACCAGAGTCTTCTCCATGTCGGCCTGAGCGGCGACGATGGACATCGCGTTTTCATACGCGTTGTTGTAGCAGGCGTCCAGCACGATCTGCTGATACTCGGCCGGCAGCTTCTTGAACCAGGCTTCGCCAGCGATCAGGCAGTTGAACAGGTTGATGTGCTCGGTCTTGGTCACGTACTTGCAGACCTCATAGATGTGGGAAGACACGGCGGAGGTGTACTGCACTTCGCACGCGTCGATCGCCTTGGTCTGGATGGAGTTGTAAACCTCGGACCAGGCAACGTTGTACGGAGTCGCGCCCATCGCGGTGATGGACTCGTTGTACGGAGCAGCGCCCGGGGTACGGGTAACCAGGCCCTTCAGGTCGGCCGGGGTGTACGCTTCCTTGTTCTGCATGAAGGAGCGCGCGCCGTCATAGTAGTTGAAGCACAGGACGCGGATGCCGTGGTTATTGGCCAGCTCCTCGACCCAGCCCTGGAAAGTATCGGTCGCGATAACCTTCAGGCCAGCCTCGTAGCTGTCAACAAAGTACGCCATGTTGAAGATACCGATGTCGTTGACGTAGCTGGACATACGGCCAGCGTCAGTCAGAACCGCGACGCCGATGCCGGCAATCGCCTGGTCGATCATATCTTCCTCGCCGCCCAGCTGGGAAGACGGATAGATAGAAACCTTCACTTCGCCGTTGGTCTTCTCCATGATCTCGTCAGCGGCAGCCTGCAGGCCCGC
>JAFWXL010000068.1 GCA_017545905.1 Clostridia bacterium | reverse complement strand
GGCAAAACCACAATACATTCCAAGGATACTGTCCTGTTTTCATGGCGCTGATTTATCGAAGTACAAGGACAGTATGCGACCCCTGATTGAAAAGGACATGGAAGAAACTGAAAGATTACTAACTGAGTAAATTCCAATTTGCGGGTGAACAGATGACGAAGCATATTGCAAATATACTTACGGGTTGTCGTATTTTCGGCAGCATTTTGTTGCTGTTCTTTCCTGCTTTTTCCATAGAATTCTATATCACATATCTCATGTGCGGTTTTAGTGATATGATAGATGGGACAATCGCCAGAAAAACAAACAGCACCAGCAGGTTTGGAAGCCAGCTGGACACAATTGCCGACCTTGTTTTTGCAGCGGCGTCTTTGTTTAAGCTGCTGCCGGCAATTCCGATTCCGGGGTGGCTGTGGATATGGGGCGGTGTGATTGCGGTGATCAAAATCAGGAATATCATACAGGGATATGTGAGGAAAAAACAGTTCGTAGCCCTGCATACGATAATGAACAAAGTAACGGGGCTGCTTCTGTTTGCATTGCCTTTGACAATATCCTTTGTGAAATGGAAGTGCATTGCCATAGCTGTATGCGCCATGGCAACGCTTTCTGCAGTTCAGGAAGGAATTTATGTGATGACAGACCGCGAGCATGGGTGAGTCAATTGATTGTATCAATTAAAAATCAAACCGCCGGACTGTATTGGGCAGTCCGGCATGATCGTATATTATTTTTCTTTCTGCCTGTCCATCTCATCCAGCAGCCTTGCCGCCGTTTCCACGAACATGACGCAGGGCCGCACCTTGTAATACTCCGCCGTGCGCGCGCTGGGATCTTTTTTCAGCTCGCCCAGATGCGCGAGCAGCTCCCGGCAGACGATGGTGGTATGCTCGACTTTGAAGGAATCAATGAGCTTTCGCACGCGCGCATAGTGCGCGGTCTTGATATCCAGATTACCGACCTCGCTGTAGCCCCACTTGAGCCCCGCGACAATCAGCATGCCGGAAACCGCGCCGCAGGTTTCGCGCATGCCGCCCATGCCGCCGCCAAAGGAGGAGGCGAGGCGAAGCGCCGTATCCTGATCCATGCCGAAATCATCGGCGAATGCGGCAAATACCGCCTGCGAGCAGCTGCAGCCGGAAAGGAAGAGTTCGCGTGCCTTTTGTGCGTGGTTCATGCTGAAAGCCTCCTTGGGTTGATGCAATCAATATAGATCGATACGCCATAAATGTCAATATATAAAGAAAAATGCAAACGCCCCTTTTCTTTATGTGCGAATAATGCTATAATAGGTCAAATCCAAGGAGCCTTTAATTCGATCCCGTGAGGTCGGCAAGGCGGCAAATAGCATAGCGCACATCTGCAAGCTTATCTGTATGAATTCATGGAATCCTCCGGCCTCGGCGGACAGGCATGGATGCATGCAGGGCTTTGTCGGTCGTGTTCCCGGCGTCACGCCGGTGTTTGCCCTGTTCCGATCTTCGGGACAGGGTGTTTTTTATGTAAATCTTTTTGCAGATCATCGGCCTCGTCCGCAAAGCTGTGAGATTCACGAAGCTTTGTCGGTGATGCCGCCGGCAGCATGCCGGTTTATTTTGAAGAAAAGGGGCGAAACAACGTGGCGGTCAAGCTGGAATTCAAAGCGGACATCATGGACGAGCAGGGCGTAAAGCGCGCGCTTCGCCGTGTGGCCCATGAAATCATTGAGAACAATCGCGGCGTGGAGGGGCTCACGCTGGTGGGCATCCAGCGCAGGGGCGTCGTGCTGGCGCGCATGCTGCAGGATCTCATCGAGGAGGTTGAAGGTGTGAAGCTGCCCATGGGCGTGCTGGATATCACCTTCTATCGCGACGATCTCTCCATCCTCACCGAGCATCCTGTCGTCAATACCACCGATCTGCCCTTCCAGGTACACGACGCGAAGATCATCATGGTGGACGACGTGCTCTACTCCGGCCGCACCGCGCGCGCGGCGATGGACGCGATCTGCGATATGGGCCGCCCGGCGCTGATTCAGCTGGCGGTGATGGTCGATCGCGGTCACAGGGAACTGCCCATCCGGGCGGACTACGTCGGTAAAAACCTGCCCACCAGCAAGAATGAGATGGTCGGCGTGAATGTACCGGAAATTGACGGACAGCTGAACATCGTGCTCTACGACAAGAAGAAAGGCGAGTGAACGCATTGCTGATGAAACGCAAAGACCTTCTGGGCCTTGACGGCGTGAGCCGCGAGGAGATCACCGAGATCCTCGACAATGCCATGATGATGCGCCAGATCGTGCGCTCGAGCAACAAGAAGACCGCGCACCTGCAGGGCAAGTCCATCGTGACCCTGTTCTACGAGAACTCCACCCGCACCCGCATGTCCTTCGAGCTGGCGAGCAAGTATATGTCCGCTGCGGCGGCGAATATCTCCGCCAGCGCGTCCTCTGTCGCCAAGGGCGAAACCCTCATCGATACCGGCGTGACGCTCGATCAGATGGGCACGGACGTGATCATCATCCGCCATCCGATGTCCGGCGCGCCGGCCCTGCTGGCCAAGCATGTGCGCTCGAGCATCATCAACGCGGGCGACGGCATGAACGAGCATCCGACCCAGGCGCTGCTGGATATGATGACCATGCGCGACCATCTGGGCGATCTGAGCGGCATCAAGGTTGCTATCTGCGGCGATGTGATGCACTCCCGCGTGGCCCGCTCCAATATCTATGGCCTGACCACCATGGGCGCAAACGTCGTGCTCTGCGCGCCGCCCACGCTCATCCCGATGCAGATTGAGAAGCTGGGCTGCACCGTCGCCCCGACCATCGAGGACGCCTGCGAGGGCGCGGACGTGGTCATGGGCCTTCGCATCCAGCGCGAGCGTCAGCAGAAGGGCCTGTTCCCGTCCGTCGCCGAGTACTGCGATAACTGGGAGATCACGCCCGAGCGCGTGGCGCTGGCGAAGAAGCATGCGCTGGTCATGCATCCGGGCCCGATGAACCGCGGCGTGGAAATCGCATCCAGCGCGGCGGACAGCGCGCAGTCGGTCATCAATCAGCAGGTGGAAAGCGGCGTGGCGGTTCGCATGGCGCTGCTCTACATGCTCACCAGAAGGGAGGCGTAACGATGCTCAATTCGATGCTCATCCGCGGCGGCCGCGTGATCGATCCGGCAAACGGAATCGACAAGATCGCCGATATTCTGGTGGAAAACGGCAGGGTTGCGGCCATCGGCGAAAATCTCTCTGCCGAGAATGTGCAGGTCATCGACGCGAGCGGCAAGGTCGTTGCCCCGGGCTTCATCGATATGCATTGCCATCTGCGCGATCCGGGTCAGGAATACAAGGAAGATCTCATCTCCGGCACGAAGGCGGCTGCGCGCGGCGGTTTCACCGGCGTGTGCTGCATGCCCAATACGCATCCGGTCAACGATAACGCGGCTGTGACCCGCTATATTCTGGAAAAGGCCCAGTGGCAGGGCAGCGGCGTGCATGTCTATCCGGTCGGCGCGATCAGCAAGGGCCTTGAGGGCAAGGAAATGGCCGAAATCGGCCGCATGAAGCAGGCTGGCATCATCGCCATCTCCGACGACGGTAAGCCGGTCGCCAATTCCAACCTGCTGCGTCTGGCCATGGAGTATGCCGATTACTTCAATGTGTTCGTCATGAGCCACAGCGAGGATAAGAACCTTGTGGCGGACGGCGTCATGAACGAAGGCTTCATCTCCACCAAGCTGGGCCTGCCGGGCATCACCCGCGCGGCGGAGGAGGTCATGATTGCCCGCGATATCCTCGTGGCCGAGGCCGTGGGCAAGCGCATTCACCTGTGCCATGTCTCCACCAAGGGCGGCGTGCAGCTGGTGCGCGAGGCGAAGAAGCGCGGCGTGCGCGTGACCGCAGAGACCGCGCCGCACTACATCGGCGCGACGGACGAGTGGGTCATCGGCTATGACAGCAATTGCCGCGTGAACCCGCCGCTGCGCGAGGAGGAGGACCGTCAGGCGTGTATTGCCGGTCTGGTCGACGGCACGCTCGATGCGATTGCCACCGACCATGCGCCGCACCATCAGGATGAAAAGAAGGTCGAATTCCACATCGCGGCCAGCGGCATCAGCGGCTTTGAGACAGCCTTCTGCATCAGCAACACCAAGCTGGTCAAGGACGGCCATCTGACCCTCAGCCAGCTGATCGATAAGATGAGCGCCACCCCGGCGAGGCTGCTGGGCGTGGAGGGCGGCAATCTCGCTGTCAGCAGTGCGGCGGATATCGTCGTGCTCGATCCGGACCGCGAGATCACCGTAAACGCGGAGAAGTTCGTCTCCCGCGGCCACAACACGCCGTTCCACGGCAAGACATACTTTGGCGCCGTTTGCATGACGATCGTCGGCGGCCGCGTGATCGACCAGGAGTAAGGGGGACGCACGGGGATATGTGGGGACTCCGTCCCCACGCCCCTGGCAGGGACATTGTCCCTGCACCCATTACGCTGCGCGCATGCGCAGCGGAGGAGAATCCAAGAATAGCGGCTTAAAGCGGCCGCGAAGCGGTAAAGGGGTTCGGGGACGATGTCCCCGAGCGGGTTATAGGGCGGCAGCCCTATCGTTCCCTATGAATAGAGAAAAACAACAGGAGGAAGAAACGTTATGAATATCATGGAAAAGATGGCCAAGCGCATCAGCGAGCTCAAGAACCCGACCGTCGCCGGTCTGGACACCCGCATTGAGTACCTGCCGGAGAGCTTCATTCAGGAAGTGATGCCGGAGGGCATCAAGTCCTTCGAGGATGCTGCTGAGGCAGTCTATCAGTACAATGTCCGTCTGGTGGACGCGCTGTACGATATCGTTCCGGCTGTGAAGGTGCAGGTTGCCTACTACGAGATGTACGGCGCGGCGGGCATGGTTGCCTTCGAGAAGACCATGGCCTATGCGAAGAGCAAGGGCATGATCGTCATGGCCGACGTCAAGCGCAACGACATCGGCGCGACCGCCGCGTGCTATGCCAATGCCTATGTCGGCAAGACCCCGATGCCCTATGGCGAGGAGCAGGCCTTCTCCTCCGATATCGCGACCATCAACCCGTATCTGGGCGTGGATGGCATCAAGCCGTTCACCGAGGCCTGCGCGGCCAATGGCACCGGCGTGTTTGCGCTGGTGAAGACCAGCAATCCGTCCTCCGGCCAGCTGCAGGACCTCAAGTATGAGGATGGCCGCACGCTGTATGAGGCGGTTGCCGATCTGGTTGAGGAGTGGGGCGAGGGTACCCGCGGCGAGCTGGGCTACAGCGTCATCGGCGCGGTCGTCGGCGCGACCTATCCGCAGCAGGGCACTGCGCTGCGCGAGCGCATGCCGCATACCTTCTTCCTGGTGCCGGGCTATGGCGCGCAGGGCGCGACCGGCAAGGACATCGCCGGCTGCTTCGACAAGAACGGCAACGGCGCGATCGTCAATGCTTCCCGCTCCATCCTGTGCGCGTGGAAGAAGCAGGAGGGTGTGGCCTTTGACGTCGCCGCCCGCAACGAGGCGCTGCGCATGCGCGAAGACCTCGCTTCCAGCCTGAAGGAAATGGGCAAGGAGATCAAGTAAGACCGGGGGAGACGTGCGGGGACGCTGTCCCCGCGCCCCTGGCAGGGATATTATCCCTGCACCCTTCATCGCTGCGCGCATGCGCGCAGCGGAGGGGAATCCGAGAACAGCAGCTTTAAGCAGCCGCGAAGTGGACTGAAGCCTGCCGCCGCCAGTGGCGGAAACAGGCAGGCGGAACGTCGGGAATCGCAAGGAGCGCTTGCACGACTATGCGAGTTCCCCGAATGAAGGGGTCCGGGGACAATGTCCCCGGGCGGGGTTTGGGGCGGAAGCCCCAAGAAGGGTGTACCATGAAAGATATCGACGCAAAGGTTCTGTCCTCGGACGTACTCGCCGAGGGTCTGATCCGCATCATTCTCCATGCGCCGGAGATCGCCTGTGAGGCGAAGCCCGGCCAGTTTATCCACATGCTCGTGCCGGATAACGCACACGTGCTGCGCCGCCCAATCAGCCTGATGGCGATGGACGCAGCCGCCGGTACGCTGACGCTGGCGATTCAGCCCAAGGGCCGCGGAACGCAGATGATCTGCAGCCTGAAGGAAGGCGATACCGTGAAGTGCCTGGGACCGCTGGGCGCCGGCTTTGACGGCAAGGGCGCGCAGACCATTTATTTCGTCGGCGGCGGCGTGGGCGTTGCGCCCATCTGCGGCGCAATGGACGGCTTTGCGACCGAAAGCTCCTGCGCGTTCTTCGGCTTCCGCACGAAGAATCATGTCTACGGCATGACGCAGGCGCCGTGCAGGGTCGTTGCCGTCAGCGACGACGGCTCCATCGGCGAGCGTGCGCTGGTGACCAAGCCGCTGCTGGAGGCGATTGAGCAAAAGCGCCCGGATCTGATCATGGCCTGCGGCCCGACGCCGATGCTCGCGGCTGTGCAGAAGATCGCCAATGACATGGATATCCCGTGCCAGCTCTCTCTGGAGGAACGCATGGGCTGCGGCATCGGCGCCTGCCTGGGCTGCAATGTGAAGATCAATCTGCCGGACGGCACGTGGACGTATAAGCGCGTGTGTAAGGACGGACCGGTATTTGACAGCAAGGAGGTGGCTTTCGGTGGCTGATCTGTCTCTCAATCTGTGCGGCGTGCAGATGAAAAACCCGATCATCGCTGCCAGCGGCACCTTCGGTTTTGGCCGTGAATATGACGAGCTCTATGATATCAGCGCGCTTGGCGGTATCTCTGTCAAGGGTCTGTGCCTGGGCGGCCGCATGGGCAATCCGCCCTCCCGCCTGACTGAAACGCCCAGCGGCATGCTCAACTGCGTGGGCCTGCAGAACCCGGGCATTGAGAGCTTTATCGAAAACGATCTGCCGTGGCTGCTCAGCAAGGATGTGGCGGTCATCGCCAATTTCTTCGGTACCTCGATCGAGAATTACTGTCAGGCGGCAGAGGCGTTTGCAAATACCGGCGTACACATGCTGGAGATGAATATCTCCTGCCCGAACGTGCACGACGGCGGCGTGGCCTTCGGCGTGAAGCCGGAGAGCGTGTATGAAATCACGAAGGCGGTCAAGGCGCACAGCAGGCAGCCGCTGATTGTCAAGCTCACGCCCAATGTATCCGATATTACCGAGAATGCGCTGGCAGCGCAGGAGGCGGGCGCGGATGCGATCTCGCTGATCAACACGCTGACCGGCATTGCGGTGGATGTACACAAGCGCAGGATGATCCTGGCGAATAACACCGGCGGTCTGTCCGGCCCGGCGGTGCGTCCGGTGGCGCTGCGCATGGTCTGGCAGTGCGCTAAAAAGGTGAGCATCCCGATCATCGGTCTGGGCGGCATTGAGACGGGCGAGGACGCTGCGGCGTTCATGCTCTGCGGCGCGCAGGCTGTGCAGGTCGGCACGGCGAATTTCACCGATCCGTTTGCCTGCCCGCGCATCGCGCGCGAGCTTGGCGAATACTGCGATGCGCAGAAGATTGGCAATCCACAGGAGATTGTCGGTACGCTCAAGTCCTACTGATGAACAAAACCAAAAGGCAGAAGCTTTTGCTTTTGCCTCAGATTATCAATAAAGCCCATGTTTTCGAGTTGAAGACATGGGCTTTATTGATGGTCTGGGCTGCTTCGGCAGCTCTTTCTTTTTGACAAGGCTTGTGCTATAATGATGCGGCTTGATCATTACATCCGTTTTGGAGGCATATATGCTTTATCTTATTCTCGCTATCGTCTCAAGCATGCTTGTTTCCGTGTGCATGCGTCTGAGCGAAGGAAAGGCGAAAAACAACATCAGCATGCTGGCGATGAACTACGCTATGTGCACGATCCTGTCGCTTGCGCTTGCGGGCAGTATCGATCTGTTCCCGAAGGCGGACGGGCTCGGATTTGCGCTGGGCCTCGGCCTTGTCAGCGGCGCGATGTATCTGGGCAGCTTCATGCTGCTGCAGTGGAATATCCGCGTGAACGGCGTGGTGCTTCCGGCGACGTTCATGAAGCTGGGCGTCATCGTGCCTACGCTCACCTCGATTCTTGCCTTTGGCGAGGTGCCGCGCGCGGCGCAGATCGCGGGCATCGTGCTGGCCATCATCGCTATTGTGCTCATCCAGCTGGAGAAGGGAAGCGCCCGCGCGAAGAATGCGCTGGGTCTTGTGATCCTGCTCATTGCAGGCGGCAGCACGGACGTGCTCAGTAAGATCTATGAGCAGCTGGGCAGCAGCGCGCTTTCTGATCAGTATCTGTTCTATACGTTCTTTGTGGCGCTGGCGCTTTGTGCGCTGCTGGCTGTCGTCAGGAGGCAGAAGCTGACCGTTTCAGATATTGCCTTTGGCCTGCTGGTGGGCGTGCCGAATTATTTTTCTGCGCGCTTTCTGCTGCTCTCCCTTGGCGCGGTGCCTGCGGTCATCGCGTATCCGACGTATTCCGTAGGCACCATAGTGCTCATTACGCTGGTGGGCCGAGCGGTTTTCCGTGAAAAACTCAGCCGCAGGCAGATCCTTGCCATGGGCGTGATCCTTGCCGCACTGATTCTGCTCAATCTGTGAATCCAAAAGAACTGCTTGCACTTTGCGGGCAGTTCTTTTATAATAGAAGCATGAAAACGTTTCCGACTGCGGGAAATGCAGGAAACGCTGCGAAACGGAGGGCGCTCAGTGGAGATTTATACGATTCGCGATGTGGCGCGCAAGGCGGGCGTCGCTGTGAGCACGGTATCCCGTGTGCTCAACGGACGGCCGGACGTCAGCGAGGAAACCCGCAAAAAGGTGCTTGATGTGGTGGAGCAGTTCGGCTTTGTGCAGAACCGCAATGCCCGTAATCTGAAAAACACCAAGCCGGGGTATGCGGCAATCATCGTTCGCGGACGCAGAAACGCATTCCTCAATGACGTGGCCACGCAGATGATTGAATTTGCGCAGGGACACAAAACGCCGTTTCTGGTCAAATATATCGACGAGGAAGACGATGAGTTTGACGCGATGCGTCAGCTCTATGCCGAAAAGCGCGCGGGCAGCTTCATTTTGCTGGGTTCGCGTCTGGATGAGCGCTGCGAGGCGGTGCGCGCGGTGGGCGTTCCGGTTGTGTTTGCCACGGTTGACGCCGAGCGTGCCGAGTTTGACAATGCTTCCAGCGTGTGTGTTGACGACAGGGCGGCGATGCGCGCGATGATGGACAGGATTCTCGATCAGGGGCATACGCGTGTGGCGGTCTTTGGCGGCAACAGGGACGGCGACGATATCTTTGCCAGACGCTATCAGGGGGCGATGGACAGCCTCAGGGCACATGGCATCGAGTATGATCCGGACGAATACGTATTGTCCCGTTTTTCTCTGGAGGGCGGTTATGAGAGCGCGGTGCGCTTCTTTGAAAAGCATCAGGACGTGACTGCTGTGATGACGATGAGCGACATGATGGCTATGGGTGTGACGCGTGCGCTGCGCGATATGGGCCTGCGCGTGCCGGAGGATGTCTCTGTTTCCGGTTTTGACGGCACAGTGATGGCCCGGTATTACGTGCCCTCTATCGCATCCGTGCGCCAGCCGGTGGAGGAGATCGCCAGAAAGAGCGTGGAGCTGCTGTGCGACATGCTTGAGGGCGGCGAGGCAAGGCATGTGAAGGTGGATTATTCGCTGGTCGAGGGCGAATCCATCGCGCAGGTCAGAGCATGACAGCACATCATGAAAGGACGTTTCAGGAGAAACGTCCTTTTTGTATGCTGTTATAGAGGGAATGTGAGTTTCGTGTGGTCGCGCAGCGGCTCTGAGAGGATGCTTTTTACGTATTCTCCGAAAAATGTGCCGCTTTCAATCCAGCGTCCTGCATATTCGCTGCCGGGATCGACGGTATCCATGCGCCCGGAGAAATACGCCGCATTGAGATTGGCCAGCCATGTCGCCATATCGCTCGCATCGGAAACGCCCTGGAGCTGTACAGCGGCCTGGCGGACGGCGGTGATGGCGAAGAAACCTGCCGCATACTCGCGGAATCTGAGCAGAGTGGGATCTGTGCTGCCGTTTTTCTTTGCCCATGCGGATACGTCAACCATTCTGGTGGTGTAATCCGCATGATCGCCGCTCAGCGTGATCACGCCGTACTGACAGGGAGAGACGAGAAGCGAAGAGGTGGCGATCTCCGGCGTTTTGCCTTCCTTTGAGACGGTATGCTGCATGTGCAGATGGCCGCTGAGATTGACGGCGACGCCATATTTTTCGTAGCGGGATTCAAGCATGGACGCGTTGGGGATCACATAGCCCTCATAGAGCAGACTGGAATGCGCGTAGAGATTCTGATGGCTGACGGCGATCGTGTGTTTTCCGGTTTCCTGTGCTTTTTCAAGCACTTTTTCCAGCCATGCAAATGTATTCTGTGCGACAGCGCCGGGCATGAACTGCGTATTGACGTCCAGCATCACAAGCCATACGCCGAAAACGGGCTCAGCGATGTAGCTGAGGGAATAGGGATCGCGGGAGACCGCACCGTCAAAACCGAGATCATGGTAGATCTGTGCAAATTCCTCGCTGCTGACACTGTCCACCAGCTCGTATGAATTGCCGGAGAATGATGCGGCAGCATAGCGGTATACATCGTGATTGCCGGGCAGTACATACACAGGGACGCCGCTTTTATCGATCAGGCGCAGTTTGGCGGCAAGATCCTCGTGGCTCTTTCTCGCGCCGTTGAATGTCAGATCGCCGGAGAGAATCAGGCAGTCCGGATGCTGGTCGATGACTTCCTGCACGAACGCATCAGTGATCTCCTCGCAGTAGTGCACCATCTTTCCGTCGCCGTTTTCGATCATGCGCGTGAAGTACGCACCGTGATCAGTCAACCCGGGCGAGATGTAGTGCAGGTCGGTTGCGATGAAGAACTTCGGCGCATCGGACGCAAGCGAACTCAGAGGCACAAGAAGCAACAGCGCAAACAAGAGGCAGAGAGAAGCACGCATGGTATCACCTCGGATAGATGAATGTATATTTATTGTAATGCATATGCAGCTTGAAGTAAAGAAAAACTCCGATCCCTATAGATCGGAGTTTTGCGTTGATCAGGGCGTAATATCGTCCACTTCGTCCAGCCACAGCTGCATCTGCGCATCGGAGGGCATGTGCCAGCTCCCGCGCGGGGAGAGGCTCACCGGCGTGACCTGAGGACCATCCGGCATGGCAGAGCGCTTGAACTGCTGGGTGAAGAAGCGGCGCACGAATATGCGCAGCGCGCGCAGGATTTCTTCGGGCGCATGTACCGGGGCAAAGGTCTGGCAGGCCATGGCATAGAGCTTTTTGGGGCCGGCGCCGGCGTCCATCATGTGCCAGAGGAAGAAATCGTGGAGTTCGTATGCGCCCAGTGTTTCCTCGGTTTTCTGCACGATTTCACCGTTTTCGCCGGGGATCAGCTCGGGCGAGACGGGTGTATCGAGAATATCCTGCACAACGGGCACGATGCGCTCGCCCAGTATTCCTGCAGCGCAGGCGACCATGGAGCGCATCAGCGTCTTGGGAATGCTGCCGTTCAGGTTGTACATGCTCATGTGATCGCCGTTGTATGTGCACCAGCCCAGCGTCAGCTCACTCAGGTCGCCTGTGCCCAGCGCCAGTGCGCCGATCTTGTTGGCATAGTCCATGATGATCTGCGTGCGTTCGCGTGCCTGACTGTTCTCGTAGCAAACGTCATGCACGTCCATGCTCTGTCCGATATCATCAAAATGCTGCGTGACGGCAGCACCGATGGGGATGGTGAGCGTTGTGCAGCCGATGAGCTCCATGAGATTGTCGGCGTTGCCCTTGGTGCGCGTACCCGTGCCAAAGCCGGGCATGGTGATACCGACGATGCCCTGCTTGTCCCAGCCGGCCAGATCGTAAGCATAGGCGGCGGAAAGCAGCGCAAGCGTGGAATCCAGACCGCCGGATACGCCGACGACCAGCCTGCGGGTGCGGATGTGCTCCATGCGCCGGATGAGGCTGTTTGCCTGAATGCGCAGCGCGTCCAGCAGATAGGCTTCCTGATCTTCTTTAGCGGGCAGGAAGGGGAGCGCGGAAAGCGGCCGGAGCAGCTTGCCGCAGCAGGACGGCGCGCAAGCTGCAAGAGAGAGCGTGCCGCCTTCACAGGGGCTTGATGCAAAGGCATAATGTGCGCGGCGCTTGAAGGCAAGGCGCTGCACGTCGATATCGGCGATGGCATAGGAAGATTCGCGGGCAAAGCGCGCATTCTCGCTCAGGCATTCACCGCATTCATAAATGCCTGCATAGCCGGAGAAAACCATATCGGTTGTGGATTCGCCAAAGCCTGCGCCGGCATAGATGAGGCTGCTCAGGCAGCGCGCGCTGTGTGCTGAGAGCGTGTGCGTGCGCAGGGTATGCGAACCTGCAAGCTCGGCGCAGGCGCAGAGGTTTGCGGTGATCATGGCGCTGCCCGGCGCGGCAGGGGCAAGAAAGCGCTCGCCGATCTCTACGCCGAGGGTGAAGCGGCCGAAATCGATCACGGGATCACGGGCAATGCGCACGTTTTCCGGCGCAATGCCGGGAATCTGCACGCTGCACAGGGACGGAACGTCCGCGCAGAACCAGCGGCTTCTGTCCTTCGGACATGCCTGATCGGGAATGACCACCGCTTGTCCGCCGCTGATGACGATGGCGCAGTTATAGAGCTTAGCGCCGATTGCAAGCGGCGCACCGACGACGAAAGCGGTTTTCGTCGGGCGCCCGATCAGGATTTTAAGCGCCTCAAGCGTACTGCCAAGCAGCGTGTCCTGAAAAAACAGGTCGCCGCAGGTGCTGCCGCTCAGGCTCAGTTCAGGAAAGACACATACGCATACGCCGTTTTGATCGGCGATATCCAGCAGCGCGGAGATTTCCTCCGCGTTCTTTTTCGGATTACCCAGATGAACGCGAGGCGAGGCCGCCATCACGCGCACCATGCCCATTGCATCATGCATCATAGAAGCAGACATGAAAAGTCTCCTTTCACCCGGCAGATTTGCCGCTTAAACTGCTTATACTTTACCGCATTGCCGGGTAAATTACAAGCAAAGCCATTGAATTTCCGGAGGAAAGCATGAGAGCAAAATGGACGGATCTGGCGCTGGAGGCGCAGGGAAGCGCGCCTGTGGAAAGCGAGCGCCTGCCATGCGGCATCGAGCGCACGGTGGTGCGCATCACGACGCATGAGGCGCAGCAGGAGCTTGGTCGGCCGATGGGCACCTACGTGACGCTCAGCTGCCCGCAGACGATGACGATCGCGCTGGATATGCGCAGGGCGCTGAGCTGCGAACTGGCCAGGGCGATCGCAGAGATGCTGCCCGCCGGCGCAAAGACGGTGCTTGTGACGGGCCTTGGCAATCGCAGCGTTACGCCGGATGCGCTGGGCCCCAGAACCGTAGAACGCGTGCTGGTGACGCGCCATATGGACGGCTGCCTGCCTGACGATGTGGCAAAGCGGCTGTCAAGCGTATGCGCGCTGGCGCCGGGCGTGCTGGGCGTGACGGGCATTGAAACGGCGGAGGTGCTTCGCGGTATGACGGGCCATGTGCAGCCGGATGCGGTGATTGCGGTGGATGCGCTGGCGGCGAGGAGCTCCGGGCGCATCTGCTCGACCATTCAGATTGCGGATACGGGAATCGCACCGGGCAGCGGCGTGGGCAATCACCGAAAGGCGCTCACCAGACAGACGCTGGGCGTGCCGGTCATTGCTGTGGGCGTGCCGATGGTGGTGTATGCATCCACGATTGCCAGCGACGCGATCGGAAGCCTTGTCCGGGCAGACGGCGGCAGCGAGGATGACGAGGAGAAGCTGGCCTCCTGCGTATCAAAAGTTGTCTCTGAACAGCTGGGCGATCTGATTGTGACCCCGCGCGAGGTGGACGCGCTGGTGGAACGCATGGCAGGCGTGCTTGCGCAGGGGATTAACATGGCGCTGCATCCGCTGCTTGAGGCGGACGAGATTGAGCAGATGATGGCGCAGTAGGCGGCAGGCTTCCGGGACGGCTGTGAAAAGGAGGAAACAATGAAAAGAATGCTTGTATTGCTGCTGATTCTGGCAGCGATTCCTGCGGCGGCGCGTGCGCAAAGCGGCGCTGCGCTTAAGGAGGGTACGCCATTTACCATCACGAGCCCGAGCGTGATCCTGACGGACGCGCTGACAGGTCAGACGATTTTTGAAAAGAACGCCGATGAGCGCAGGCCTGTCGCCAGCGTGACGAAGGTGATGACCATCCTGCTGACACTGGAGGCGATTGATGAAGGACGCGCGGGACTGGATGACAGCGTGACGGTTTCTGCTCGTGCCAATTCGATGGGCGGCAGTCAGGTATTTCTGGATGCGAACAAACGCTATAAGCTCCGCGATCTGCTCAAAAGCGTGATCGTAGCCAGCGCAAACGATGCGGCAGTAGCCCTTGCCGAATACATGGACGGCACAGAGGAGGCTTTTGTTCACAGGATGAACAGGCGCGCACAGGAACTCGGCCTTGAAAACACGCACTATGTCAACTGCACGGGTCTGCCGGCACAGGGACACTATACCACCGCGCGCGACGTTGCGGCATTGAGCGCGCAGCTGGACAGGCATCCGCTATATTATACGTTTTCCACAGTCTGGATGGATGAATTGATTCATCCGGGCGGACGCAAAACGCAGCTGACCAATACCAACAGGCTCATCCGGTTTTATCAGGGCTGCGACGGCTACAAGACCGGCTCAACCAATGAGGCGCGTTACTGTATCAGTGCGACGGCGGAAAAAAACAGCCTGCGCCTGATCGCCGTTGTACTCGGCGCAGACGCAGGCCAGACGCGCTTTGATGAGGCGCGAAGCATGCTGGAATACGGCTTTTCAGCATATGAACGCTTTTGCCCGGTCAAAGAGGGCGACGCGCTGGGCGCACAGGTGCGCGTGCGCATGGGCGGCAGCGATACGGTCAGCGCGCTCAGCGGCGGACGGTGCGATCTGCTGATCAGAAAAGGAACGCAGGGGGAGATTTCGCTTGCGGCGTCGCTGGCAGAAAGCGTGAATGCGCCGATCAGAAAGGGCGATGTGCTCGGCGAAATTCGCGTGATGCAGTCGGGGCAGGTCGTGGCGCGCATTCCGGCTGTTGCCGGCGAAACCGTTGAGCTTCCGGGGATGGTGCACGCGCTTGTGCGCATCCGGGATCACTTCATGCTCTCCCGATGAAAGCATCTGCAGGCAGTTCCTTCAACGTTTTTTCACGCCGGGCGCTTTGACGGGCGCACAGGTGGTCTGCCACGGCAGACCGGAATCATAGCTCAGACCGCCGTGCAGCGCGCGCAGCGTGGCATAGGCAGCGTCGCCGAGCATATAGCTGTTGGCGGCGGTGACGAGCGCTTTGCCGCGCTCAACTGCTGCGGCATACAGCTCGTCAAAGCTTTCTGTGCGCTGCTGGCCCGGCGTCCAGATGGACGCCCACGGACGGTGTGCATCATTGGCAATATCTCTGTCCGGCGCTTCGGCAGGCATCATGTGCGCATGCAGCGGCGCATCCAGATGAAAGGGCCTGAGCAGACCGCCCAGCGCATGGAACTTGACGCCGCGCTCCGAGCGCAGCAGGCGGCAGAGCGCAACGGCGTCGTCAAAGCTCCGCCGCACGCGGAAGGTGGTCAGGTTTTCGCCGGGAAAGACCTGATGGATCGCCTGAGACAGCGCGCGGGCAATCTCGTCCTTCTCACTGCTTCGCAGCTGCTCAAAGCCTGCCATCTGTACGGGCAGGCCTTTAGCATGCCCCTGACGGCGGTAGTGCAGGGTTTCGAGCTGGTGCTCGAGCGTGCAGTGCGATGTGGAGGAATAGCTGCCGTCCTCGCTGAGCGAATGCGCATAGACGAAGGGATGGAACGTCGTATCGGCTGCGTAATGGGTGAAAAAGCCGCAGCAGTATGCGCGCGTCAGCTCGCTATTTGCGCAGGCATCGGCGAGCGCGAGCAAAAAGTCATCAGTCTTTCGCGTGTGCAGAAGCGATCCGACCTTGGGCACAAGCGGCTGACCGGGCGTGGGGATCACCGAAAAAAACAGGGGATCGGGACCCTCGCTGCCGGCGAACACGGCGCTTCGCAGCGCCTTGGATTCAAACAGGGACAGCGCGTCGCAGATGCTCGCGGCAACGCTCTGATGGACATAGGATGCAGGCATGGAAGCCTCCTTGATATACATGATTCTAACGACATTATACATATGCGCGCACATTTTGTCGACGGCAAATGCAGGAAGGACGGAAAAGCGAAAATAGCCGCCGCATCCGGCAGGGGGCACAGGATGCGGCGGCTTATGATTATCTGAGCTTGACGACCAGCGTGTCGCCCACAAAAGCGCAGCTTCCCTCCTGCGGGAAGACCGGCATTTCAGCGGCCTGCTGCGTTTTGGACAGACGCTCAATACTGAAGCTGTCGGCGAAGTTGATGGGATAGCCCATCACGTCCCACATGTACCAGATCATGTCGCTGTCATCAGCAATTGCATAATTGGTTTTGGCTGCTTCCAGCGCACTCAGGTGCTCGAAGCCTTTGCGCTCCACGGAGAAGGAGGATTCCTCCGGCGTGCCGATGAAGGCCACGGGCGTGTAACCGGGCTCGAAACCGGGCGTTTCTTCCATGCGCGCGATGATGCGGGACATGAGCGAGAGTGTGGATTCAAATTCCAGATTCTTTTTGAGGTATACCTGATTGGAAAACACGATGCAGCCCGTAAACAGCACGGCAAAAGCGGCGGAAAAAGCGGCGGTAAACACCCGGCAGACAGCATTGCGGCATGGCGCGGCGCGGCTGATCAGCACGATCAGCCATATATCCAGCAGGCAGTGTGCAGGCGCAGTCTGCGCGCCGGTCTGAGAGGAAAGCAGCGTGAGCCCGCAGCACAGGGGAAGCAGCAGCGTGCCAGCGGCAAGCAGAATCGATTCAGATTTGCTCTGGCTGCATGCGATTCCTGCGATGCACAGCACGCCGGCAATCACCAGCAGGATGCGGATTGCCGCGCTGACATGCACATAGGCCGTCAGCGGAGCAAACAGCGCGCGTATGGGCGCCAGATACGCAGCAGGAAGATTGCCGCCCATGAGGCTCAGGGATACGGACGCCTGCGCGCCATTGCGGCGCAGCATCAGGGCAAAGCCCAGCGCAAAGAGCGCCGCGGCGGCAAAGAGCGTGAGCACAAGGCGGAGTGCGTCGGCGGCGAATGCCTTTACGTTTTTGTCCAAGAGAAGATCGCTGAGCATGACGGTCAGCGACGCCGCTGCGAAGAAGGCAAATGCATCCGCGTGAAGCGCCAGCGCGGCTGTGAGCAGCAGCGCGCCGGGTATCGTGCCAAACCGGACGCGAAGACAGCAGGCGCAGGCAAGCGCAGCCAGCAGCAGCGCAAGGAAGGCGGCGTCCGCCGTATGCAGCGAAGCGGCGCAGATGGAGAGCACGGCGGCATTGACGCTCGTCGTGCCGCACAGCGCAAAGACCGGCAGCGGATTGCGAAGGCGCAGGAGCCACACAAGCACGAGGTTGGTCAGCGTCAGATACAGCGCGCTGAGCATGCCGACAAACAGCGGCGAGGAGATGCCGCCGCGCAGGCGCCAGTAGATGGGCTGCAGATACTGTCCGGCGGTGATCTGCGCGCTTCGGCCGCTGGATACATGCAGCATCACGGAGCCGGAGGAATAGGTGAGATTGAAAAAGCAGAATGCATGCGCCGCAAACAGAAAAGCGAGCGTACAGAGCGCGGTGCGCTTGAGCGCGGCAGCGTCAAAGGCGCTCTGCCTGCGCAGGAGGGAGGTTGGATTCATCATCATTCTCCTTTGCCACGGGGCGGTCAGTTGATGCGGATGAACAGGTATCCGTCGATCATGCGGCAGCAGCCTTCCGCCGGGAAAGACGGCAGCGAAGCGGCCAGCGGATGGCTGCTCAGGCGTATGCGCTCATCGTGATCGACCAGATTGACAGGCTCGCCCAGCGCCATCTGCAGATACCAGTAATTTGCCGTTTCATAGGATGCTCCGTAAGTGTAGCGCATGCCCTGCGCCCGGGCAATCTGCTCAAAGCCAGGACGCTCCATGGAGATCCGCGAAGAGGGCAGCATGCCGATGAGTACCACCGGTGTTTCGCCGGGGACATATCCTTCGGTCCGCTCCGCCTGATCGAGCAGGCGAGCCATGGCGGCTGTGGTAGCGGAGTATTCCAGATCGCGCTTGAACGCCATGGAATTGGATGTACGGATATTCAGCGCAAGGAATGCGGCGAGCAGCACGCAGATGCAGCTGCCTGCGAGGCGGGTGAGCCGCGCAAAGCGCTCAGCGCTGCCGCAGCGCATGACCAGCGCAAGGGGCAGCAGATACAGGAGGTTATATGCGTATATGGTCAGCCCGTTGGAGAGGCCTTTGGAGATGAACTGAATAAAGTTCATGCCCAGCGGCAGCACGGCAAGCAGAAATACAGCGGTGGCGATCTGCGCAGGGCGAAGCGCGCACAGCCTGCGCATCAGCAGCGCGAAGGCGAGAGAGAACAGCGCAATATTGAGCGCAGCAGGCACGGTGGTGATGTGCCATGTCATCACAGTCGCATCGGTGAAGAGCAGGCGAAGCGGATCAAGGAAGGTATCCCTGAGCAGCGCGGGCACCTCGCTCAGCGCGACAAGGCCGACACGGCCCACGCCGTTGTAATCCTGCGACGCCTGACCACCCGTGCATGCCAGAATGATCCCGAGCACAAGCGCATAGAGCAGCAGCCCCAGCACGAGCGACACGCAGGACAGCAGTCCGCGCCGCCACACATCCGCAGGCGCAGCTCCGTCCAGCATTTCCAGCAGGAAAAGCAGGATGAGCATCGTTGCCGCTGCCGGCAGATAGCTCTGATACAGCCCGAGGGACAGGCAGTAGAGAACGGGACTGAGCACAAAGCCGAAGCGGACATGCCGGAAGACATACACACCAGCCAGGCTGAGCAGCAGGGCAAGCATGTAAACGTCCGTCCACGGGATATAGGTCGCATTGGAAATGGCCATCGTTTCATTGGCTGTGAGCACGCCGCAGATGAGCGCGACGTGCAGCGGCTTTTGTGCGCCGAGCATGCGGATGATCAGCAGCGCGCTCAGATAGGCAAAGAGCGCGGCGAAGAGACCGATGAGAAACGGTGCGGTGATGTAGCCGCGGATCTGCCAGTATACGGGCTGCAGAAACCGGCCCAGCGAGGTCTGGTAGGCTTCCTCGCCCACCTGAGAAAGGAGCATGGCGTCGCCGGAAAAGCTGGGGGAGAGATAGCGGTAGCCGTGCGCCATCAGGGAAAAAACAGCGGTAAAGAAAAAAGCGCAGCGATCAGCGCCGGATCGGAAAAGGGTTCTGTTGTTCATGCACGAGACCTGCCTTTATCGCCACAGAATCGGAATAGACGATACAATTTCATTATACACACAGACGAACGTTTTGTCGATAAAAGAAAAGAGCGGCGCATCATTCATGCACCGCCCGGCAGATCAATCACATGACGCCCAGCATCTCCAGCACTGTGCGTACGAAGAACACGCCCAGCACCAGCAGGATGATCGGGCGCGCGATCGCTGCGCCCTTTTGCGCGAAGCAGCGGGAACCGAGGTAATTGCCTAAAATGGAAAACACGCCGGCGCACAGCCCCAGCAGCATGAGCACCTGTCCGTTCATCAGATAGACGATCAGGGAGGCGATGTTGCTGGAAAGATTGATGACTTTGGTGATGCCGTTGGCGCGCTGCAGATCCATGTGTGCAAAACGTGTGAGCAGCAGGATGAGGAACGTGCCGGTTCCCGGGCCGTAAAAGCCGTCGTACAGGCCCAGCGCAAAGGCGATCACGCTGGAAAGCACGACGCTGTGCCAGAAGGAGAGCTCCAGACGGCTTTTGCCGGAAAAGAGATCCTTTTTACGGAAGACGTACAGCGCCGTCAGCGGCAGAACGATCAGCATCAGAAGCCGGAACAGGCGATCGCTGATGAGCAGCGCGATATTTGCACCCAGCGCCGCGCCGGCCAGCGCAGCAGCCGAGCAGAAGACGCCCAGATGCCAGTCGATATAGCCGGAAAGCGCGTATTTCGCCGTGGCGACCGTCGTGCCCATGGAAGAGGAGAGCTTGTTGGTGGCGATGCAGGTATGCACCGGCAGACCGCTGATCAGATAAGCGGGCAGGGAGATCAGACCGCCGCCGCCGGCGATGGAATCGACAAAGCCTGCGATGCCCACCAGCGGACAGACGATCAGAAAATGAAGAAATGTGAGCTCCATGAGAGACCCCTTTCGTAAGCGCAGAGAAGATCAAAGCCATGCATCATTGTAGTGAGTGCTCGTTCGTTTGTCAAGGGAGAAACGCAGGGCAAAAATGACGCAGGCAGACGTTTTGCATCCGGCAGATACCGTATATCATGATGCAACGGCCATGGCGTATCTGCGCCGCGGCCGTTGCTGCGTATTATGCTGTCCGGGGATTTGTTTCGGGTTGTCCCTTGTGAATCCGCGCAGCGGATCATTCGGAAAGAAACAGCGCGGACAGATCTTCTTCCTGATAATCCGGGATGGATTTGCACAGCTTTTCCAGAGGGAACTGCTTCAGGAAATGGCTTCCCTTTGCATCGCTCTCAATACACCTGAATCCGATAACTGCCAGCGGATGCCTGCCGATGACTCTGGCCACAGCGCCTCTGTCATGGCTGTATTCATCATACAGCTGCCTGGAAAAGGCGCCGATACGGTTCGCCAAATGCTCAAGGCGTGCCAGATGATAATCATAGAACTTGAACATCGGGATCAGTTCCGGATTTGCCCGGCAGGCGGTTGCCGCGTCCTCAGGGGATGACAGCAGCATCTGAATGCATTCGCGCTTGGTGATGGATTTCATCTGCATCAAGTGATGCTTGGCGATATAGTCGGGAGACTTTACTTTTACGCGATTCCATCTGTCATCCACCACCACAAACCCTTCGGCCTTGATCTCGCTTGAATCCGTCCGGTTCAGACGGATTGCCGTTTCCACGCACTCTGCGAGGGAATGAATCGGATAAGTCATCGGCTTGCGAATGCCAATGTCCGCATCCAGCTCCTGTCCCGTGAGATTGCTCCGGGTACCGATATGATAGAGCATCGTCGTCTCATACGGCACGACCACTTGCGTGGCAGGGCTGACCAGCTCGAAGATATAGGTCATGTTCCGGTCAAGCGAGTCAAACGGAATGCTGCCGAAATTGTCCGCGCTGCGGATCACATCGCAGAATGTGGTCTTTGACAACTCACCCACAGGCGCATGCTCAGCCCGGATCGTTCCATTGGTGGAAAACTGCCAGTCGCCTTTGACCGCATCATACCACAGCTTGATGATGGAGCCGTCCACCTTTTCCTGGACCCGGGCATGCGTCCAGTCGATGGAATCGGCATAGCTTTCTGTGTGATTGCCGAATTTGCGGAAGGGCCAGCAGACAACCTCCAGCCGCTGCGTATCCAGAATGATGCCTCTGGCTTCCTGCACCATCGGATCTGCGAAGTTGCAGTTGAATCCGTAGTTGAAAATTGCATAGGCAGCTTCCCGCTTTGATTTGATGCCGTATTTCTTGAGCAGCAGGGTCTCCCATCCTTCGGGATGCTCTGCCAGAAACCGGCAAAGATAAGAGTTCGTATTCATAATTCTCTCCTAATGTGCTGCGCGGTCCGCCTGATGAAGGGCGAGCAAATCCGAGATAAATTCCTCGCCGAATAGCTGCCGGTCCTTCTCAAAGGCAGCGGGCGTCCAGTGCCAGCAGGTCATTGGTCTCATATGGCAGTTGATCAGATTCGTTTCATACAGAATCCGGCTGAATGCTTGCGGCGCGAGCTCCTTTCCGCAGCACATCTGGGTCAGATACAGATAGGCGCCGTAGTTGTCGTGCCCCAGATAATGTGCATCAGAAGTAGGCTCACCGCGCATGTTGCAGTATTTCCGTGTATACAGTTTGGCGATGTTGTGGAAGGCCGCAACCCGTTCGAGCATTTCTCCATACCCCTGCTGCCTGCACAGCTGGACAGCCGCATGCATATGCTCATCCAGCGTCAGGCTGTGATGCGGGTTGTCCTGATCGAGTCCGCGTATGGCGTCAAACGGGAACTGATAGGGAACAGGGGCTGCAGCGGGGACGATTTCATCCCAGCCTTCCCAGTAGTTAGGGCATTCAAAGCGGCACAGCATCTGATGCATCCCATCCTCGGATACCCGGGCGACGCCTGTTCTGCCGCGGTTGCGTTCCTTGCAGATATCCGGCGGCACAATGAACAGGATACACCTTTTCCTGCAGGGAATCCGCTTGATCTGATCAAGAAACGTCATCCGGCGTTTTCTGCTGAGATTCGTCGCATCGACAACCACAGACTGCCCATTCTTCAGGGCTCCGGCAGCCATCCTGCGGATCGTTTCAAAGACGCGGCTGTTAATCTGGCTCCGTTCCTTATCCGACAGATCTGCCGGGTCGGCGCCTTTCATCAGCTCCGCACGAATTTCATCAGAGGACAGAACCAGATATCCCTGTTCGCGATAGCTGACACTCCATGTGCTCTTTCCGCTGGCAGGTATGCCGACAAACATCACAAGTTCCATCCGGGCACCTCCTCCGTCTGTATGATGTAAAACAGTTTTTATGTTGTTTGCCTGTGTTAATGAGATTATAACACAGGCTCACCCGGAATACTTGGAAAAAAAGCTGCGAACGGGATTTGTGTGGATGTGGGGAAGAAAGAATGCAGAAGCTTTTGCAGAATCGGGTGCTGGTTATGAACAGGCGTGGGCGGTTTTTGATAGATCTTGGATTCACAATCTAAGTGCAGCAGCCCGAAGAAATAGTTACCTATAACTGAGAATCCTTTAAGATGGTGTTTGCGGGCTACCGGAAAAGGAGACAGCTATGAATCACTATCATCATCTTATCGAAAATCCCAAGCAAATGGATTTCACTGCGCGCATGCGCACGAAACAACATACGACCCTGATTAGGCCCGGTGAATTCTATGCCGCCTCGCGTGCTGTAAAAAGTCGCAAAGGAGCTTGAAAGACACGGTGTCTTTGGTAGACTCACTCAGAACCCGAATCAGGAGGTTTCCGTATGAATCTATCAAAAAGCATCATCGCCGAGGACGCTGTACAGGCGTCCCCGGCCTTTTAAGGAGGGCGTATCATGGCGAAGAAAACCCCGTCAGGCAAATATCGTGGCCGCGTACAGATCGGCGTGGATAAGGATGGCAAGCCCATCAGCAAATACGTGAGCGCAAAGACCCGGCGCGAGCTTGAACAGAAAAAGGAGTACATCCGGCATCACTATGTGGACGGCCATCCAATCCGCGAGGACTTGCCGTTCTACCAGTATGCAGAGGAATGGTACACGCTGAAAAAGGAACCGTTTATTTCTGATGCCAGCCGCAGCGCATACCGTACCATGTTCAATAAGCATCTTCTTCCGGCATTCGGTCTCCGCCATCTGCGCGCCATTTCTGCTGGTGAGATACAGGCATTCGTCAATTCCTTCGCCGATTCCAGCAAATCGCAGATTACGCTGGCGGTGGGTACACTCAAAGCTCTGTTTGCCAGCGCATACGCCGAGGGCATCATCGAGCGCGACCCGAGCGTATCCAACATCCGCCCCAAGGCAAAGAAAAAGACCGAGCGTCGCGCGTTGACCGATCAGGAAACCGAGAACGTGCTGCATACCATCCAAAACCATGAACATGGTCTCTTTCTGGCAGTGCTTTACTATCTCGGCCTGCGGCGCGGCGAGGCGCTGGGCCTGCAATGGGGAGACTTCGATTTCGACGAGGATCTGGTGCATATCCAGCGCGACATTGATTACGTTGGTTCCACGGCCCATGACGGTGCGCTGAAAACTGCTGCCGCTAACCGCTACATCCCGGTTCCGCAGGAGCTGCGCGCCATGCTGTCCAAGGTACGCGGCTTCCCGCAGCAGTATGTATTCCATACGGAGGAAGGCCAGCCGTGGCCGCAGAGCAGCTTCAAACGTATCTGGCTCAGTCTGATGGAGGCTTCCTATTGCGTAGAAGAGCGCGAAGTAACCAAAGCGACTAAGCGCAAGAACGACATCATCAAGCAGTTGAAACCGACGCTTACGCCGCACTATTTCCGGCACAATTACGCGACTCTATTGTTTGAAGCCGGGGTGGAGCCGCTGATTGCCATGAAAATACTGGGACACACGGATTACCAGACAACGGCCAATATCTACACGCACCTCAAATCCGAAATGATGAAGAAGTCCAGTGTGGATATGGAGGACGTATTCCGCCGGAAGCAGGAAGCCAAAGGCGTACTGGCCAAGGCCAAGAGCGCAAAGGAAAAGAGATCGAGGAAACCGGCTGTGGATGCCAGCCTGCCGTGGGCTGGAAGATTCTAACGGATACAATGAAGGCCATGACGC
>JAFWXL010000067.1 GCA_017545905.1 Clostridia bacterium | reverse complement strand
CAGGTCTTCTCGCCGGTCATCTCGTTAAACTTGGAACCCGGCACCTTGCACAGCGGGCACTTCTCAGGCGCCTCCGGACCCTCGTGCACATAACCGCAAACCGGACATACCCACTTCTTCATAATCATTTCCTCCCTGTTTTTCCTTTTTTGATGATGTTTGTTTCTTATGCTTCGGACGCCGACACAGCGTCCGTTTCATCCTGATTGTTCAGGCACGCGCAGCACATGCCGTGCGCCGTGACCTCCACCCAGTTCACCTGGTGACCGCAGACCCTTGCCGCTTCCTTCACCATGCCGGAGAAATCCGCATGAATGTCATACACCTGACCGCAGCGATTACAGACGAAGTGCACGTGAGAATCCCTCACATACTCGTACACCGCGCTCTTTTTGCCAAGGCCCAGCCGGCGGATCATGCCCAGCTCCGTCAGGTGATCGAGCGCGCGATAGACGGTCGCCGTGCCGATATTATCCAGGCTTTCCAGAATCTCCTCCGCCGTGAGGTGGCAGCGACGCTCAGCGAGAACATTCAGCACCGCTCTGGCCTGTGTGCTTATTCTTGTGCTCATCCGCTTGTCTCCTCTCTTTTGCTTTTCTGGTTGTATTATATGATAATATTTCTCAGTTGTCAAGTATTATTTCGCTCTTTTTGATAATTATTATCATTTTTAAAAAACAGAAGGCGCATCTTCGCGCCTTCTGCCGATATGCTGTTTTCAGCCGACGGGCCTGAAGTCCTCTTTGCCGTGCCTGCACAGCGGACAGATGTAACCATCCGGCAGCTCCTCGCCCTCATACACATGACCGCAGACCGAGCACACCCAGCCCTTCTTCTTCGCCGGGGCCGGTTTGGGCTTGATGTCACTCTGATAATAGCCGTAGGTGCAGGCCGGGCGATCCGAAAGCACCTGCGCATCCTCCAGCGCAGCGATGAACAGTGTGTGGCTGCCCAAATCGACCGTGCGCAGCAGGCGGCAGCTGAGATACGCGCTTGCGTACCGGCTCAGCACATACACGCCGTTGTCCGCACGGGTGACGTCCTCAAAGCCGACAAACTTATTCACATCCCGGCCGGACTGCATGCCAAAGCGCTTGAACAGATCAAACGGCGTATCCACCGTCAGAGCAGAGACATTGAACCGGCCGCTCTCCATGATCATGTCGTGCGTCTTGTTCGCCTTATTGACCGAGATGGAGATGGTCAGCGGATCACTGGCCACCTGCACGGCGGTATTGATGATGCAGGCATTGTCCTGACCATAGGAGCGTACGCTCAGCCAGTACAGGCCGTAGGTGATGTGAAAGAGCGCATTCGGATTCATGACGATCTCTCCTTCTGTGTCTGTTGCGTCGGCTGTTCTGTTTTGCCGCTTACAGCGTGAGCGACGGCGCGCTGTACACCCTGCCGGCATATTCCTGATCGAGCAGGTACAAGCCGCGCGGGTCCTGACCGAAGAGCTTGTAGCGGGAGATCATCTTGTCGGCGGATTCCTCTTCTTCCATCTGCTCATCGACAAACCAGTCCAGGAACTTCATCGTGCGGAAGTCGCCGTCCAGATGCGCCTCGCGGTAGATCGTGTTGATCAGCGCAGTCACATAGCGCTCATGCTCGGCAGCAGCCTCCAGCGGATCGAGCACGGTGTGATAGACCTTGTCCGGCTTGCCGATGGCCTCGAGGGTCACCTTCAGGCCGTTGCTCTGCATGTATTTCATGAACAGCAGCGCGTGATCGCGCTCTTCCTGCGCCTGAATGGTGTAATAGTTGGCGTAGCCGTCCAGGTCCAGCTCGTCGTAGAAGTTGGCCATATCCAGATAGAGGTATGCGCTGTAGAATTCCTTGTTGATCTGCTCGTTAAGCAGGGCGGCGATCTTGCTGTTCATCATGCGGCTCCTTTCTGATGCTGCTGTATGGTTCTTCGGGCGGTTATTCAGAGATGATTTACGCTTTATCCGGCTCCGGCGTGCCGCTGCTTTCCTGCAGCGGCACGCCGGTTATTTTTTACTCGATCACAGTGAAGGCGTCCTTGCCAAGGCCGCAGACCGGGCAAACCCAGTCCTCCGGGATATCCTCAAAAGCGGTGCCGGGAGCGATGCCGCCGTCCGGATCGCCGATAGCCGGGTCATAGATGTAGCTGCAAACACACTCGTAGTTTTTCATATTTTGTTTCCTCCCTGTTTATGCTTATTGGTTTGGCTTTTATTCTTTCTTACAGTCTCTTTCGTTCCTGTGATCATAGTATATGATAATCATTCTCATTTGTCAATAGGTTTTTGAAGACTTTTCAGAATTATTTTTATTCTGTTTTCTCGTACAATAAAAGCAGCTCTGGAATGAGCCGCTTTTGTCTTTCTTTTATCTTCTGAAATTCTTGTACCGTTTTCTGATTCCGGAAGCCTCGTCAATCGCCGCAGCGTCCGCGTCCGGCGTGAACGTCCTCCAGCGCAAAACGAGAATCATTCCCAGTATAAATAGCGCCGCCGCACGCATCAGGCAGGTATACTGCACCGAATACACATCCATGCCCAGCGTACGCACCGCCGTATCGCCGGTGAGCGAGCTGACATACGTGCCCGTCAGCAGGCCGAGAAACGCACAGAAATTCCGTCCGAGCGTATTGAATGCGATCAGCGCCGTCTCGTTATCCCGCGGCAGGTTGATGTAGAGCACATTGGCATACGAGAGATTGACGCCCACATTGAGAATATTCTGTACCACACACAGCGGCACATACAGCCAGGCCGTTTCCGGCGACATGATGAAGAAAAGGAGCTCCGTGGGTACCCAGAAAAGCTGCGCCAGGCCGAACGTACGGATCCATGAATACCGTGCCAGCACCCTCTGCCAGAAGCCGGAGAGCACCAGAAGGATGAACGTACCCAGCACCGACATGCTGTTGATGAGCGTATAGGAGAAATGCATGTGGTTGAGCAGATGATAGTGCCACAGGCCGTTGTTGAGGTTGAGCATATAATTCCACGCAAACATCACCAGCGTGCAGTACATAAACTTTTTGTAGCGCAGCGGCAGCGTGAAAATCTCACCAAGGCGCAGCGGCGGTTCCGGCGGTACGGGGTATTCCTTAGCCTGCACCTGAATGGCAATCTCGAGCAGCACCAGCACAAACGCAAAGTAGCGCAGCCCTTCGATCAATGCACGCTGGTTTTCGGCGCTGTTCACCGCGTCGGTAATCACGCTGGAGAAGATCAGGATGACGCTGGCCATGACAGACGCAGCAATCTGCTGATAGAGCAAATAACGCGAGCGGCGCGCATCGTCCTGCGGGAAGAAGCGATAGAACCAGATCACAAATCCCGGATCAAACGGCGCATACAATGCATATGCCAGGAAGACGATCGCCGCAAACCAGTACAGCCGCTGCTGCGGATCATGGACAAACTGCGGCATCACCGTCGCAGCGAGAATATACATCACATAGAAGTAGATCTTCGCCGCAATCATGATTGGCTTTCGCCGCTTGAAGCGGATCAGGATCTTTGACGAAAATACGCTGAAAAGATTGCCCAGATACGGAATGAACGTAACGATGCCGGCGTCCGTGATGGACATGCCGTTCATCGACAGAAAACCCGTGTAGAACACACCCGTGATGAACACATTGTAAAACGCATTGAGGATTACGCAAAAGATATAGACCGTTCGGCCCTTGGCGTCCTCGTCATGAAAGCCGAATATATCGTGACAATCCCTGCACAGACTGTGCGCAAATGCTCCCGGCATTGATCTTGCCCTCCCGATCGTTGTCAAGAATTTCAAAGACCGGAGCATTGTAGCACAGCGCCCGGGCAAATACAATAGCGATCAGCAAGAAACCCGAAATCGCTTCATCTGTGCTGCCGGTTATCGCCTGATGTTCTTTACGAAAAAGAACAGAGGCCTCTTTCAAAGCCTCTGCGAGAAAGGTTATGATGCTGATGCGTCAGGCGGAATCCGATCCATGCCAGAATGCGCAGCAGGCCGCTCAGCCGCGCGTGCGCCTGCGCAGGAGCAGCGCCGCTGCGCCCGCCGCGCAGAGCAAGCCAACCCACAGCACGAGGCGGCTGTTGTCGCCGGTCCGGGGCAGATCGGGCGCAATCGCGCTTCCAGTCTCATAGATCACGTAGGGAGAGAAGTGGTTGAGCATCAGCCCGGCAAAGCCATCCGTTCCCTCGGGATAGCTGAGTTTTTCCGTATACGAGACGAGTTTTTTCTCATCCACGCCTTCCTGAATATACGCAGCGTGAATCTCCTGCACATCCCAGCTATCATCGATCTGCACATGCAGCGGTACATCCTGATCGAGCCGCGTATACGGCTTGCCGTCCGGAGCCGTGACGCCAATCTGGAACATCCATATGCGATCCTCCGCCGTGTCACGCTTATACTCAGCGTCGAAGTTGCCGTAGTTCTCCTTCCATTCCTTCGAATCCAACGTCCTGCTCAGCCACTTGACCCAGAAGCGCGAGCCCCTTTCAAATACGCCGTTGCTGTTGTCCAGACCAAACCATGCGCTATAGCCGTCTGCTCCCTCTTTCACCCAGGTTACGGCGTTTACATCATTCTTCTCGCCGATGATGGCACTGGTCACACCGTCAAAATCGACATAATTGCGCACGCCGGTGTCCTGTTCCAGCTGCCCGTTCTCTTCGCCGAGATTGACGTTCCTTTCCTCCAGCCAATGCTGATACCAGTTCTTCTCTTTCCCGGCAGCCGTTGATACAGCGCACGACAGCAGCAGGCACAGAAGCAGCAGCGCAAGCAATCTTTTCATTCTCTATTCCTCCATAACTAACGTCATTTCGTACAGGTTTGTACTTTATTATAGCACATTGCAGTTCTGTCCACAAGCATCTTCTGTACATTGGGGCATTGCGGATATCTTTTCCCCCAAACAGGGGGAAACAGTGCAGCCGATGCAGGGCGCTGCCTGCGCGCTATGCCCTTTTCCTTCGAACAAACCGCATCTTCCCGACACATAAAAAGGGGAGGAGGCCCCGAAGGGCCGCCTCCCTTGTGTTGATGCTTGTCATTGGCTGCCGCAGCCGGCACGCACGCCGCTTCGTTCCGCATCGCCTTGCCTGAAGCACGTGCGGCACAGACCGCTTACTTGCCGAAGTAACGCTTGAGCAGACCTTCGAACGCCTTGCCGTGGCGCGCCTCGTCGCGGGCCATCTCGTGCACGGTGTCGTGGATCGCGTCAAGGTTCAGCTCCTTGGCCTTCTTCGCCAGCTCGAACTTGCCCGCGGTCGCGCCATTCTCGGCGTCCACGCGCATTTCGAGATTCTTCTTGGTGGAGGTGGTCACGACCTCGCCCAGCAGCTCGGCGAACTTCGCCGCATGCTCAGCCTCTTCGTACGCCGCCTTCTCCCAGTACAGGCCGATCTCCGGATAGCCCTCGCGATGCGCCACGCGCGCCATCGCCAGATACATGCCGACCTCGGAGCACTCGCCCTCGAAGTTCTCGCGCAGGCCCTGAATGATCTCTTCCGGCGCGCCCTTCGCCACGCCGACCACATGCTCCGCAGCCCAGGTCTTCTCGCCGGTCATCTCGTTAAACTTGGAACCCGGCACCTTGCACAGCGGGCACTTCTCAGGCGCCTCCGGACCCTCGTGCACATAACCGCAAACCGGACATACCCACTTCTTCATAATCATTTCCTCCCTGTTT
>JAFWXL010000066.1 GCA_017545905.1 Clostridia bacterium | reverse complement strand
TTCCTGGAACTTCCCGACCATGCCGTCTGAGGAGTGGAAGAATGGCGTTGGCTCT
The DNA here is from genome assembly GCA_017545905.1 of Clostridia bacterium. GTDB lineage: Bacteria > Bacillota > Clostridia > Christensenellales > Aristaeellaceae > Ventricola. The sequence continues at coordinate 56,077 of JAFWXL010000066.1, read as the reverse complement.
GCCCTGACCGCTTATGCGGCTGGCACCGGCGACTGGGCCGCGGTTGTGTCCGCGTTCGTCGACGGCTGGGCGACCGAGTACGCGCTCACCCACTAATTCCTTTCGCGCTTGATAAGAGGGCGGGCAAAACGCCCGCCCTCTTCTTTTTCGGAACAGGAAACTGCGAAAAAACGTGCTGGGGGCACTCTGAAAAAGCGCATCTGATGCCTTGCATATGTGCTTTTTCAGGTTGCTCCGCAACCCAATTTACCCGGGGAGGAATTCTTTATGGAAAACGCCATCAAGAAATACTGGCCTGTGTTCCTGCTCCCGACACTGGCCGCCTTCATCATCGGCTTCATCTGGCCGTTCATCTGGGGCATTTATCTCTCGTTCCACAAGTTCATTACCGTCTCCAAGACGACCTTCGTGGGCATTGATAACTATATCAAGGTCTTTCAGGACGCCACGTTCGTCGAAGCCTTCTGGTTCACCGCGCGCTTTACGATCGTCTCCACAATCCTCATCAACGTGCTGGCCTTTGCGCTGGCGCTGACGCTGACCCGCGGCCTCAAGGGCACGAACGCCTTCCGTACCGTGTTCTTCCTGCCCAACCTCATCGGCGGCATCGTGCTGGGCTATATCTGGCAGATCCTGCTCAACGGCCTGCTGACCAACCTCGGCCTGCCGCTGCTGGCGCTGGACGCCAAGTATGGCTTCTGGGGCCTGATCATCCTGATGTGCTGGCAGCAGATCGGCTATATGATGATCATCTACATCGCCGGCCTGCAGAATGTGCCCGGCGATCTGATCGAAGCCGCGTCCATCGACGGCGCAACCAGTTTCCAGACGCTCATCAAGGTCAAGCTGCCGATGGTCATGCCGTCCGTCACGATCTGCACCTTCCTGACGCTGACCAACTCCTTCAAGCTCTTTGACCAGAACCTCGCGCTCACCGGCGGCGAGCCGGCCAAGGCGAGCCAGATGCTGGCGCTCAATATCTACGACACCTTCTATGCCCGCGCCGGCGCTCAGTGGAAGGGTATCGGCCAGGCGAAGGCTGTGGTCTTCTTCCTGCTGGTCATCTCCATCTCTCTCATCCAGCTCTACTTCACCCGTCGTAAGGAGGTGCAGCAGTAATGGCTAACAAGACCTATGCAGCAGTAATGGCTAACAAGACCTATCATGACGGCGCTGTTTCCGGCGCCCGCCGCGTCGTTGACGCTGCGCTGATCGTGCTGCTGACTGCGCTGTGCCTGGTGTGGATCTATCCGGTCATCCTGATTCTGAGCAACTCCCTGAAGCTGGAAACCGCGATCTCCACGGCGACTGTCTTTGCGCTGCCCACCAGTGAAACCTTCGTGGGACTGGCCAATTATGTGCATGGCGTGACCAAGATGAACTTCCTGGCGTCCTTCGGCTACTCGGTCGTCATCACCTTGACCTCCGTCGCGCTGATCATCCTGTGCTGCTCCATGTGCGCATGGTATATCACCCGCGTGAATATCCTCGCCTCCAAGCTGATGTATCTGCTGTGCGCGTTCTCCATGGTTGTACCGTTCCAGATGGTCATGTTCACCCTGGCCAAGACCGCTGATACCCTGAAGCTGAACACCCCGTTCAACATCTGCATCATCTATCTCGGCTTCGGCGCGGGTCTGGCGGTATTCATGTTCACCGGCTTCATGAAGAGCGTTCCGCTGGCGATTGAAGAGGCCGCGATGATCGACGGCTGCAATCCGCTGCAGATCTTCTTCAAGGTCGTCTTCCCGATCCTCAAGCCGACCGCCATTTCCACCGCGATTCTGGAGACCATGTGGGTCTGGAACGACTACCTCCTGCCCACGCTGGTGCTGGACATCAAGAAATACCGCACCATCCCGATGGCTATCCAGTATTTCCGCGGCAGCTACGGCCGCGTGGAGATGGGCCCGATGATGGCCTGCATCATGATCACGGTTATCCCGATCATCATCCTGTATCTGGCCTGCCAGAAGTACATCATCGAGGGCGTCGTTGCCGGTGCGGTCAAGGGTTAACCTGCGTTCCGCTGGACCATGTGACCCTTCGGGTTTGCTTCTAACGGCGACGGCCATGGATGTCTGAACCCGTTTCGTTCGCGCAGAGGGCGCTCTGAAACTCATTCTGACGCAATTTTAAGAGCATCGGTGAAAACCGATGCTCTTTCTTTTCTCGTTATTCTGTTTCCTGCGGCTGCTTATACACCGCTTCGGAAGAAAGCCCGTCTACAATCTCGGCAGTGATCAGCCGCAAGATTCCGATTCATAAAAAAGGCACCGATTGGTGCCTTTTTGATTAGTCCAATAAGTGCTCGCCCTTCTTTTCGGCCTCTTCCAGCTCGTGCATGTACTTGTAGACCGTGTAGCGGGATACATTCAGCCGCTCGGCCACAATCGCCACCGACTTCTGATAGGTGAACGCGCGGCGCTTATAGAGCATGCGGATGATACGCATACGGTCAGTCTTCTTCATGGCCTCGGGCTCCTTGCCCACGGCGCTGATGCACTCGCGCAGGAGCTCCTCCAGCTGGCTGCGCGCATCCTGCATCAGCGTCTGCTGCAGTTCGCCGCTGGTTGCCGTCAGCTCGCTGATCATCTGATGGGCGCGCACAAGGTTCGTGATATCCATGTTGATGCCCAGCGCAAAATGATAATCGTCGCCCACAACATTAAACGTCGAGCTCTTGAGCGTGCGTCCGTCACGGGAGAGCACCAGCTGATTGGTATAGTCCTTCTTCTCGTACACCGTCTCGTCATAATTGCCGATGTCGCCAAAGATATCAGCCGTGGATCCGACCTCACGGCCGGTCACCGTGCCATTGTAAATCGCCAGAATCGGGTGACCGTGGCGGGTCATATCATGCACCAGGGTTTCACAGTTCGGTCCGAACATCGCGGCAATTCCGCGCGCCTCATTCTTCAAAAATACGAGCATTTCTTCCCTGTTCATGATCGACTCCCATCCTTTCACTTTGTCACTTTCATCCTGCGTATATCCCGATCAAAGAACATCTCTTTTCTTCATTTCATTATAGCACATCCATCTTCGTACTGCAAATCATTTGTGACAATCTGTCAATACCAAAACGATCGCTGCAAGCATCATGACGGAAGCCAGACTCAGCGGCACCGCCAGCGCCCAGCAGGAAGCAAGCATGGCCAGCTCGATAAGCGCTGCTGCCGGCACGCAGCGCCCGCCGCGGCCCGCCGCCAGTGCAATGCTCAGCGGCACCGCCATGTAGAAGTAACGCTCATGCATTCTGGGCAGCATGAATACGATCAGCAGCACCAGCAAAAGCGCCAGACGCACATACCCTTCCTCGTCCAGCTCCTGTGCACAATTCACGCCCCGGACGACCAGCAGCGCGCACGCGCCAAACGCCAGCGCCATGGCAAAGTTGCCGTAAGCATAAACGTCCAGCCCGTTCGTCTCCATCAGCCCGAAGAAATTTGCCGCGTTGTAATTGAGCCCCGTATACAGCCCCGTCTGCGCGGTATAGATCCCGATGATGCTTCCAAGGCTCTTACCGGCAAGCAGCGCCGGCAGCATCACGGCAAAGAGCGTGAGCACAAAGACCAGCGCTTCGCGCACTCTGAGCTTTCTGCCCGCCCACAGGACGATCACCACCGGCAGAATGAACATGCTCTGCAGCTTGAAGGAAAGCGAAAGCGCAAAGCAGGCCGCGGAAGCGCAGGGCTTTTCCTTCAGGGCAAGCGCCAGTCCCCACAGCGCGCAGGCCGCATACAGGCTGTCGCACTGGGCGAACATGCCGCCGTTGAGCACAAGCGTGGGCAGCAGCAGCGCAGCGCCGAATGCGGTCATGCCGCCTTTTTTGCCGGCCAGCCTTGCGCATGCCCCGGCAAGGAACGCGTCGCCGATGAAGGAAACCGTCTTCACCGCGTAGAGCGCCGGCACGCCCAGCCGCGTGATCACAAAGAGAATGTACTGGTAGAGCACGTTGTATTCGCCGATGTTCGCCCGCATGCCCTCTGAAAAAGAGCCTGCGGCGAGCTTATCCAGCCAGTCGGCCAGATAGATGTCGTAATCGCCGGAGGACCGCTCGATGAAGCTCACGCGCGCCAGCATCGCCAGCGCACACAGCGCATACGCGCCCAGCTGCTCCACCGTGCTGTGCTCCCCGGCCTGACGCCGCGCAAAGAACAGCATCACGCCCAGCGGCAGGCACATCACCAACACGCTCCATGCGCGCGCCGCGGCCGGCACGCCTGCAAGCTGCGTCAGCGTGCGCGTCATCATCAGCGCAAAGAACGCAGCAAAGGTGCATGCGCACAGCAGCCACGACGGCAGACTGCTGCCCAGCAGCAATCTGCGCAGCCCTTCATCAGCGCGCTCAAGCAGAGCGTTCAGCCTCTTCATGCGCAGGGCTCCTCCTCATCCTTCTTCACAAAAATCAGATCAAACAGCTCCAGCATCACCAGCACCGTCGCCGCAATGGCCAGCAGCGCAAGGATCATCACCGGCACGACCTCGTGACCGAAGATGGCCGTCATATATGCGCACACGGAGATAAACTCAATCAGTCCGGCGACAGTCATCCGGCGCGCATTGCCCGCGCAGGCAAAGCCGAGCATCACCGCCAGATACAGGCTGCGCGCATTCATCTGCGGCAAAATCAGCGGCAGGCCGCAAGCAAGCAGCAGCGCCGCAAGCAGCAGCACATCGTCCGTCAATTCGCGCTTTGTGCGCAGCAGCGCGCAGACCACCAGCAGCGCGGAAGCGACGCCCAGATACAGACCCATACCGCTGAATTCGCGCACGGAGGCGACCAGCATCAGCTTGTAGACATTGGGCATGCCGTCGGACAGGCCCAGACCCCAGCGCGCATTTTCCAGCTGCACGGCATAACGCGTGATCATGCTCACGATCCCCTGTCCGTCAAGCACAATCGCAATCTGGCAGACAAACGCCGCAGCCGCCAGCGCCAGCACATGGCGCAGCTGCACCCTGTTTTTCATGAACAGCACGATCAGCAGCGGGAAGAGGAACGCGCTTTGCAGCTTCGTGCCCAGCGCAAGGCCCCAGAGCACGCAGCCGGCAAGCGGATGATCATCCAGCAGCATCGCAAGACCCCAGAGCGTGAACATTGCAAACGTCGCATCGCACTGCGCCCACAGGCCCGCATTCATCAGCATCGTTGGCGCAAGCACGCACGCAAACATCGCCGCCAGCGCGCCGTATCTGTTCGCGCCGCGCTTCATCGCCAGACGGAGCACCGCGCCCGCCGCCACACACTGGCAGAGCATATCGATCAGCTTGACCGCATAGAGCCAGGAGAACGTCTCCATGCGCGAGAGCAGCGCCATGATCAGCAGATACACGCCGGACCAGCCGTCGTCCTCCCATGCAGCAGCCGTCACCAGTTCATAATTCCACATATCGCCCAGCAGCGGCTCAAGCACCTTCGTGTAGCGGCCGGGCTTGATATCCAGCATCGCCAGATGCGCGCCGACAGCCAGCATCGACAGCGCCGCAAGGCACAGCAGCACGACCACCGGCGTATCCTCGCCGTCCATGGTTCTCCATGCAAACGCCGCAAGGATCGCAGCGCCCAGCGTGCCCGCAGCTGCGATCACCGCCGCGCCCTCCATCGCGCCGCAGAGCCTGAAGCTGATCAGATAAAACGCCGCCATCAGTGCGGCAAAGAGCAGCGCATTGCCCTTTTTGCAAAGGCGCGCCATCATCGCAGCGCGCAGCGGATCGGAGATGATCATTTTCTTCTTATCATCCATCATGCCTTCACCTCCGCCGTCACGGCATGGTCCTTCTTTTCATTCAGGCTGCGCCACAGCTCCGCCGCCGTCAGCGCCACGCCGACGCCCTGGAACATCGCCGCAAACTTGAGATCCATGATCCGATCGCCGGGCAGGCCCGCCGTATACGCCACATAGGATGCAAAGCCGAAGCACAGCGGCAGCAGCACGCGCCTGCGCGGCAGATACGCCGCCGCAACCAGCGAAAGCACATCCGCACCGAAGGTGTAGCGCTCGTGCATCTTGGGCAGGAAATAGGGAATACCCGAGAGCATCAGCAGGCACACCAGCACTGTGGAATCGTCCGTCAGGCGCTCCCTGTACACCGTCACCAGCGCGCACATGGCCATCACGCAGGCAAAGCCCACCGCCAGCGCCATCGGGCTGAACATGTTATAGAGCATCTCCTTATCCAGATCCGGCAGGAACTGATACAGGTTCGGCGCGTTCATGGTGATGAAGTTGTACTGGCCCGCCTGCTGCAGGTAGACGGTGAGCACATGGTGGAGAGACTTGCCGCCCCACAGCGCCGGAATCATCATGACCATGTAGCTGACGGGAATGAGCACGAGATGGCGAAGCTTGATCTGCTTTTTCAGCCACAGCGGCAGCATTACCGGCATGAAGAACACCGTCTGCAGCTTGAACGACAGCGCCATGCCAAAGAAAATCATGCTGCGCGCCGAGCGCCGGGTCATGCCCATATACAGCGCCATCAGGCACAGGGACGTATAGATCACGTCGCACTGGCCCCAGTATGCGCCGTTGAAGACAACCGTGGGCAGCAGGCAGGCGATGTGGAAGATCATCAGCCGCGCGCCCTCGCCCTTGACTTTGAGCGAAGCGAGCTGCATCAGCGCATACGCCATGAGCACCTCAAAGGCCATGGAAATCGCCTTCACCAGATACTGCGGCGGATAATCCTGCACGCGGGAGATGATCTGCATCAGGTACAGATAAGGCGGCGTATAGTCGCTGCCGATGTACGTGCCAAGGCCCTGCTTCCATCCCATCTGCGAGTATTCATAGATCCAGTTGGCCAGGAAGATATCGTAGTCGTCGCTGACGTAATCCAGCAGCGAAATCTTGCTCAGCAGGATCAGGCCTGTGATCACAGCCAGCAGCACATGCATATACGCGGGCAGCTTTCTCCCCGCGCGCAGCTGCACGGCATAGGCCGCGGCAAAGATCACGCTGAACACTACGCCGGAAAACACCTGCATTTCGCTGACCCTATAGCCGCTGAAATCGTCGATCTTCGCATATCGCGCATAGCGCGCAAACACAAAGAACACGGCTGTAGCCAGCACCAGCTCAAGCACGCGCACAAGACGGCCGGGCGTTTTGCCAAGCCCTTTGCGCAGCGCGTCGCTCACAATATTCTTATTCATGTCATATATCCTTTCCCGCATAAAAGTCCATCCTCATTATACGTGATAAAACCGGTTCTGTACAGCAAAACCTTTGCATCATAATTGCGCCTTTCCCGGCATATTCTTGGGAAGCGTTGATTTCATGATTGCTCACATTTCCGCCTGCGCCGCGCCGCATCCCGTCAATCTATCGGGCGTATCATGGTCACCATCATCAAGTCATCCGAGGTGAACAACATTGCCAGAAAGCGCTTATGCACAAAAGCCGGACCATGCCGGGCATCCCGTCCGAGATACCGAGTTCTGCGGTGAATTCTACGCGCCCTACGAAGCTGCAGCCTGCGCTGCGCTCGCATTGCTGGGCGATGCGCGCCGGCAGATGCCCTGCCGCGTGCTCACCGTAAGCTACCGCCTGAAAACCGCATCCTCCATCCGTGAAAAACTCCGCAGAAAAGGCCTGCCCGAAACGCCCGCAGCCGCTGTTGCCGCCCTGCACGACGTCGCAGGCCTTCGTGCCGTGCTGACGGACCGGCAGGCGGTGTACAGCTTTGCCGCCGTGCTGCTCGGCCGCTGCGCACTGCGCCTTGAGGATGTACACGACTACATCGCCGCGCCCAAGCAAAGCGGCTACCGCAGCCTGCATCTGATTGTGCGGGTGCCTGTCTGTCTGGGCGGCCAGACCTACTGCGTGCCGGCGGAAATCCAGCTGCGCACTGCCTCCATGGATGCATGGGCCTGCGCCGAGCACAGGCTCATCTACAAACCCTGCTGAGCCGGATCAGCGGCGCAGATATCCGCCTGCTGAACCGGCCCATGCAAAAGCGCCCCTTATCGGGGCGCTTTTTTTACTTTGCCGCATCCAGAATCTTCTGCCACGTGCCCTCGGTCACCGGAATGCCGCGCTCACGGTTTTGGATGCGCGTCTTTTCCAGATTCTCGCCCGGCGCATGCACGCCGTGCATTCCGTCCTTCGGCTCAAGGCTGCCAAGGAATGCGACGGTCCGCTCCATCTGCGCCTCCGCCTTGTCCATGTCGATCACAGCAGCGGGATTCATACAGATGAACATCTGGCTCATGCCCTTTTCTCCGTCATTCGGTCTGCCGATCTCCAGCGACGTTCTGCCCAGCGAGAGCATCGATACCATCAGGTCGATCATGATCGACAGCGCGCTGCCCTTCCACAGGGCCATCGGCGTCATCAGCTTGCTTTCCGTGATCTTCTTCGGATCATTGGTCAGGTTGCCATCCATGTCGTAGCCGCAGGCCGTATCGAGCATGCCGCCCTCCTGCGCCATGATCTCCAGCTTGCCAAAGGCATACTGGCTCACTGCCATATCCATCACCAGGCTGCCCGCCCTGCGCGGAATCGCAAAGGTGATCGGATTGTTGCCCGTGGACGGTTCTTTCGCGCCGTAGGCGACGAGATTCATGCATGTATTGGTCATGCAGATGCCCATCATGCCCGCATCGGCCATCATCAGGCCGTAGCGGCCCGCGCGCAGCCAGTGGCTGTTGTTGCGCAGGGCCACGCAGGCAATGCCGTGCGTCTTCGCCAGCTCAATGGCGCGCTCTGCCATCTGCTGCGCGATCAGCGGGCCTACGCCGAAATGCGCATCCCATACCTCCAGACCGCCCAGCCCGGATACGCGCTGCGCCTGCGTCACGCGCGCGTCGCACAGTCCGGTTTCCATGTCGTCCAGATAGCGCGGATAGCGGTTCATGCCGTGGCTGTATACGCCATCAAGCGAATTCCCGGCAAAAATCTCCGCAAAGCGCGCCGCCGTCTCTTCATCCATATAGCGGCAAAGGCCGCGCGTCATCTTCGCCACAGCCTCTTCATAGGTCACATAAATCATCGCGCAGCCTCCATATGCTTATATCCTGCTGATCTCAATCCGTTCTGCGACAGCGTCCACATCTTCCTTTTTCACGCTGCCGACCTCGCCGCGCATCGCATTGGCCGCGCCGCAGGCCATCGCAAGTCGCAGCGCCTGATCGCAGCGCAGCCCCAGCGACATCGCGCGCAGCGCGCCGGCAAGCGCCGCATCTCCGCTGCCGACGGTGGAAACCACCCGTACATCCGGCACACGCGCCAGATACGCCGCATCCCGGTCGGCCCACACGCCGCCAAGCGCGCCCATAGAAACCAGCAGCGCGTCGAAGGGCGGCATGAGCGCCCCTGCACAGGCGGCAATCGTCACCGGCTCCTGCGTGCGCGCCCTGCCAAGCAGCGCGCACAGCTCGCGCTCATTGGGCTTGCCCAGCGCATAGGATGCGCCCTCCAGCGACGCAGGCAGCGTTCTGGCGTTGGTATCCAGCGCGCAGCGCACGCCCTTTTGTTCGCACAGCCGGCTCACCCGGGCATAGAGATCCTGCGGCGCGCCCGCGATGATTGAGCCCGAACAGGCCACGATATCGCCGGCGCCCACATTCTCTTCCAGCGCATCAAGCATCGTCTGCACATGCGCCTGCGTCACCGCCGGGCCGCTTTCCGTGATCACGGTCTCGCGCCCGTTCATGCGGTCGATGATATTCACCGTTGTGCGGCATGCACCGCCGGTCGTCACAAATGTACATGCACAGCGGCGCTCCATCTCCCTGCGAAAGCCCGTCTCGCTTTCCTCGCCCATGAACGCATACAGATGAACGCTTTCGCCCAGCTGGCTGAGCACACGCGCCACATTGACGCCCTTGCCGCCAAAGCGCACCGCCGGTCGCTGGCCGGGATAATCCTCGCCCGCCGCAAAGCCGTCGATCGCATAGAGCTTATCGATAGCCGGATTCGGGCACAGCACGTGAATCATGGCATCCTCCTTTACGGGGACTTCTCCTCTGCCCCCGTGTACGCTTCGCGGCGGTCTTCATATGCTAGAGCACTTGAACTGCGATGGTGAACCCGAACGTCCAGACGACCAGCAGCACGCCTGACAGCACAAGCAGCAGCAGATGTTCTGTCCTGCCTGCTCGCATGCGTGCCAGCAGCATGGGCAGCGCGCACAGCGCATACAGATACCGCGCGCCGGAAAGCAGCCACGTCGGCGAAAGGACGACGGCGGTATAGACAAAGCTGTATGCCGCCAGATCAAACGGAATTCGCCCCGCGCCAAAGCAAAGCAGCAGATACACGCCAAACATGCACAGCAGCTGGAAGCCCCACGTCCACAGCCAGTCGCTCTCGCCCGCGCCGCCGAGGAAATAATGCATCGTATTGGCCGTGGAATTCCAGAAGGAGCCGGGCTGCTGATACCAGTTTTCTCGCTGATAGGTCAGATACATGAAAGCGTCGCCGGTCACGGCGTAATTGATCGCCCAATACGCGAACAGGCCGCCAAACACGATGATCACCTGCGCCGCGCAGGCAAGCAGCGCCCTGGCGCCCGCCTTCTTTTTGGGTATTCTGCCAAAGTAATCGATGATCAGAAATCCTGCCGCGATCACGCCCGGCATGCGCGTAAACGCGCTGAGCATGCCGCACAGCGCCGCCAGCCACCTGTGCCCGCGCCGCAGCAGACAAACAGCCAGCATCGTCAGGCAGATGAACAGCGCCTCCGTATACACGCAGCACAAAAACACGCTCAGCGGACTGAGCAGGAAATACGCCGTGCTTCGCACTGCGGTATCCCTGCCGTAATGCATATAGGAAAGATCATACACGCAGGCCGCCGCGCCCGCGCTGCATGCCAGCGAAATCAGCACGCCGCTGTAAAACACGCTGCCGCCTGCAAGCGGCGCAAGCAGACGCATGAGCAGCGGATACAGCGGAAAGAACACCAGCCGCAGACGTTCATCTCCCACGCTGGTATAGCCTTCCCGCGCAATCGCCGTATAATGGCGCGTATCCCAGTGTGTCCACAGCGATTCCAGCGAGGAAAGAAAGCCGTCCCCGCCGGCATTGAGCAGACGGTAAAGGGCATAGGCCAGCACGTAAAGTGCAATCCTTGACACGAGCGCCGCAAGCGCCGCGAGCATCAGCTGTGTACCCGGCGCAAAGCGCCGCCCTGCAGCAAGGCCGCACGCCTCCTCCTGCCCGCGCAGCACGCGGACAAACCGCATCAGCAGCCCTGCGCCGCATGCGCCCATCAGCAGGATGGAGATGCCCGCTGCAAGCTGCTCCAGCACAAAGGCAAGCATATCGTTCATCGTTTTCTCCTCAGCTGTTGCGGCTGCGCCTGCCGGGCTTTCTGGGCGAGGCTGCCGGCTTATAAGCGTCCTGCACGTTCACGCGCGGAGGAAGCTTAGTGCGCACGGCGAGCTCCTCCTGCTCCGGCTCGATCATCCGGGCCATGCGGCTGAGCAGCTTATGCTCCTTATGCTGCGCCGCCGGCGCGTCATCGCCGACCTGCGGCCATGCCGGCGGCTGGGGCAGCTGCTCAACCGTCTCTCCCGCGACATAATCGCTGTAGCTCGGCGTGTTTCCCCTTCTGCGGCGCGCCCTCTGCTGCGGCGAAATCTCCTGCGCCTGCTCCTGCTCCATAGCGGCGAGCCGGGCCTCGTATTCGGCTTTCTGGCGCTCATACTCCGCCAGTTCCCGTTCATACTGCGCCTTCTGGCGCTCGTATTCCACCAGCTGCCGCTCATATTCCGCCTGCGCAAGCCTTGCCTGCTCAGCTTCATAGGCCTCTCTGGCGAGTCTTGCCTGCTCGGCCTGCTCAGCCTCGCGCTGCGTACGCTCGGCCTCAGCGCGCGCACGCGCCTCTTCCTGCATATGCAGCTGCCATGCTTCGATCTCCGCCTTGCGGCGCGCCACCTCTGCGGCGCCCGGACCCTCCTGCGTCACCGCGCCGTAGCGCTGCGTGCCGCTCATCTCTTCCCTGGCCGTGCTGTCATAGCGCATGCCCGGATAGGCATATTCATCCGGCACGCTCTGCGCCTGTTCAAGCACAGCCTCTTCATCGATATCGGCATAGTCCGGCGCAAACGGCTCGATCTCCTGCGTCCTGTTGAGACGCTCCTCGCTGAACTGCGCTTTTCTCTGCGGCATCTGCGCCGCATGCGCGCGCGCAGCCGCCGGCTCCTCCTCCTGCGGCTCCTCGATGCGAAGCAGCCTGCGCGCATTCTGCGCCCACAGATGATACGGCTGCCAGCGCAGCAGCCAGATGATCCAGTCGATCACAAGGCCGGCGGCAATGATCACTACCGCGATCATCAGCCAGTTCCTGCCAAGGAATTCCAGCACAGTGGTGTGATCCGAGGAAAACAGCGCCCAGATTGCATTGACTAAGGCGCGCACCCAGCTCATCAGCACCGTGAACAGAGAATCAGCAAATGTACCCACGCTCTTTCAGCTCCTTTGCGGCCTGTGGCCGCCTCCACTTCCGAAATCCTTTTCCATGCCGCGCGGCTCTGTGCCCGCCGCAAGGTCTTCTCCGATCCGCTTACCCGGCTTCCTTGCGGCCTGTGGCCGCCTCCACTTCCGAAATCCTTTTCCATGCCGCGCGGCTCTGTGCCCGCTGCAAGGTCTTCTCCGGTCCGCTTACCCGGCTTCCTTGCGGCCCGTGGCCGCCTCCACTTCCGAAATCCTTTTCCATGCCGCGCGGCTCTGTGCCCGCTGCAAGGTCTTCTCCGGTCCGCTTACCCGGCTTCCTTGCGGCCTGTGGCCGCCTCCACTTCCGAAATCCTTTTCCATGCCGCGCGGCTCTGTGCCCGCTGCATGCTTTTCAATCGAAAAAATCCGGTCGCTGTCCGCGGCCGGAAAAGGGCAATGATCGCCCGCGATTATTTGTTTTCCTGCGCCGTGTCCACGAGCGTCACTGCGACCTCCGGCACGCTCAGCGCACAGGTGAACTCCTGCGCATTGTCGACGCGGATCTGCACGCTCAGCGTGTGGCTGCCGGCTTCAAGGCCCAGCGCATCCACAAACAGGTGCACATCCTCACGCGCAAGCGATTGGATGAAAGCATATCCGCCCGTGAGCTGCACAGTGCTCTTCTTGTCGGAGAGCTTAGCCTTCAGGCCGTCGCGCACGCCCTGAATCTCGATCTCCACGTCGCGCAGCGTGCGCTCAATCGTCTTTTCGGCGATCTCCGCCGTCACCGCCAGCTCGCCGGGCAGCGCATTCTCAATACCGGACAGGCGCTTGATCTTGACATATCCGTCCATCGTCGCCGTCGCGCCCGTGATATCCAGCGGCGTTTCGGTCGTGATGAATTCCATCTTACCCAGCAGTTCTTCCTTCGCCGCCACGCGCAGCGCATCCTGCTCAATGGAAATGCCCACCAGCTCGTAGCCTTCGGCAGGCTCGCCGACAACCAGACTCTCCACAGCAATGGGCACCATTGCCGCCGGAACGGCTTCCGTTTCCACGATCACAGAATCGGTGATGACCGTCTGGTTGGTGATCTGCAGCTTATCAGAGACGATCACATTGCCTGCCGTATCCTGCAGCTCGACGTCCAGCGCGGTGCGGTCGCTCATGCGATCCAGCGACAGCGAGGACAGCTCCAGCTTGGCCACGGCGCGCGCCACGCTGCTCACCAGCGACTGCGGGCCGGATACGGACAGCATATTCGGGTCAGTGCGATAGCTGTCCAGATAGATGTTCTCCTGCTCAAAGCCCGTCAGCTCCAGCACAACCGGCACGCGGCGGGTGATATACCGCTCGACGTTCACCGTCACGCTGTTGGGCTGGCAGTCAATCACTGGGCCGTAAAGCTGGGAGGAAAAATTGAGCGGCAGCGTGTGCACGCCTTCGCTGTCGATCTTCGACAGGTCAAAGTGCGGATTGTACGACGTACTCGTCACACGGTCATAGTTCTGCTGCGTAACCTCAACCGTCATGCGGACGCCCGGTACGAGCTCCTTGATGTCATCCATGACGATAAAGCCGCGGCTCTTGAGCGCGGATTCGTTGTTCACGTTCACAGAGACATTGGTAAAGGTCTTCGGTCTGGTCAGGGTTGAATCGGAAGCGACCAGCGCGCTCCACGAAAGCACCGCAATCACCAGAGAAATGAGCAGCGTAAAGCGCTTATCGGCGAGAAGGCGGGACATTCCGCCGCGCAGCCGCTTGAACGGCATGCGCTGGGTATCACTCTTCTTGGTCGGCCTGCGGTTCATCATGCGCTGCTCTCCTCCTTTGCCTGAGGTTGAACCTGGGCACAGTCAGTGCCAGACGGGCAGGCTCCTTTCCCTCTTTATCGTAAAGCTCATGGAGGATTTTGCGCAGGGAATCCTCATCCAGATGGCGCGTAAGCTGACCGCCGCGCGCCATGGAGATGATGCCCGTCTCCTCGGAAACAATGAAGACCGTCGCGTCGGATACCTCGCTCATGCCAAGACCCGCGCGATGGCGCGTGCCCAGATCACGGCCCACGCCCGTGGTATCGGACAGATGCAGCAGACATGCGGCGGACATGATGCGCTCGCCGCGCACGACGACGGCGCCGTCATGAAGCGGCGTATTGGGCTCAAAGATATTCTCAATCAGCGGCTGGGACACCTTGCCGTCCACCGGCGTGCCGGTGGCGATGACGTCCGTCAGCGGCGTCTTGTTTTCGATGACGATCAGCGCGCCCACGCGGCGGCGAGCCATATTGCCAAGCGCCAGCACCATCTCGTCAATCATCAGATCGGTATTGCTGATGGGCTGCATACGCATGCCGCTGTCCAGAATGGCGCTGGTGCCCAGTTCCTCAAGAATGCGGCGGATCTCCGGCTGAAAGAGCACGATCAGCAGCACAGGACCTGCATTGATGACCCATGCAAGCAGCGCATGGATGGTGCGCATACCAATCATATCGCTGGCCCACGTGGCGAAAAGGAGGATGACGATGCCCTTGATCGTCTGAGAGATGCGCGTATGGCGGATATGCACCAGCACCTCGTAGATCACGACGGTCAGAAGAAGGATATCGATAAAATCGACAATGCTCGGCCTGTTGACTACGTTCCACAGGACCGCGGAGAATTGTTCGATAATCGCGCTCACAGCATACCCTCCCATCGTCACTTTCGCATGGTCTTATTATACACCATTGAAAAGCGATATGACAGAGGGAATTGTACACAATCCGGGTATTTTTTTACCCCTTTCCGCAGGCTCTGTCTGCACTGCGGAAAGGGGCTTAAATCGGATGAAGTTATGCGTTGGCGCCGGTGTGCATCTCGTTTGCGGCATTTCTCGCCTCGCGGCTGGTAAAGAGCATTGAGATGCTCCACACGCCCGCAGCGCCGATAATCGTGTAGAGCACGCGGGAAATCAGCGCCGCCTGTCCGCCGAAGAGAAACGCGACCAGATCAAACTGGAACAGCCCGACAAGGCCCCAGTTGATCGCGCCGATGATCACAAGCAAAAGCGACAGTCGATCCATGCAGTCCACTCCTTTCTTCAAGAAGCAGTCTGCGCCGCTTTTTCCCGCATTATACGCGCATATCGCCCTGCGCGGCGCTTTTTCTTCGAGGCATTTCAATGATGCGCGCGCCGCCGGCCAGCGGCTGCGCTTCTGCGGGAAATGCCGGCGCAAGCGGCCCGTCCAGCAGGCCCTCGCGCAGGCATGCGCTGACAAGACGCACGGCATAAACAGCCGCCATCTCCCGGGAATAACCCAGATGCGCAGCCAGCGCCGCGAGCTTTCTCTCCGTGTCTGCGTCAAGATTCAGCGTTACTTTCTTTCTCATGGTAACAGGCTCCTTCCGCCGCGTCAGGCGCCGCCCTCCAGTACCAGCATATCCGATACCTTGTCGCGTCTGGAAACGCTCACGCGTACATCCGTACCCACGTCGTATCCAGCCTCATACAGCGCTCCGCATACGGTATTATATGCCAGTTCCGGCAAATTATTGTCCTGAGACAGATGCGAAAGAAAAACGGCGCGCGTGCCGGTCTTCACCAGCTCCAGCAGCGCTTTTGCGCAGTCCTCGTTGTTCAGGTGGCCCTTTCTGCCGAGGATACGGCGCTTGAGATGCGAGGGATACGGCCCTCTGTTCACCATCTCCACATCGTGATTGGCCTCCAACACCAGCGCCTGACAGCCCGTGACCGCATCCATCCATGTCCTGTCAATATGGCCAAGGTCCGTCGCCACCGCGCAGCGCAGCCCCTGGCAGGAAAAGCTGTAGCCCACAGGCTCATTGGCGTCGTGCGGGATCGGGAAGGGATGCACGTTGATCTGGTCGATATAAAAATCCTCGCCCGTATAGAATGTGCGCACCGACCTGAGCGGTATGCCCGATTCGCGCAGCAGAATGCCGTCCCATGTGCCCTCGTTGGCATAGATCGGCACGCCGTACTTGCGCGAGAGCACGCCCAGCCCGCGCACATGATCCACATGCTCGTGCGTCACCAGAATCGCATCGATCTCGCGGATATCCACGCCGATTTCACGCAGATGCGCCTCGATGCGCGCCGCGCTCATGCCTGCGTCGACAAGGATCTTCGTGCCCGCGCAGGAAATATAGATGCTGTTGCCGGAGGAACCGGAAAACAGCGGACAAAGTGTGAGCCGCATGGCTTTACAAATCCCCTTCAATCATATAAAATGCAGGCAGTGCCCTCGGGCAGTGTCTGCGTGACATATATCTGGATTATACCGTATTTTTCCCGCCGCGTAAAGGAGACAAACATGGACAAAAACAGGCTCTGGGGCCGCATCATCGCGGGGCACCGCATCGCCATGCAGGAGACGGTGACCATCGAGAACGACGATATCGAGGAAGCCTTCCTTGAAATCTGCCGCCGCTTTGACGTGCAGCGCCCGCTGCAGCTGCCCAAGCACAACCGCGAATTCGAAAAATTCGGCCGCACGGCCTTCACCAAAGAGCACTTCACGGAAACCGTCGATTTTCAGCGCCTTGAAATCGAGCTGATCATGCCCGACGGCGAAAAGCGATCCAGCGGCATGCGCAATCCGCTGATGGACGCATGACGGGCGCAGTCACCGGGCGCTTTGCGCCCACGCCCAGCGGACGGCTGCATCTGGGCAATCTGCTGTGCTGCCTGCTGGCCTATCTGTCCGCGCGCAGCCGGGGCGGCAGGTTTCTGCTGCGCATCGAGGATCTGGACGTGCCGCGCTGTCCGCAGCGCCTGTCGGACCAGTGCATCGAGGATCTGCGCTTTCTGGGCTTTGACTGGGACGAAGCGCCGCTGTACCAGAGCACGCGCACGGAAATCTATCAGAAGTATTTTGATGAGCTGAGCGCCATGGGCCTTGTTTATCCGTGCTTCTGCACCCGGGCGCAGCTGCATGCCGCCATCGCGCCCAATCTTGGCGACCGCGAGCCGGTTTACAGCCGCGCCTGCGCAGGTCTTACGCAAGCCGAAATCACAGAGCGCCAAAAAACGCGCAGCCCCGCGATGCGCCTGCGCGTCCCCGATGAAGTCTTTTCCTTTAAAGACGGGCATTTCGGCCCTGTCAGCGAAAACCTTGCGCGCGAATGCGGCGACTACATCATCCGCCGCTCGGACGGCCTGTTCGGTTATCAGCTCGCCGTTGTCATCGACGACGCGCTCAGCGGCGTGAATGAAATCGTGCGCGGGCGGGATATTCTCTTCTCCACGCCGCGCCAGATGCACCTGCAAAAGACGCTCGGCTTTGATTCTCCCTCGTATTATCACATTCCGCTGCTCATGGATGCAAACGGCCGCCGCCTTGCCAAGCGCGACAGGGATCTGGACCTGAGCGCGCTGAGCAAAGTGATGACGCCGGAGCAGATTCTGGGCATGCTGGCCTATTCCGCCGGCGTGATCCCGGAAAACAGGCCGGCAAGCCTTGAAGAGCTCATCCGAGCCTTTGACTGGAAGAACGTGAAACGGGATGATATCAGGCTTGCGTATAATCCGCAAGCAGCCGGATGAATTCGCTGTTCTCCCTTAAAAACGCATATTCCTCGCTTTCGCGCAATTCGCGGAAGATTCCGGCGGGCATGGCTGCATGCCCGCTTTTTTTGACGCCCGAATGCGCATACAACAGCCCTTCCCCCGGCGTCCACTGCGTCTCAAGCGCATCCAGCATCGCGCGGATATGGCGGATACTCTCCTTTTCATCCTGCCGCTTCAGCGCAGGCATCAGCTGCACCAGGCAGGCCGCGTAGGGATGCATATGAAGAAGGCCGACAAAATCCCGCGTTACATCCGCCAGTTTCTGCGCCTGATCGGTATTCCCCTCGTCCAGCTCCGCCTGCACAAGGCGCAAAAGAATCTGCTGCACGTCGCCCGCGCGGCGAAAGAGCGTATTTTCCAGCAGCCCTCTCGCCTGCCGCTTTTCGCCTTTCGCCAGCAGGAGCGAAATCTCCAGCGGCCAGTGCGGCGCAGCGGGTTCTTTGGGCAGGCGCTCCATCATCGCCTGTGCGCAATCCAGTTCGCCCCGGTTGATGTATTTTCCCGCCAACAGATGCGCCGCCGCCTCGCTTGCCTCCGGATCTGCGCTGTCCGCCGCCCGGCGATACCAGCTTTCCAGCTGCGCCTCGTATTGCGCCCTGTCTTCGCCGGACATCATCATCCGCCCTTCCAGCGTTGCGCAAACACCAAAGAGCAGCGCGCCGCAGGAGGGATATTCTCTCAGGATTTCCTGCGCGCGGATCATGGCAGCGCCGATTCCCTGCGCTTTGGCAAGGTCATTGATCTGCTGCAGCAGCCGGTTTATTTCTTCTTTCTCCGGCTCGCGCTCAAAACCCATCAACGTATTGAGGTCCGTCTCCAGCGCTCTGGCCAGCGCAGGCAGCAGCGTTACATCCGGATATGATGCGCCCAGCTCCCACTTGCTCACCGCTGCCGCGCTCACGCCCAGCCGGTCGGAAAGCTGCTGCTGCGTCATGCCCAGCGCATACCGCCTTGCGCGGATGGTCTCTTTCATTCTCTGCATGCAATCGCCGCCTTTCTGTGCCTTCAGAATAGCACCCCGCGCGCAAACAGGCAATGGAGGCAAATTCAAGTATGAGGAAGAAAAATCAACTCACCATGTCGCCCACAATCCGGTGCAGAATCGACAGATATTCTGCGCCCAGCGCCGTCGGCCTGTAATCCTTATGGGTGATGACGCCGATGCGGATGATCTCGTCCACCTCCAGCGGAATCGAGATGATATCCTCGCCGCGCAGGTACGACGGGCAGATGCCTGAGGAAATCGTGTAGCCGTCGGTACCCACCATCAGGTCGATGATCGTGCCCTTGTCCGTCACCTTTACGCTCCTGTCGTGGTTGAGCGTGGAGAGGATCTCTTCAGAATAATAAAACGCATTCTGCTCGCCCTGCTCGTAGGTCAGGCACGGCAGATCGACCAGATCTGCCATCGTGACGCTGGTCCTGTCTGCAAGCGGATTCTTGCGGCCGATGAAGATATGCGGCCTCGCCGCAAACAGCTCCGCAAATACCAGATTCGCCTCGCGCAGCGTCTTGCTGATGACGGCCTCGTTGAACGTGCTCATGTAGATCACGCCCATCTCGCTGCGCAGGTTTTTTACATCGGCGATCGTATCATACGTCTTGCCCTCGCGCAGCGTGAATTCATACGCCTGACCGCCGTGCGCGCGCACCAGCTCGATAAACGCGCTGGACGTGAACGAATAATGCTGCGTGGAGACGGAAAAGCGCTGCTTGACCGCCTGGCGGGCGATGTATTTTTCCTCAATCAGCGCCGCCTGCTGCACCACCTGGCGCGCATAGCCCAGAAACTCCGCGCCCTCCGGCGTGAGCAGCACGCCGCGGCTCTTGCGCACGAAGATGCTCGTGGCCGTCTCCTCCTCCAGCTCCCGGATGGCTGCGCTGAGGCTGGGCTGGGCGATAAACAGCGCCTTCGCCGCCTCGGTAATCGATCCGCGCTCGGCGACCTCGATGACATATTTGAGCTGCTGCAGGGTCATAATGTTCCTCCCTTGCGAGACATTTTTTCCATTATATCATGGAACGTGCGCATATTCAATCAATGTTATAGCTTTTTCCTATGTTGTACCATACTTTAATCATGTTTGCCTATATGTGAGAAATGCGTTATAATAGCCCATGTCACCCGGATCTATGATAAAATATACAGACATACGATTAACGGTATTCACCGCCGAAAGGAGACGCGCTTGTGGCGCTCATTGAACTCAGCCACCTGACAAAGACGTTCAGGGGCAAGACCCAGACCGTCGATGCCCTCAAGGATATCAACCTGCAGATCAATCAGGGCGATATTTACGGCATCATCGGCATGTCCGGCGCGGGCAAATCGACGCTCGTTCGCTGCATCAATTTCCTGGAGAAGCCGACGGGCGGAAGCGTCGTCATCGACGGCAAGGACCTTGCAAAGCTCGCGCCGAAAGAGCTGCGCAGGCTGCGTCAGGAAGTCTCGATGATCTTCCAGCACTTCAACCTCCTGCAGCAGCGCGACGTGCGCGGCAACATCGCTTTCGCGATGGAGATTGTCGGCATGAAGAAAGCCGACATCGACAAGCGCGTGGACGAGATGCTGGAAATCGTCGGCCTTACCGACCGCCAGCACAATTATCCCAGCCAGCTCTCCGGCGGCCAGCAGCAGCGCGTGGCTATCGCCCGTGCGCTGTCCACCAATCCCAAGATCATCCTGTGCGACGAAGCGACCAGCGCGCTTGACCCGCAGACGACGACCTCCATTCTCAACCTGCTGCGCGATATCAACAAGAAGATGGGCATCACCATTGTGATCATCACGCACGAGATGAGCGTTGTGGAAAGCGTCTGCACGCACGTGGCCATCATCGACAACGGTCTGCTCGTTGAAAACGGCACCGTCGAGGACGTATTCTCCCAGCCCAAGTCGGCCGCAGCGAAGAAGCTCATCTTCCGCAAGGCCGGCGCAGACATGGGCGTCATGGGCGAGCGCATGATCCGCATCGTCTTTGAGGGCAATGCATCCACCGATCCCGTGATCGCCAGCCTCGTGATGGAATGTCACATCGCTGTGAATATCATGTACGCCGACACGCGCGACGTGAACGGCAAGGCCTTCGGCCAGATGATCCTGCAGCTGCCTGAAGACAAGCTCCAGCAGGAAAAGGCGATCTACTACCTGCAGAGCAAGGGCCTGCGTGTGGAGGAGGTGAACGGCAGTGGCGCTTGAAAAGATGATTCCGCTCATGCTTGAAGGCATCCGCGATACGATGTATATGACCACCGTGTCCACGCTGTTCGCGTATCTGCTGGGCCTGCCGCTGGCTATCGCCCTCGTACTCACATCGCCCAAGGGGCTGGCTCCGCGCCCGCTGATTTACCGCGTCATGGATACTGTGGTCAATATCTTCCGCTCCATCCCGTTCCTGATCCTGATGATCCTCGTCATCCCGCTGACCCGCCTGATCGCCGGCAAAGCCTACGGCTCCACGGCGACCATCGTTCCGCTGGTCATCGCAGCTGCGCCGTATGTCGCCCGCATGATCGAGAGCTCGCTGCTCGAGGTTGATCCCGGCGTCATCGAAGCGGCGCAGTCCATGGGCGCGTCGATCCCGGAGATCATCTTCAAGGTGATCATCCCCGAGGCGAAGACCTCGCTGATCGTCGGCGCGACGATCTCCTCCGGCACGATCCTCGGCTACAGCGCCATGTCCGGCGCCATCGGCGGCGGCGGTCTGGGCAAGATCGCGATCAGCTACGGCTACAACCGCTACCAGACCGACGTGCTCATCGTAACCGTCGTGCTGCTGATCGTGCTCATGCAGGTCATTCAGTACATTGGCATGTACATCTCCAGAAAGACGGACAAGCGCGTGCGCGAGTAACGGGGACGTCGGGGCGGCTGCCCCGAACCCCGCCTGAGGGATTTCATCCCTCAGACTCCCGGCTTCGCTTCGCGGCGGTTTGTAAGAAGGACAACTGTTGGATACAAGGCGTCGATGCCTTGAAATATCGACCTCAAATCCCATCATAAAGAAGGAGAGACAACACTATGAAGAAGCTGCTTACCATCGCTCTGGCCCTCGTTCTCGTCTGCGCTCTGGCGACCGCCAGCGCTGCCACCACGCTCGTGATCGGCGCCTCCTCCACCCCGCACGCCGAGATTCTTGAGGCCGCGAAGGACCTCCTCGCCGCCAAGGACCTTGAACTCGAAGTGATCGTCTTTGACGACTATGTCCAGCCGAACCTGCAGCTCGACGCCGGCGATCTGGACGCCAACTACTTCCAGCACATTCCGTACCTCGAGGACTTCTGCGCGCAGAACGGCACCAAGCTCGTCTCCGCCGGCGCTGTCCACTATGAGCCGATGGGCATCTACACCAACCTGGACAAGGCCTACACCATCGACACCATTCCGGAGAAGGCCGTCATCGCCGTGCCGAACGACCCGACCAACGAAGCCCGCGCGCTGAACCTGCTCGCCGCTCAGGGCCTGATCACCCTCGACGTGGCCGCCGGCCAGACCGCGACCGTGCTGGATATCGTGGACAACCCGAAGAACGTTGAGATTCAGGAATTCGAAGCCGCTGCCGTGCCGCGCATGCTGGCCGACGTCGACCTCGCCGTCATCAACTCCAACTACGCCCTGCAGGCCGGCGTTGAGGTTGTCGGCACCGCCATCGCCGTCGAGTCTTCCGACATCTCCTTCCCGAACATCATCGCCATCCGTGAGGGCGACGACCGCGCTGAGCTCAAGACCCTCGTCGAGGTTCTCCAGAGCGAAGAGATGGTCCAGTGGATCAAGGACACCTACGGCACCGCCGTCGTCCCGACCAAGTAATCAAACAAAAAACGGAGCAGTCCATATGGACTGCTCTTTTTCTTTAGGAATATTTAGTTAACTAAGGAATCTTAAAACCGGCGCGAAGCGAAGAAGGGAGTTTGAGGGATGAAATCCCTCAAGCGGGTTTGGGCGGCAGCCCAACGTTCCTATGCGCGCAGCACAAAATAATAAGCAAGAATCGGAGAGGAGCCGACAGGCGACAATTACGATTCTGATACGCTTCGAAAGGATCTCAGCACGGATTCGTACCAGCTACGCGCTGCGCTGGGCCCAGAAGGATGAGGGGGAAATTCGGATTTTCTCGGGGAACTCGCATAGTCGCGCAAGCGCTCCTTGCGATTCCCCACGCTCCGCCTCGCTCAATGCGTCCACTGGACGCGCTCGGCTCCGGTGCTCTACATCCCTCTGGACTCCCATACCCCCTTCCGAACGCCTGGGAGGTATAAGTACCCAGAGAATCGAAGGTTCATTCTTGATAACCGCGGGCGAACGCAGTTCGCCACTGTAGTTTTGCTCAATGGATGATTAGAAGATTAATCCAGGGGGCTTCAAGCAGCTTAATTAGCTTTCTATTCCTTATGCTGCTTATCCCCCAAAACCAAAAGAAGCGCCCCGCCAAGCGAAGCGCTTCTATTCTTTTGCTCCATTACAGTCCAAGCATGACCGTCGCGATCATGAAATACAGCAGCAGCGCCGCCGCGTCAACGATCGTGGTGATCATCGGGCTGGCCATAACCGCCGGGTCAAGGCCCAGCTTCTTTGCGCCCATCGGCAGCAGGCAGCCCACGCACGCCGCCAGCACGATGGCAAACATCAGCGTGATGGATACTACAGCACTGATCATCAGGCCCACGCCGTCAAAGATCAGCATGCGCAGCATATTGACCGCCGCCAGCGAAGCGCCGGAGACGATCGCCACGCGCATCTCTTTCCACAGAACGCGCAGCCAGTCGCTCAGTTCCACCTCGCCCAGCGCCATATTGCGGATAATCGTGACCGAGGTCTGGCTGCCCGAGTTACCGGCGGAGCCGGTGAGCATCGGAATGAACGCCGTGAGCACCACAGCGCCCGCGAGCACGCTTTCAAAGTGCGTGATGATCGTCGAGGACAGCGTTGCAGAGAGCATCATGATCATCAGCCACGGCAGGCGGTGCGCCACAAGGTGAATGACGCCTGCATCCATGTATTCCTCATCCGAGGGAATAATGGCGGCCATCTTTTTGATGTCCTCGGTGTTCTCGTCGGTAATGACGTCGACGATATCGTCGATCGTGATGATGCCGACCAGACGGTTTTCCTTATCGGTCACGGCGATGGAGGTCAGGTCGTAGCGGCGGAAATCCTCCGCGACGACCTCCTGATCGTCCGTCGTCGTTGCGGACACGATGTTCGTATCCATAATATCGCGGATATAGGTGCTCTCCGGCGCGATGATCAGCTTGCGCAGAGAGACCTGACCGACCAGCTTGCGCTGCTCGTCGATGACATAGCAGGTATAGACGGTCTCCTTGTCGATGCCCGTGCGGCGGATATAATCCATCGCCTTTCGCACGGTGAAGTAGTCCTTCAGATCGACATACTCGATCGTCATCAGCGAGCCGGCGCTGTTCTCCGGGTAATTGAGGAACTGATTGATCATCTTGCGCGTCGTCTCGTCTGCATTCTGCAGAACCTTCTTGACGACGTTCGCCGGCATTTCCTCCAGAAAGTCAACCGTGTCATCCAGAAACATGTCGTCAACCAGCGCTTTGAGCTCGGCGCTGGATGCGCTTTCGGCGATCAGCCTCTGCTGATCGGAATTCATGTAGGAGAACACGTCGGAGGAAATATCCTTGGGCAGCATGCGGAACAGGCGCAGCACCCGGGCATTGTCCTCAATCTCCTCGAGGCCTTCGGCGATATCCACCGGCAGGCACTCGTATGCCTTTTTTTTGAAATCCTGAAGCCTGCCGGCGTCCATCAGCCTGAGCAGTTCCTCAAAATCCTTGCGGAATTCATCCTCCATCGGGAGTCCCTCCTCACATTTTCGTTCTCGTCAGGTCCGAAAATGCAGGCCCTTTTCCCCAAAACGGCGCAGCGGGCTGCCTATGCGCGTCTGCTGCGCAAAAGCCGCCCGTGTGCTCACTGTCTGAATCGCCGCTTCAACCTGTAATACAAAGGCTCAAAGACGCGGCCGGCAGCGCACACAGCGCCTGACGTTCTCGGGGATTGCCCGCGTTGCTACTGGGATAATCGTCCACGTCTTTCACACCTTTCTGATTCTGTATGATGGGAATTCATCCCCAAAAACGGACCCGGCTGCCCTGACATAAAGCCCACGATTCTTCGTCGGCCATGCGTGCAGCCGCATGCCGGTCAGGCCAATCACCGCCCGATCCCATGCTTACAATACGCCCATTTTGTGCGTTTGTCAACCCCGCCGCGCAAGCAAATCTGTTCACACAGCATAGCCCGCGCCGGCGCGCACCAGATACAAAACGCGCTGCGCAACGTCCATATGCGTGATTCCGGCAAGCGCCTGCGCGTAAATCTCCAGCTGCGGCCTGTGGCGCGCGAGCGCGCCCTGAACATCCGCCGGGGAATCCGTCTTGTAATCAATGAGCACCCATTTGCCGCCTTCCTCAAAGCAGCAGTCGATCACGCCCTGAACCAGCTGCACGCTGCCGTCGCGCGCCTGCCGCCTGAATGTAAACGCCCACTCACGCTCCACATGGCTGCTTCTGAGCATGCGCACGCCCAGCGGCGAGGTATAGAAATCCGTCATCATCCGCAGCGGCACAGCGTCGTATTCCGCCTGCGTAACCACGCCGGTTTCGAGCATCTGTGAGCGCTGGCGCGCCAGCTCCGCAGCAACGTCCCGGCTTGCCCTGAGCCTGTCCAGATCCGTCATGCGCAGCATTCTGTGCAGCGCCGTACCGATCTGCGCGCCGGTGAGCTTTTTCTCGCTCATGAACCTCGGCAGACGCATGATCTCGTTCTCTGCGGCCGCAAAGGGCTCGCCGTCCTCCGCCTGCGCGGCGCGCTTTTCATCGCGGATCACGCTGCTCACGCTCGTCTTGCGTACAGCCGGCCTGTCGCTTTGCGCGCTGTAATCCATCAGGCGTACAAGCGCCTCGTCCTCAAGAGGCGTGTTTTCCAGCCGGGCAATCAGCTGCATGACCGACTCGTCGCTGCGCATCCGCCTGCCCTGCGCCGCGCCGCCGTGATGCGCAAAGACGCGCCAGCGCGACCCGCCGCAGACGACCTCTTCCTCCGGGATATTCAGGGCTGCGCCATTCTGGCAGAGCATCGGGCAGACCATGTCCAGCCCGGTGAGCATGCCGCGGATCGCCGCGCCCGTATTCTCCCGGATCATCAGCGCATCGCGATGCTTGCTGTTCGCCTCGCCGATGAGAATCAGCCTCTCCCGCGCACGCGTCATCGCCACGTACAGGATGCGGATTTCCTCGGCCAGCTGTTCGTCCGCCGCCTTCATGCGGATCGCCCGGCGCAGCAGCGTGTCGCGCTCGCTGTGCAGCTGTGTATCCACGCACACAAGGCCTGCGCCCAGATCTGCATGCAGCAGCAGCGGAGCATGGCGGCTGCGCGTGCTCATCCTTCTGCCCATGCCCAGCACAAAGACCACCGGGAATTCCAGGCCCTTGCTCTTGTGCGTGGTCATGATGCGCACCACATCCTCGCTCTCGCCGATGGCGCTGGCGCTCATCGAGTCGCCACCCGCCTTCAGCCGCGCGGCATAGCGCAAAAACGCATGCAGCGAACCGCCCTGGCTTTGCATGAACGTACGCGCGCGCGATACCAGCAGCCTCAGATTCGCCTGCCTCGCCGCACCGTCCGGCAGCGCGCCCGCTATGGCAGGAAAACCCGTCTCGGCATAGATCCGCTCAAGCAGTCTGTCCACGCCCTGATGGCGCGCGCACAGCCGCCAGAGGTTCAGCCTTTCTTCAAATCCGCGCAGCTTCATCGCCAGCGCGTCGTCATTCTCCTCGCGGTATCGCCTGACGGCCTCGTGATACGGCGTCTTCGTATCCGGCGTATGGATGCGGATCTGCGCCAGCTCGCTCTCCTGCAGCCCCAGCGCGGGGCCACGCAGCGATGCGATCAGCGTCTCATCCTGCGCACCGCAGGAGATCGTGGTCAGCAGCGCCATGATCGCGCGGATCTCCGGGATATCGAAATATCCCTCGCCCGCATCGCAGAACACAGGAATGCCCTCGCCGCTGAGGATATCCGCCGCCAGCGCCGCCGTGCCGCGCGCAACGCGCATGAGCACTGCCATATCGCGATAGGCAAGCGGCCGCTCGCCGCCCGCCTTCGCATCGTAAAACGGCGTGCCGACAAGCGCCTTGATCCTTTGCGCCGCCACCAGCGCCTCGCGCTCCACAGCCGCCATCTCGCGCTCGTCCTGCTGTGCATCCTCTGCGTCCGGTTCGACGGGTTCGTCCTCCTCATCCTCCCCGCGCCAGACGATATGCAGCTCCACCGGCGGATCGTCGTCCCGCCGCGCAAGGCCCGGAATCAGCGCTTCGCGCTCGTCATATTCAATCTCCGTCACATCTGCACGCATGATGCGCTCAAACACAGCGTTCACGCCGCAGAGCACGTTGGCACGTGATCGGAAGTTATTCTGCAGATCAATGCGTCTGGCCACCGGATTGTCCGCCCGGTCATACAGCGCCGCGCGGCGCAGGAACAGCGTCGGCTCCGCCTGACGGAAGCGGTAGATGCTCTGCTTCACATCGCCCACCATGAACATGCCGTCCTCACGCGCAAAGCTGCCCACAATCGCTTCCTGAATCGCGCTCGAATCCTGATATTCATCGATAAATACATAGCGATAGCGGTCATGCAGCGCCCTGCGGACCGCCTCGCTCTCCAGCGCCCGGATTGCGCCGTGCTCCAGATCGTTGAAATCCATCAGGCCGCGCTGCCGCTTGAGCGCCGTATAGAAGGCGTCGTATGTGCGCACCAGCTCCGCAATGCCCCGCAGCGGCGCGGCGGTCAGCGCAAGATCCTGCGCAGCCTCCTCCAGCGACGCACCCAAGGCCGTCTTCAGCGCGGAGAGAGCCTTCTTCAGCGCATCGCGCCTTGCCTTGATCGTTTCGGCGAGCTCCTCGTCAAAGACGTCGCCCTTCTTTTTTCTGCCGAGAGACGCAAATGCCGCCCCGGAGAGCGCCGCACGAAGGCACGCATAGCCGTTCTTCGCCGCATCCATCAGATCGCCCAGCAGGATCACGTCCTGCGCGCAGGCTGCCTCATAATGCAGCGGACCGCCCTCTCCCCGGCAGAGTGTCAGCGTCTTGTGCGCATCCGAAAGCAGCTGTTCCATCTGTGCGTGCGCATCCTCCGCAATCATCTGCGCCGCCGGACTCACCGCCAGCTCATCCGCGCTCAGCGAGCACGCCGCGGCAGCCCTGTCCAGCCACTGCCACGGGTCCGGTCGGGTCATGATAAAGCCGTAGAGCGCGCGCGCCATCTCCACGAGCGTCTCCTGCTCATGGCAAGCGTCTGCCGCCATGAAATCCACGCTGCCCACCTCGTAGCAGGCATAGAGCGCATCCTCCATCGCCTGCGCAGCCAGCACGCCGCATTCCTGCTCGTCGCCGATGCGGAAGGCCGGATCTACCCCCAGCGCCTGAAAGTGCTCCCTGAGCAGATTGCCGCAAAACCTGTGCAGCGTGGAAATGCTCGCCCGGGAGAGCGCCATGGCCTGTTCGCCCAGTTCCGGCCGCTCACGCGCCGCCAGATCCAGCGCCGCGCCGATTCTCTGGCGCATCTCACCCGCCGCCGCATTGGTGAATGTCACCACCAGCATGTTTTCAATCGGGCAGCCCTCTTTGATCAGCTGTACGATGCGCTCCACCAGCACAGCCGTCTTGCCGGATCCCGCCGCCGCGCAGACAATGAGGCTGTGCCCCCTGTCTGTGATGGCGTCGAGCTGCTGCTGCGTCCAGTTCGGCATGGCCTCATCCTCCCCCATATCTGTTTATTTTATTATACCACAGCCGCAGACGCACGGAACACGGCATTTTCAATTCCTTCACTCAGCTAGGAATTCCCTGTATTTTTCAGGGTATTATTGACATTCCTTTGTCAAAGGTCTATAATAGACGTATCAAAATATATCTCAGGAGGATGTTTACTATGATGCAGTCCCGTCGTGATTTCCTCAAGAACGTCGGCAAGGTTGCCGTCGCCGCTTCCGTCGCCAGCGCGATCCCGATGAGCGTGATGGCCGAGGCCCCGGTTCATCCCTACACCTATGTCAAGCTCGATCCGGAAGCCGTTGCTGATCTGGCCTACAAGCGCTTCTCCGAGCTGGGCGGCTGCTGCGTCGGCGTCGTTGCCGGTCTGGTGGAGTCTCTGGCTGCGGTGAATCCGGATTTCGCCCAGTTCCCGGTCAAGATGTTCCAGAATGGCGCTGCCGGCTACGGCCAGAACTCCCTGTGCGGCTGCCTGGGCGGCGCCGCTGCGGTGATCGGCCTGGTTTGCGAGTCTGCCGACTCCAAGGCCTGCCTGAAGGAAGTTATGGACTGGTATAAGACCAGCACCCTGCCGACCTATGACCGCGGCTCCGCGCCGGCGGTTGCTCAGGTCGTTCCGGGCTCCCCGAACTGCGCCGATTCCCTGCTGCAGTTCTTCACCGCTGCTCCGCAGATCAACTACGACATGAGCAATCCGGATCGCATCAACCGCTGCGCCTGCCTGACCGCCGACGTCGCCCGCAAGACCGCTGAGGTGCTCAACGCGAAGTTCGGCGCCTAATGCAGGCAGTGCCTGCGGCCGCTACGCTTCGCCTTGCTTCTGAGACGCATCGTTCGGGCGAAAGGCCCTCCGATGCTGCTTGGCCTAGCGTCGCAGCTGTCCGATTCTAAAGACAAAGAACGCTCTCATTCCGGGAGCGTTCTTTTATTTTACTCAGTTTCTGAAAATAAGGCCGCGGCCGATGCGGCGAAGCCATGCCGTACAGACAACCGCATCCAGCAGTGCGCAGCATGCGCACAATACTGCACCAGCGACAAACAGCCACGCGCCGCCCGCAAGCGCCAGCGCAATGCCCGCAGCGGCACACAGCAGCAGCTTCGGCCAGAAGCGCTGCCTTTTTGTCGAAAACGGCCGCTCCAGCAGCTTATGCGCCGCCGCAGCGCCAAGGCGCACAAGCGCCGCCCATGAGACCAGCCATACAAGAATAACCGAAGCCCTGAGCACAAGCGCCATCCGGTCATCTATATGCAGCGCGGCGCCCTGCAGCAGCATGAGCATCGCAATCATTGCCGCACACACCACGCCGCCGGAAGCCGCCGGAAGCATCGCTTTCTCGTTTCTGATCACGCTCGCCATGTGCTCTGACGCCATCTGCATGCTCAGCATCGGCAAAAGCGCACAGGACAACGCGAACAGGTGTCCGTTGGATACATCCACGTATCCGTCACGCAGCAGCGACATGAGCAGCGCGCCTGCCGCCGCCACGCACGCCGCACAGCCAAGCGCGCAGCGCGTTTTCATCATCGCCTCCGAATGCTCCTCGCCGCACACATGCGCCATGCCCCGTCCCTCGCGTCGCACGCTGGCAAACATCGCGCAATAGCTCAGCATGGCACACGTCAACGCACAGAGCGCGCAGACAGCCGCGCCGGGCATGCTGCCTATCGCCTGCCCTGCACATGCGCCCAGCCACAGGCATGGCGGCAGCACTGCGGCAAAGGATGCAATCCGCTCGCCAAGGAGCCTGCATCCCGCGCTTCGCCTGCGCGTGCCCGGGGTTTCACGCGAGGGATCTATGCCCCATATGTGTCCAAGCACAGCGCCTGTCATCGAGCATGCCGCGCACAGCGCAGCAGCAAGCCCAAAGTACAGCGCCCAATCGCTCATGCCGTTTCCTCCTGTCAGGATTTGATGCCTTTTATTATAGCACAGTTTCCCATTGAAAAAAAGCGGCCCGAAGGCCGCTTTCAGGTTGGTTTTAATCCTGCAGCTTGGTGAAGCTGTATGCCTGACCATAGGTCTCCACGTAGACCGTGCGCATGGTCTGGTCAGTCTTGGGCTTGTCAGAGCTGTTGGTCGGCTGGGATGCAATCAGATCGACCGTATCCAGACCGCCGAGCACGAAGCCGAAAGCCGCATAATCGCCGTCGAGGTAGTCGCTGTCGGCATGCATGATGAAGAACTGGCTGCCGGCAGAATCCATCGCGCTCGAGCGAGCCATAGAGAGCACGCCGCGCACGTGGGACAGGTCATTCTCCACGCCGTTGTTCTTGAATTCACCCTTGATGGCATAGCCCGGGCCGCCGGTACCAGTGCCGTTCGGGTCGCCGCCCTGAATCATGAAACCAGGGATCACGCGGTGGAAGATCAGGCCGTCATAGAAGCTGCTGTTCGCCAGCTCAATGAAATTGCCCACGGACTCCGGCGCAGTTTCCGGATAGAGCTCGCCGTAGATCACGCCGCCGTCGTTCATGACGACGGTGAAGGTGGGCAGCTTGGCCTCGGTCTCAATTCCGGCAACCAGCGCAGCGTTATCCACGGCCAGCGCGGCAGCTTCGTCCATGTCGGTCATGACGGAGGCGTCCACATAGCCCTTGTACGCGGTGCCCGGCACAGCCACAAAAGCATACTCCGTACCATCCACGGTGATCCTGCCCAGCACATCCACAGACACGCCTTCAGAGAGCTTCGCCACAGCCGTGCCCGCCGGCATATCCAGCAGGTCGGTCTGCGCAACGCTGGCAAAGGCGACAGTCGCCTCGACAGCTTCGGAGACAAACACATGGAACAGCGGGCTCATGTCGTTGAGCACGATGCTCGCTTCGGTGATGACGCTGTCGATATAGGCGGAGTACGCATCGCTGCGCTTGCTGGCAAGCGTCTCAGCGGTCTCAGCCTCTCTGCGCGGCTCAAAGTCCGCAGTGCCAGCGGTCAGATCCGCCGCATACTTGAGGATGAAGTAACCAAAGTCAGTCACGATCACATCGGACACATCGCCCACATTGGCAAGGCCCATCGCGCCGCCTTTGAATTCTTCGCCGTAGGAATTGCTGTTCTGCGCCACCGGATAGCCGACGAGCATTTCATCCAGCGTGGAGGCGTCCTCGTTGTAGGCCTCCATGACCGCAGAGAAATCCTCGCCCGCGCGGATCTTTTCAAGCGCTTCGTTCGCCTTGGCCAGACCGGTCACAGCCGCAGCCTCAGCGGTTTCCGCGGTCTCCGCAGCCTCAGCGGTTTCGGCCGTCTCTTCCTCAGCCTCCAGCGCGATGTAGATGCAGTGCATCAGGCGCACGCCTTCCGGGGTGTAGAGGATATCTTCGCCGGCGATATAGTCGCTGATGAAGGAATCCACATCGGCGTCGTAGGTTTCCTTCTGTGCGGCAACCTTCGCATCATACGCTGCCCTGACCTCCTCGTCGGTCACAGCCACGCCTTCGGTGCCCAGCGCATAGAGATGATCAAGCACGCCCTTGAGCTTGGCGCTCTCATAGAGTGCCTCGTAGGTATAGCCCGCGGCTTCGAGTTCAGCCTTGGCGACAGCCTCGATCTCGTCCTCCGGGATGCCGTACTGGGGCAGAATCTGAGCGTAATACTCCATCATCTCGGCCAGCGCGGCAAGCGCTTCGGCCTGATACGCCTCGTCCATCTCCGCGGTGAGCACATAACCGGTCTGCTGCGCATGACGCTTGGCTATCTTCTCGGTGAGCATCGTCTGAACAGTTTCCCTGGCGACGGAGTTCTGGAACTCTGTGTCGTACTCGTCCATTTCATAGCCGTACTGCGCATAGTAGGCGAGATAAGCCTGAAGCATCTCGTCAAACTCATCCTTCGCTTCAGACGCCAGCACGCTTATCTCGCCGCCAAAGGCGGTCGCCAGCACGGCGTCCCCGGTAACTTCCTCGGCCACGGCAGCCACAGCGCCGCCCAGCACGAGCATCAGCGCCATCAGCAGGGCCATCAGCTTCTTCATCATGTCGTCTCATTCCTTCCGTTTTGTTGCGCCCGCAGCGCCGGTCTGTGCCGGATGCGATGCAAAACCATGGCTACAATTATACATTCCGCACTGCCAAAAGGCAATGATTTACGCAAATTGCCACGGATGATTCAATCGCGATTCACATTTGCTTCATAATTGCGTGCTTTCTGATCACAGCGACTGGACAAACGCGCGGATCCGTTTGAGCGCTTCGTTCAGGTTCTCCAGGCTGGTCGCATACGAGCAGCGGATATGTCCTTCGCCCGATGCGCCGAACGCCGTGCCCGGCACGCAGGCGACCTTCTGCTCCATCAGCAGCCGCGTGCAGAATTCGTCGCTGGTCAGCCCGGTCTTTTGAATCGACGGGAACACGTAGAACGCGCCCAGCGGCTCAAAGCAGTCCAGCCCCATGTCATTGAGGTTTTCCACCATCAGCCGCCTGCGCCTGTCATAGGAGCGCACCATTGTGCGAACATCCTCAAAGCCCGTCTCAAATGCGCGGCCCAGCGCACGATCAGCCGCAACCTGACCCTGCATCGACGCGCAGAGCATCGTATACTGATGAATCTTGAACATCGGCGCGATCAGCTCCCGCGGGCCGCAGGCATAGCCCACGCGCCAGCCGGTCATAGCAAAGGCTTTTGAGAAGCCATTGAGCGTGATCGTGCGCTCGCGCATGCCGGCAATCGAGGCAAACGCCGTATGCTCGTGCCCGCCGTAGACCAGTTCGGAGTAGATCTCGTCGGAGATGACGGCGATATCCGTCTCCTCGAGCACACGTGCAATCTCCATAAGCTGCCCACGCGACATCACGCCGCCTGTCGGATTGTTCGGATAGGGCAGAATCAGCGCCTTGGTCTTCTCCGTGATCGCTTCGCGCAGCGCCTGCGGCGTGAGCGCAAAGCAATCCGCCGCGCTCGTCTTGACCGGCACGGCAACGCCGCCGGCGAACGTGACCGTCGGCGCATAGGATACATAGCTCGGCTCGGGAATGAGCACCTCATCCCCCGGACAGACCAGCGCGCGCATCGCCAGATCGATGCCCTCGCTCGCGCCGACGGTGACAATCACCTCGTCCTTGGGGCTGTAGCTGACGCGATAGCGCATGCGCAGATAAGCAGCAATTTTCTCCCTCAGGCTCTCAAGGCCCCAGTTGGAGGTATACTGCGTCTGCCCGTCCTCGATGGACTGGATCGCCGCATCACGGATCGACCACGGGGTTACAAAGTCCGGCTCACCCACGCCCAGCGAGATCGCGCCGGGCATTTGGGTCACAATATCAAAGAACTTGCGGATGCCGCTGGGCGGCACATCGGCTACGCGCCTGTTGATCATGCGCTCGTATTTCATCAGGGCATCACCGCCTGCCTTCTGTCGCCTCTGCCGCCGTCAAAGATCATGCCGCCGTACTTGTACGTCTTGAGCATGAAATGCGTGCTCGTGCCGGTCACGCCCTCAATGGTGGACAGACGGCTGTGCACAAACGAGGCCAGCTCCTTGAGCGTGCGCGCCTCGCACAGCACCATCAGGTCGTATGCGCCGCTCATCAGATAGAGCGACTTCACCTCGTCATACTGCACGATGCGCTGGGCGATGGCGTCAAAACCCTTCTCGCGCTGGGGCACGACGTTCACCTCGATGACCGCCTGCACGAACTCCCGGTCCGTGCGCTCCCAGTTGATCAGCGTCTGATAGCCCACCAGCACGCCGGCTGCGCGCAGGCTGTCCAGCGCAGCATTCACCTGCGCCTCATCACTGCCGGTCATAACCGCCATCTCGCGCGGGGTCACGCGTGCATCCTCGCACAGGATTTCCAGAATATGCATATCCAGCGTCGAAAACATAGTCCTCTCTCCTTATAACACAGGCGGAATCCGGTTTTTCCAGTTCCGCCGGATTTATGGCTGATTGTATCACAGGCGATCACCGCCCGTACGCAATCTTATCCTGCAATCTATCAAAAGAAATGGCGCGCCGGCTCAAAGCCCGCATTCGTGAGCGGATCCTCCGTGCGGCGCTGCGCCGCATACTGCTCAATATGCGCCGCCATCTGACGCACAGCCGGCGCCATCATCTGCGGATTCTGCACCGCAATGCCGAATTCCCGGTATTCCATTGGCTCGATGGGATAGACGTCCACGTTGCCATGCATGCGCTCGAGCACAAGCGCCGGCAGAATGCTGATGCCAAAGCCGCTTTCCACCATGGCAATGGTGGACATATCATCCACTACGCGGCAGCTGGCGCGCACGCTGAATTTATGCTTGGTCAGAAAAGCCTGAATGTCCGCGTCGGTGGAATCGTCCTGCACAACAAACGTGTGCGGTCGCATCTCCTCCACGCTGATGGAACCCGGTACATGGGTTTTAAATCCCTTATGCACCACGCACATCAGGCGGTCGCGGTAGAGCGGATGCACATGCAGCTCGCGTGTGGATTTGGTCGAAAGAAAGCCCAGATCGACCACGCCGGTCCTGATCCAGTTGATCACGTCGGCATAGGTGCCCTGATAGATTTCAATCTCCACGCCCGGATACTGGCGCTTATATGAGGTCACAATCTGCGGCAGCCACGTCATGCACACGCTGTTGAATGCGCCGATCTTCACCGTGCCGCGCTGCACGCCCTTGAGCTCATCCACCGTCTGAGAGAGCGCCTCGTCGGCATTGAGCACCTGACGGATCACCGGATAGAGCGCCTCGCCGCTGCGCGTGAGCGATACGCCGCCCTTGCCGCGCACAAACAGCGCAAACCCGCAGGCCTCCTCCATTGAGCTCACCGCGTGGCTGATGGCGCTGGGCGTCAGATGGAGCACCTGCGCCGCACGGGCGAAGCTGCCCTGCTCAATCACGGTATGAAAAATCCGGTATTCCAGCAGCGTCATGTTTTTCGCTCCTCTTCATCAATTCTCTTCATGTATTGTGCGTTTT
Organism: Clostridia bacterium; assembly: GCA_017545905.1. GTDB lineage: Bacteria > Bacillota > Clostridia > Christensenellales > Aristaeellaceae > Ventricola. Next base: position 20,413 of record JAFWXL010000066.1, on the reverse strand, counting down.
AGATGAACGATATTACCATAAAGAGTACACCACTCAGCGCCGTTCGTCAACAAAAATTTCTATTGCGTGCTATGCCGGTTTTTGCTATAATCCTCCCCGTACAAGTGAATGGACTGTTCGCAACCATCCAGTCCTAAAACAAAACTATGGGCCGAAGCCATGACATCCATGTCTTCATGACGGCCTTGCCGTCTTTTTTTATGGGCTGTGCTCATCCCCGCTTCGCATCGCGGCTGTTTGAACCCGTATTTTTCGGTCAGCAATACCTTAAATACTGCCGCACGAAGCATCGGAAAAAACAAGCAAGGCTGTCCCCCCGGAAAGGGAGAGAAACATCATGAATACCAATCAAAACACCGGCGCGCTCACGCGCGGCGCGATCATCGCCGCGCTCTATGCAGCCATCACGCTGCTGCTTGCACCCATCAGTTACGGCGAGGTGCAGGTGCGCATCTCCGAAGCGCTGACCCTGCTGCCCATCCTGCTGCCGGAGGCCGTGCCTGCGCTGGTCATCGGCTGCCTGCTGTCCAATATCCTGGGCGGCGCCATGATCTTCGACGTCATTTTCGGCACGATCGCCACGCTGCTCGCAGCCGTGTGCACGCGCCTGCTGCGCAGGAATATGCTTGCCGCCTCCGCCATGCCGGTACTCTTCAATGGCCTGATCGTCGGCTCCGTCGTGCATTTCTGCTATGCGCCCATGATCTCCCTGCCGCTTTGCATGCTCTTTGTTGCCGCTGGCGAGGCCGTCTCCTGCATGCTCCTCGGGCCCGTCGTCCTGCGCGCCGTGCAGCGCATTCCCGCCAAGATGCTGCACAGCTGAATTTCCCCTGACTTATCCTTGACATTTGCGTGCAATAGGTTTACTCTAGAGATATCAAAGTGCTTGTATACATGCACAATACAGAACGATTTCAAGGAGGTTATTTCCTATGCGTATTGCTCTGATCAACGAGAACAGCCAGGCTGCCAAGAACGAACTGATCCTCACCGCCCTCAAGAAGGTCGTCGAGCCGATGGGCCACGTTGTGGACAACTACGGCATGTACACTGCGCAGGATGAGGCGCAGCTGACCTACGTGCAGGTCGGCATTCTCGGCGCAATTCTGCTGAATTCCGGCGCTGCCGACTACGTTATCACCGGCTGCGGCACCGGCGAAGGCGCCATGCTTGCCATGAACAGCTTCCCCAATGTCATCTGCGGTCACGTCGAGGACCCGGTTGACGCCTACACCTTCGCCCACGTCAACGACGGCAATGCCATCGCGCTGCCCTTTGCCAAGGGCTTCGGCTGGGGCGGCGAGCTGAACCTCGAATACATCTTCGAAAAGCTCTTCGGCTTCGGTCACGGTCTGGGCTATCCGCGCGAGCGTGTGGTGCCGGAGCAGCGCAACAAGAAGATCCTCGACGCCGTGCGCGCGCACACCCTCAAGGATCTGATCACCTGCCTGCAGGGTCTGGATCAGGAGCTGGTCAAGGGCGCCGTTGCCGGCGAAAAGTTCCAGGAGCTCTTCTTCGCCAATGCCAAGGACGAGAAGATCGTCGAATACGTGAAGACGCTGCTGTAAGGACACAGGACGTTGGGGATTGCATCCCCACCCCTGCTTCGCTTCGCGGCGGTTTAAACAAGTATAGCAAAAAGGCTTTCCTTATCGGGAAAGCCTTTTTTCAATGATCAAATAATCTGCTTTTACCTCTCACGGGGATGCATGAAGGGGCCGCAGCCCCTTCATATGAAATCCGCAGCAGCGACATGTGCGGTGCGAGGAGCAGCTGCAAGCCGTTTCCTATATCATTTTCCGGCCGTGCGCATCGCGCACAAGAAAATGATGTAAACCGCTTTAAGTATGCGCAGCAGACTTAAAGCGAAGCTTCAAAAGCTTCGAAGAACTCCGGACAGCTCCAGCCGCCGCAGCCGCACAGCGTATCTCCCGACACGCCCAGCTGCAAGCGCAGGCCGTTTTCCAGCGTCACCGTCAGCGTCTGCCTGCGCGCGCTCGCATCTGCGCTCTTGAGCACGGCATTGTCCAGCAGCACGGCGATCACTTCGTTCGCCTTATCGCCGGTAAGCTCTCCCACACCGGACAGCTCTGCCGACCTGACCTTGCCGCGCACGCTGAACGTATCCTCAAGGCTCGCGCCCGCCGGGCCCTTGCCGGCATAGCTCACCCGCTGGAACACGCGCATGCTGCCGTTTACCTCGCAGGCGACCATCGTCGAATCCGCAAGGCCGCTGATCGCATAGACCGGCGAACCCGGCTCAGCCACATTGGAAAGACCGGCGTTCATCTCCTTGGGCGAGGCCAGAGACGGCTGCTCATCATAGAGCTGCACGCTGCCCACCTCGCCGCCCAGCAGCGAAGCGCCGATATCCATGGGTGTTTCCAGCATCTGATAGATGGCGCTGCCCACCGTCACCAGCGGAATATCCCCGCTGCCCGCAGCAAAGAGCGATTGCTCGCCGGACTGTACCGTGCGCACTCTGGCGTTATCGCCCAGATCCGCCATCATCTCGCCGCCGGAATAGGCCTCACCCTCGCCGGCAGCAATGGTATCGATAGAAACGGCGACCGGCACATCGGCAGGCGCCGCCGTGTTATCTTGTGTATTCAGCCTCGGCCCCGCAACGCCCACGCAGCAGATCGCCAGCGCTGCGCAGCAGATCGCCGGAACAAAGCGCCTGACTGGCGCACGGCGCGCCGGCGTGCCATGTGCAGCGGCGCGCATGATCTTCAGGCGCATGGCTTCGTCCGCTTCAAGCCCGCCGAGCATTTCATCGGCGACCCGACCAAGCTGATCGAGTGATTTAGAATCAAACACCTGTAGCTTCCTCCTTTAACAGGACTTCCAATTTCTTCCTTGCCCTTGAAAGGCGGCTCGAGATCGTCCCTTCCGGAAGATCCAGCATTTGTGCGATTTCAGAAATTCCCAATCCCTGATAGTAGTGCAGGAGCACGGTCTCGCGGAATGCGCCCGGCAGCTTATTCACCGCGCGCATCAGTTCTTCCTTCTCCTCCCGCTTTTCGATGGTTTCGTCCTGCGCGGGAATCATTTCCAGCGTCGGCGCGCCAAGCACCACGCGCTTGAGCCATGCGCCGCGCCACAGATCACGGCAGCTGTTCACGGTCACCCGCAGCAGCCACGCCTTTTCCTTGCCGGGCTCAATCGTGTGCCCGTGCGTATAGAGCTTGACGAACACATCCTGACAGACGTCCTCGGCCTTATGCCTGTCTGCCAGATAAAAATACGCCATGCGCAGCACGTCGCTGGCGTATTGCTCATACAGCGACTCAAACTGCGCAGTGTTTCTCTTCGCGCTTACGCTTTCATCCAATGTTTTCACTTCCTGCCTCTTACCAATATAAACGAATGAACTGCGTGTTTTCATCCGGGAAAAATCTTTTTTTCAAAAATTATTATAGCCTATCCGGCATGCAAACGCAAGGCGCAGAAAGAACTGGCAGTGCCGGCGGGGACAACGTCAGGACTGCCGCTCTGAAAATCATCCGAAGATTTTCCATACCTCATCTTCGCTTTTCGGCAGCCTGAATCTGCAAAGAAAAAGCTCTCCTTTTGAGGAGAGCTTTTACCGAAGATGACTGAGAGGGAATACTGCTCCGCCCTCTGCGTCACATTAAAAGCTGCGTCCGCCTCCGCCGCCTCGCGAGCCGCCTCCGCCAAAGCCGCCTCCGCCAAAGCTGCCTCCGCCAAAGCCGCGACCTCCGCCAAAGCCGCGCGAGCTTCCGCCGCCAAAGCCGCCCGTCGGACGATGACCGCCGAAACCGCCCATCGGGCGATGGCCGCCAAAGCCCCCGCCCACCGGCGGACGCGGCGGTCTGCGCTTTCCCTTGAACAGATCAAACAGCCAGCCCATCAGCAGCCACCGCATGCAGCAGCCGCCTCTGTTTCGGGTCATCGCATTGAAGATCACGCTTACCACGATGTACAGGAAGATGAACCCCAGAAAGCCGTCAAACAGGCTGCTGCGCTTCTTTTCCCCGCGATGCGAATCGCTGTCTGCGCCGCGGACCACACCCACGGAGGACGTGCCGTCCGCGTCAAAGGAGAGCGTCTTGCCGCTTGCCTTTGCGATATATTCGCACACGTCCTTATACAGCTCGACCATGCCCGTGTCAAAGTTGTTGCCGGCAAAGTAATCGATATTCCGGTCGATCAGCTCGCCGCAGGCACTGCCTGAGAGCGTCCTGTCGATGCCCCGGCCCGTGCCGATCCGGATCTGGCGGTCGCCGCGCGCAAGCAGCACAACCACGCCGTTGTCCTCGCCCTTCTGCCCGATGCCCCAGTCATTGATCAGGTCGGCCGCATAGTCCGCCGGGTCCATGCCATCCAGAAAGTTCACCGCAACAGCAATCACCTGCGCGCCGGTCGCCTCCTCCAGCGCCCGACCGTAGAGATCAATGGTCGCCATGTCGCCGCTGTCCAGCACGTCCGCCTCAAAGTCATAAGCGTAGGCAAAGGCTGCCGGCTTATCCGGCACATCCGCCATGGCCGGGCAGACGATAGCCAGCGCCGCAATCAGCGCCAGCAGCACCGAAGTAATTCTTTTCATCGTCTCTTTCCTTTCTGTGTCCCGATCCGCCCATGCCGCCGCGGCAATCAGACGCCCTCGTACATATCCGGCTCAGGCAGGATGAATCTGGCGGGCAGGCTGTCGTAGAGCCGGTCCGCCTTTTGCGCCTTTTCGTTATAGGCGCGCGCCTCCTGACGCAGGAAGCTGCCCTGCTCTGCAAAATCATCCGCAGCGCGCTGCATGCTTCGCGCATCTTCACCGTTCAGCTCCGCCGTCGTCAGCCTGCTGACTGCTGCAGCCAGCTCCTGATCCGCCCGGCTGATCTCCCGCGCGGTCTTTGCGCCTTCCAGCGCATCAATCGCCTCTCCGGCCGCCTGCACGCCGTCCAGCCCCAGACGCTGTGCGACCGACACCACATTGCGGGCGGCGTCGATCCTGTCCTCGATGATGCTCTTCACATCGCCCTGACGGATGAACGCCTTAGGCGTCGCATTCTGCAGCGCGCGGAAATTGCCCGCGAAGAGCGACACTGCCAGCAGCAGCGCCATAACCGCAATGCCTGCGGGGCGCGGCAGGCTGTGCAGCCGCTCCCTGATTCCCTGCTTATTCCTGTCAGAATTCACTGCCATGCACAGCAGCTCCTCTCATCTTGTTTCACCCGGCTGGCTCGCCGGGCTTTCGATCACCCTGCGCGACTGAATATCCGTTTCGATGCGCTCAAGCTCGCTCAGCAGCTCTCTGGCCGTCTGCTCTGCACGCTCGCGGTCGCTCCGGGCAGCCGCTTCGTGATAGGCTTTTGTCTGCGCACGCAGCTCATCTGCGCCCTCGCGCATGCCGCGCACAGCATCCCTTTGCATCCGGCTGTGCATCTTCATCGCATCCGCAGCGCGCGCCAGCCCCAGCGCCGCCGCCATCTGGCTTTTCCACAGCGGGATCGTCACCTCCAGCGCTGTTCTGAGCTTGTCGCACGTCGCACTGTCACTGGCCTGAATCATGCGGATCTGCGCCGCCAGCTGCGTGCTGGACAGCTGCGTCACGCGGATATCATCGATGCGCCGCTCCAGACGTTCGGTGATGTGCGCCTGTTCGCCGCGCTCCTTTGCCTGCCGCAGCGCCTCTTCGCCCACGACGATGAGCGAGCACAGCTCGCGGTAGATGTCCTCGTTGCGCTCGTAGAGCCGCTCCAGCAGCGCGCTGTCTCGCATGAGCATGACGCGCCTGTCGGTCATCTCATCCGCACAGGCATTGATCTTCGGCTCCGCCTTTTCATAGGCGGCGCGCACCTCGCCAAGCTCCTGCGTGCCGCCGAATATCCGCCTGAAAAATCCCTTTGCCTGCGAGGCAAACGAGCAAGCCGAAATCTGCTCGGAGAGCATGCGCATCGTGCCGCTCAGATCGCTCAGATCCCTGCTGAGCATACGGCTGAGCGCAACGTCGGAAAATGCGGCCATCTCCTTCTGCGCCCGCGCGCCAAAGCCCGCCACGGCAGATCCATCCTGCAGGTCAAGGCGCTGGGCCATCGTCCGGATGCGCGACTGCATATCCTCGTCCAGCTGCGCCAGCTCCGGCACAACGCCCTGCTCCGGCACAAGGGCAAACTGCGAAAACTCGCCCATCAGCGGCCTCCCTGCTGAAACAGCGCGGCAAACGGATCATCGCTCTGCGCCGTTCTCTTTTCTTCCGTCTGATCTGCTTCTTGCGTCTGCGCCAGCAGACCGTCGCCCGCGAGCATCTCGGAGAGCACATCCATCTCGCTTTCCAGATTGATAAACCTGAACTCGCTGAGCGCGGACAGCTGCTGATGAAGCGCAGACTGCACCTGCGCCATCGCCGTACGGATTCTGTCTGCGATCCGCGCGCTCTGTCCCGCCTCAACCTCGCCCTCCAGCTTTGCGCGCTCCTCAAGGAGCTTCTGCGTTGCCGGCAGGTAATAGCGCAGGAACGTGCGCAGAGCGGAAAGCATATTCGGCTGCTCTTCCAGCCGCAGGAGAATCGTCCGGCAGGTCGCCTCAATATCCTCAATCTGCGCGGAAAGCTCCGGCTCAGCAATCGCGTCATTTGCCCGGGCAATCGCATCCAGCTGCGCGCGCGCTTCCCCGATGAGCGCATCCACCTCGGCATTGCCGCTGTGCGGCGCGCGCTCTACCTCGATCACGCGATCGGGAAATGCTTTCTTTCCCGCCAGATAGCCCGCCGCACATGCAAGCGCTGCAAACACATAGCTGACCGGCGAGCCGACGCCCACCGTCAGCGCTGCAAGCAGCACCGCCGCGCCCGCGCACACAAACGGCGCGCCGGAATGAATGACTTTCTTCTCCATATAATCCCTTTCTCCGGTCATGTTTCTGTGTTAAGCTGAATTCAGTATAGCACGCTTTGTTTTTCGCCGCAAGCTGACCCTGCTTACAATGTCGCTGCGCCCGTTTCACTTATACACGGCGGACAGCGCCTGCCTTTATGACCCGGGCCGGAAGAAAAAAGGCGCGGACAGCCGGCCAAAACCGCGCTGTCCGCGCCAGAGAATATCAGGGATTGACCTGACGGCGCACGCCGTCCTCGCTGACCACCGTGACCGGCGCGTCCTCGCCGCTTACGCACAGCTGCTCCGCATCCGCAAGGCCAAGCGCATCGCGCACAGCCTGCAGCTCGCTGACCGCATAGCGCGCACGAACCTTGCGCTGCGGATCGACCACTGCAATTTCCACAACGCCCAGATTGTTCAGCGCATCGATCGCCGGCTGATCCAGCTGCATGGTAATCGCATCGCAGCACTCGGACGCCTGCAGATACAGGCAGATGCCGCCGTCGAACGTCTCGGACGCTCTGAGCTTCTCGCGGAAGGTGACCTCGCTGCCCATGGGCGTATGCAGGCGGATGTTGAGCATCACGCCGTCGAGCCTCACCTGACGCAGCCATTTGTCGCTCACGCTGATGCCGCGGAATGCCTTCGCATTCTTGAAGGACGGCAGGTACTCGCTGCCGGGCTGCGCCTCGACGGAATTGGGCACATGCGCGGCGGTATTGGCAGCCAGCATACAGACCGGCTGCATGGTCATCGCCATGCACAGGGCAGCGGCGGCAAGGATTTTCATATTCTTTCTGGCGTTCATGGACAAGCGCCCCTTTCTTCGCTTTTGCGTATCGTCTGTCTCAGTCCATCAGCAGATAATTCTGCGGGACCGGCGTCTCTCTGGGCGTCACGCCGACATATATCTTGGGTGTGAGCGCCTTGTAGGTATCGGTATATTTCTTTTCGCGGCTGATCGTATTCCCATGCGCATCCATCGTCACCAGATAGACGTCCACGACATGGCCCTCATGGCCGTCGCTGACTTCCTTCATCTCATCGTTATAGACAACGTACTCCGCATTCTTGTCCGGCACGTACGTTGGCTCCGGCACAGGGATGACCTCGACGATCTCGCTTTCGAGCTTGTAGGTATAGCCGTTGGGGTCCGGTCTGCCGTGAATGGTGAACTTGGTATACCAATAGCCCTTTTTCTTGTAGTACTCTGTGGAAATGTAGATATCCGCGCTGGTCGTATTCTTGAATACGAAATCCAGACGATCATCCTGCACCGTCGCATCCAGGCCCAGCGGCACATAATTGGACGCCAGAGAATGCTGGAAGCGCGTCTTGACCTCCAGACCCGCATTGACCACCACGTTATAGAGCGTGGAGGAAACCTGGCAGATGCCGCCGCCCACGCCCGTACGGTAATCGCCGTAGGCCAGCTCCGGCGCATCGGCATAGCCGTTGGAATAAGTGCGCCTGCCGGCGACCTTGTTGAAGGACACCTGCTCGCCGGATTTGATGATCAGCTTGTCGAATCTCTTCGTGCCGTTTTCGATATTGATGAAGCGGCCCGGATCGCTCGTCGCGCCGATCGCCGTCTCATACGTGCTCAGCTGCACAATCTGACCTTCGAGGTATTTGCGCGTCACCGGCGCTTCAACAGGCGTCGGCGTCAGGTCGACCACGCCGGACTGCAGCGTATCCACCATCGCGCAGATCTGCTCATTGAGCCCGGTGATATCCAGCTCGCGGCCCGGCACATCGTCCGTATAAGAGAACGGCGGCCATTTGCTGTCATCGTTGATGCGCATCGCGCTCACAGGCGGCTGATCAACCTCCTGCTTGATCTGCGCGAGAATCTGATTAACGCTGGACAGATCATACGTCAGCGTCGTATGGCGCATCACCGGCGTTTCGCTCAGCGCCTTCACCTGCTCATAGCGCATGGCGGAGGAACCCATATGGCCGATCGCCCAGAGCTGATCGAGCTGATCGGCGACGTCGTACTGCATCTTCAGGTCTTCGCCTGTGATGTCCCAGCTGCGCCCGTCCTGCGTGCGCAGGGTGATGCGCCATGAGGACACCAGACTGGATACCTGCTGGGTAACGATGGCGCGCGCCTCGTCGAGCGTTTTGCCCTCCAGAGGGATATTGTTGACAAAAATGTTGTGGTAGAATACATCCTTGCCCTGATCGAGCGTCTTCTTGATGTCAATCAGTCTGCCCATGCCCATCGCGCCGGCTGCAATCAGCGCCGTCAGCGCCATGACAACCACAACCAGCAGCACAGTCCTTCGGATCTGCGCGTTGCGCCGGGCAATGGCTTTCTTGCTCGGCTTGCGCGGCGCCGCCTTTCTTACCGTGCCCGAAGGCTTCTTTGCCTTCTTCGGCGCGGCGGTGCGCCTGGGGATTTGTTCTTCATTCGCCGCTGCATATCCTTCCCCGTGCTCAGCGGCAGGCATTTCTTTTTTCTCCCGTTTCGCTTCAGCGCGCTTTTCCGTCTGCTGTGCGCTTCTGTTTGCGGGTGCGCCTCTGCGCTCTGCCGCGCCGGACACGCGGCTGGCGGAGACCATCCAGTCCGGCTCGTCATGATCGGCAACGACCACACGGCGCAGCTCTGTGGGGATCTCCTGCGGCTTTGTTTCAGGCTGCGGCGTCAGCTTCTCTTCCTCCTCGGCGACCGGCTGAATCACCTGAGGCCTTCTTCTTCGGTGCGGCTGTCTGCTGTCAGACACAGCCTTCACCTCCTTCTGGTATCGGACGGGCACAATGCCCGATATTTTATATAATCAATCAATTTATATCATACTTCATTTTTCTGCAGCATGCAAGCATTTCTTTATCATTGCGCGCATCTGTTCAGATAATAGCGTATCCTACTCATATGACGGAGCAGACCCGGCTTTTGCTTCATCCGAAACGATAAAGCAAAAAAATTCAAATCAGGTATTGACAAGCGGATGCTTTTTGACTATAATAAATCCGTTGCATCCGAGATGCAGCAATTGCATATGCGGTAGTGCTGGAATTGGCAGACAGGCACGTTTGAGGGGCGTGTGTTGTATGACGTATGGGTTCAAGTCCCATCTACCGCACCACACAGGAAATTGAGCAATCGCTTGATTTCCTGTTTTTTATTGTACAAATCCCTGCGCCGCATATCAGAAAAGCCTCCTGACCAGTCCAGGAGGCTTCCTTCTTTATCTTATTTTCAGCGAATTGACCACCAGCGCCATAAAGATGACCGCAAAGCCCATCGCCATGGTCGGCGTGAGCACCTCGCCCAGCAGCAGGCACGAAGCCAGCGCGCCGAAGACAGACTCCAGCGACAGCAGGATCGCCGCATGCGAGGCGGGCGCCATGCTCTGGCCGATATTCTGCAGGCTCATCGCGCCGGTCGTAGAGAAAACGGAGAGATAGAAAAGGCCGCCCGCCATGCTCATATTCACCGACAGCTCCATATCGCGCTCAAAGAGCATCCAGTAGGCAAAAGCAATGACCGCCGCAAATGCAAACTGCAGCACGATCAGCGCATAGGTATTCGTCTTCTTCTGGCAGCGCTCCACCGCCATGATATGCGCGGCAAAGAGCATGCCGCACACGAGCGTGAGCATGTCGCCCGCATTCAGTCCGCCGCTCTCGCCATCCAGCGAGAGGCAGCCGATGCCCGCCAGCATCATTGCGGCAGCAAGGAAGTTTTTCCTGCTCAGCTTCTCGCGGAAAACCAGCCAGCAGCCAAAGGGCACCAGCAGCACATAAACCGTCGTCAGGAACGCATTCTTGCCCGCCGTTGTCATGCTCAGGCCGATCGTCTGCACGATGTACGCGCCGGCGAGCAGCAGACCCACGACTGCGCCCCGGCACACGTCCGCGCGCGTAAGGCCTCTGAGATGCCGTTTGAACATGCACGCCGTCAGCATGGATGCAATCGCATAGCGGATAGCGATGATCGCACCGGGCGGAACCGAGTCCAGCGTATTCTTCATCACCACAAATCCTGTGCCCCAAATAAAGGCGGTCAATACCAGAATACCGTCCGCCATCAGTTCCCGTTTTGTCATATGTGTCCTTCCTTCCGTCGCAGCCGGATCCCTGCCCGCGGCCGCCTGCAGGCTATTGTACCACACCCTGCGCTCAAAGAAAAGCTTTACACCCCTGACGATTTGGTGTATCATCTGTAATGAAGGATAATGCAGATTCTGTCTGAACCGCATGACAAAGGAGCGATCTTTTATGGATAACAACATGATTCCTACCCTGACGCTGCCGGGCGAAGAAGAGCCCGTCAAGGAGCCCCAGGCACAGGCCGCAGCAGCCGTGCAGGCTGCGCCTGCCGAGCCCAAGGCCGAGGAAAAGCCCGCCGAGCCGGTTGAAGCCGAGGATGATTCCCTGAATTTTGACAATCTTTCTGAGCAGGAGCAGGCCGCTGTGCTCGCCTTTGTCGAGCGCATCGATATCCACAACAGCGAAACCGTGCTCAAATACGGCAATGCCGCGCAGATGAAGATCTCCCAGTTCTCCGACAAGATCCTGGAGGACGTGAAGACCAAGGATACCGGCGCGATCTCCGATATGCTGACCGCGCTCGTCGCCGAGCTCAAGGGTTTCAGCGTGGACGAGGGCAAGAAGAGCGGCTTCTTCGGTCTGTTCAAACGGACCGGGCAGAGCATCACCCAGCTCAAGGCCAAATACGACAAAGTTGAAGAGAACGTGGTGGAGATCGTCAGCGCGCTCACCAGCCATCAGAAGCAGCTCATCTCCGATGCGGCGATGCTCGACGAGCTCTACAAACAGAACGAGCAGTACTATCACGAGCTGACGCTCTACATCATCGCCGGCGAGCTCAAGCTGCGCCGCCTGCGCGAGGAGGAGCTGCCGCCGCTGCTGGCCAAGGCACAGGAAACCGCCAACCCGGCCGATGCGCAGGCCGCGAGCGATTTCTCCCAGCTCATCGAGCGCTTTGACAAGCGCATCCACGATCTCAAGCTCACCCGCATGGTTTCCGTGCAGATGGGCCCGCAGATCCGCCTGATGCAGACCAACGACAACGTGCTCGCCGAGCGCATCCAGTCCACCATCGCCAACACCATTCCGCTGTGGAAGAGCCAGATGGTCATCTCCCTGGGCATGCAGCATGCCGAGGATGCGCTCAAGGCCCAGAAGGCTGTCACCGACATGACCAACGAGCTGCTGCGCTCCAACGCCGAGCGCCTGAAGACCGGCACGATCGAGACGGCGAAGGAAGCCGAGCGCGGCGTGGTCGATATGGACACCATCCGCGTGGCCAATACCGCCCTGATCGATACCCTCGCCGAGGTGCAGAAGATCCAGCGCGAGGGCGCCATGCGCCGCGCCGAGGCCTCCGCAGAGCTGGGCCGCCTGGAAAAGCAGCTGCGCGACAAGGTGCTGGAGATCAACGACAACTGATTCACAAAAGGCTGCAGAGCAGGCGTCGCTTTGCAGCCTTTTTCAGCAGCCCTCATGCCATCCGAAAAGAGGCAGCGGGTTTTGGGAGGTTCTATGCAGAATAACAGAGTTTACGCCCCCGTCAAGCCGGCGCGCAGCTATGAAGAACAGGTAAAGCGCCTGATGGACGTACACAATCTGCACATCGGAAACGCAGACCGTGCGCGTCACATCCTCTCCACGGTCAATTACTATCGCCTGACTACCTACGGCAAGCATCTGCGCCGCGCGGATGATCCGGATCGCTTTATCGACGGCGTAACGCTGGACGACCTGTACGACCTGTATCAGTTTGACATGGGTCTGCGCCATCAGATCCTGCCTGTGCTGGAGTTCTTCGAGGTGCAGCTGCGCGCGAAGATCTCCTATCATCTGGCAATGACCTACGGTTCCACCGGCTATGCCAACGCTGCCAACTTCCGCCTGGACCGCCAGTCCCAGGGGTCGCACAAGAGCCTGATGAATAAATTCCGTATCGAGGTGGACCGCGAGGACGATCTTGCCTTTGTGCGCCATCATCAGACCAAATACGGCGGTAAATTCCCAATCTGGGCTGCCGTGGAGCTGTTCTCCTTCGGCATGATTGCCCAGCTCTATGCGATCCTGACCGAGAACGATCAGTGGGCGATCAGCAAGCAGTACAGGCTCACGCCCGAAGAGCTGAGCGCGCTCATCGGCGCAGCAGTGGATGTGCGCAATATCTGCGCGCACTATGGCAGGCTGTACAATCAGACGGTTGAAGACCGCGTCATACTCCCGCCGAAATACGCGCAGTACGATAGCGACCGCGTCTTCCCCGTTCTGCTGATGCTCAAGGTGCCTGCCGGCGGACATCGTGTATACAGCGATATGATCCGCGGCCTCGCCGCACTGGAAAGGGAATTCCCAAAGGCAGAATTGAAGCTGTGCGGTTTCCCGGAGGACTGGGAAAACGCGCTCAGGCTGCTTTAATCCGCGCCAAGCGAAGAATGCCGGAGACATTGTCCCCAACGCACTTCATTGAAAAAAGAAAAAGCAAGAATCACAGAGGAGCCGGCAGGCGGCAATGGAGATTCCGGCACAGCTTCGAAAGAGCTTCCGCAATCATCGCAGGATTCTTTCAAAGCGTATCGGAATCAGAATCGTCGCCTTCGGCTCCTGTGTGTTTCCTGCTTTTTGGTTGCTGCGCGCATGGGGTACGACGGGGATTTCATCCCCCTGACAAGGGATTTCGTCCCTTGACCCTTCTTCGCTTCGCGCCGTTATACAGATACTATGCAGTTTTCAGTCCAGCATCTGCAGCCACAGGCTCTTAAGGTAGTGGCTCTCGGGATAGCCCGCCAGCACCGGATGATCGATATCCTGCCTGCGCAGCGTGATCACGCGAACCTGACGGTGCAGATCCTGCGCGGCAGAGAGCACGGTATTCACAAACACATCCTCCGGCATGTGATACGAGCAGGAATGCGTCGCCAGCACGCCGCCTGCGGGCAGCATACGCATCGCGCTCAGCGCAATCTCCTTGTAGCCGCGGCAGGCGTTGGCCATGTTCGCATGCGCCTTGGTAAACGCCGGCGGATCAAGCACGATCACGTCATATTTCTGCTTCTCCTTCACCTGCGCGCGCAGGAAGTCAAAGCAGTTCGCGCAGACGGTATTCACCTGCATATCGTTGAGCTGCGCATTGCGGCGGATGAGCTCCACAGCGCTTTCGCTGATATCCACCGCCGTGACCTCCTTCGCGCCGCCGGCGACGGCATTGAGCGCAAAGCCGCCGATATAGGAAAAGCAGTCCAGCACGCGGGCGTCCCTGCAGAACTGGCGCACAAACAGATGGTTATCCTTCTGATCCAGAAAATAGCCGGTTTTCTGGCCGCCGCGCACGTCCACACTCAGCCTGATGCCGTTTTCGTTGATGACCGTTTCTTCCGGCAGCTCGCCGTGAAGCACCTTCGTGAAGCACTCCATACCCTCCTTGCGGCGGATGGCGTCGTCGTTGTGCAGAAGCAGGCAGCCCGGCTTTTCGCAGGCGACGAGCGCATCAGCGATCACCTGCGTGTATTTTTCCATGCCCAGCGCCAGCACCTGCAGCACGATCACATCGCCGAAGCGGTCGGCGATCACACCCGGCAGGCGGTCCGCCTCGCCGTAAATCAGGCGGCAGGAATCCGTGCCCGGGCGCTGCATGACAAAGCGGCGGTAATCGCAGGCCGCCTTCACGCGCGCGGCGATCAGGCTGTCTGTGATCTCCTCGCTGCGGTGCGTCAGCAGGCGCACGGTGATGAGGCTCCTGCTGTTGTAAAAGCCGGTGCCCATGTAGCGGCCGCGGAAATCCACCACCGTCACCAGCTCGCCGTCGACGATCTCGCCCTCGACGCGCTCAATCTCGTTGCCGTAAACCCAGGGATGGCCCTGCAGGAGCTTCTTCTGTCTGCCGTTGATCACGTGAACAACGGGAAGATTCTGTTCATTCATGGATGTTTATCCTCACTGTCTTGATTTTCGGGAACATTATATCATCCGCATTTCAGCCTGTAAAGACGCAGGCATCTGCTGTTGACCGTCACTTTCGCGCATGCTATCATGAATCCGACCGTAAAGAGCAGAAAGAATCGGGCAGAGGGTTCGTCTTTGCGCTATACTGTGTGCACAGCAGCCAGAGGGGGGAACGGCATGAACGGACTGAGCGAGGGGATCGCCGAGGCGATCGCATACATCGAGGCGAACCTGACGGAGGAGATCGACGTGAGCGTCGCGGCAAAGAAGGCGCACCTGTCCGTCTTCTATTTTCAGAAGATATTCGGCGCGCTGTGCGGCGTGACCGTCGGCGAATACATCCGCAATCGCCGCCTGTCTCTGGCCGCGCAGGAGCTCAGCGCAAAGGATATCAGGGTGATCGACGCTGCGCTCAGGTACGGCTACGACTCGCCGGACAGCTTTGCCCGTGCATTTGCGCGCTTTCACGGCGTATCGCCGTCGGCTGCCCGGGAAGCGGGCTGCCGCCTCTCCTTTTATGCGCCGCTGAAAATCAAACTGACACTGGAGGGCGGAACCATGCTCGAATACAGGATCGAAAAGAAGGAACAATTCACGCTCATGGGTGTGAGCCGAAGGTTTAACAGCGATACTTCCTATACAGAAATTCCCCTGTTCTGGAAGGAGCACCTGCAAAGCGAGGCCGCCAAAGTCATCTGCGGCATGTACGGCGTGTGCGTGGAGCATCAGGGCAAGGAATTCGACTATCTGATTGCAGATAACTACCTGCCATGGAACGACGTGCCGGCAGGCTTTGTAACCCATGTGGTTCCGGCGGGGACCTGGGCGGTTTTCCCGTGCCGGGGCGTGCTGCCCGACGCGCTGCAGGATGTGAACACCCGCATCTGGAGCGAGTGGCTGCCGTCGCGCACGGAATACGCGCTCGCAGGACATTACAACCTGGAGGTCTACATTCATCCCGGCGACAATACGCATGAAACATACAGCGAAATCTGGATACCCGTCCGTACGGCGGATCACGAATGATGCACAGCCTGCATGAAAAGCAGCCTCCCTGTCCGGCCGGACGGGGAGGCTGCTGTGCTTTTGCTGAATCTGCCGAAGGCTTATTCGACCTCGATGAGGTTGATCATCACGACCGGGCGGCGCTTGGTCTTCTCGTAGAGGAAGGAGCGCATCTGGCCCTGCATCTGGCCGGAAGCGACGACGTCCTTGACCTTCTTGCCGGAGGAAATCGTGCGCGTGACCATATTGGCCGCGTGCTGGCGGCAAGCCGCCTCGATCTTCTGGTGCTCGCTGTCATAGAGGAAGCCCATCGCGCTGACAACCGGCTGGGCCATCATGGCGCCCTGCTTATTGATCGCAAGGGCGATGGAAACCACGCCGTCGTCGGAGAGGAGCTTGCGCTCGCGAAGGACCATGTTGTCCACCTCGCCCTTAGAGCTGCCGTCGATGAGCACGGCGTCGCCGTTGGTGAAGCCGGTCACCTTCGCGCTGCCCTTGGCGATCTCAAAGATATCGCCGTTGGCGAGGATGAAGATATTCTCAAACGGCACGCCCAGCTTGTGCGCAAGCTCCGCGTGCTGATAGAGCATGCGGGTCTCACCGTGCGCAGGGATGAAGAACTTCGGACGCACAAGGCTGTGCACCAGCTTGATCTCCTCCTGAGAGGCGTGACCGGAGACATGCACATCCGCCAGCGCGGAGTAGTATACCTTTGCATCGCGCTTGTAGAGCTCGTTGATGACCTTGTAGATCGGCTTCTCGTTGCCCGGAATCGGCGTGGCGGAGATGATGACGGTATCGCCCGCCTGAATCTCCAGCTCGCGATGGTTGTTGAAGGCGATGCGCGTGAGCGCGCTCATCGGCTCGCCCTGAGAGCCGGTGGAGATCACGCACACCTGCTCCGGCGGCAGCTTGTCCACCTGAGAGATATCGATGAGCGTATCCGGCTTCATCTGAATATAGCCGAGGTTATTGGCGGCATTGAACACATTGAGCATGCTGCGGCCCACCAGCGCAACCTTGCGCCCATGGCGCTCGGCGGCGGTAAAAACCTGCTGCAGGCGCGACGTATTCGAGGAGAACGTCGCCACAAAGATGCGGCCCTGCGCGTCCTTGAACATATCGGCAAATGATTCGCCGACGTGGCGCTCGGACTTGGAGAAGCCCGGCACCTCGATATTCGTGGATTCGCACACGAAGAGCAGCACGCCCTCCCGGCCGAGCTGCGCGATGCGCTGCAGATCCATGATCTTGCCGCTGATGGGCGTATAGTCGATCTTGAAGTCGCCGGAATGCACGATGGTGCCGATGGGCGTCTTGATCGCGAACATGAACGCATCCGCGATGGAATGGTTCACGTGGATGAACTCAACGGAGAAACAGCCCGCGCGGACGACGTCGCCCGCCTCAACGGCGCGCAGCGTGCAGGACTTGGTCAGCCCCGGCACCTTGTCGTCGAGCTTGTACTTAAGCAGTTCCACAGCCATCCTGCCGCCGTAAATCGGCGCCTTGAATTCGCGCATCAGATACGGCAGGCCGCCGATGTGATCCTCATGGCCGTGGGTGATGAAGATGCCGCGCACGCGGTCGCGATTCTGCAGAACATAGGTGAAATCCGGGATGACGGAGTCCACGCCCGGCATCGTCTCATCCGGGAAGCTCTGGCCGCAGTCGACGATGATGATGTCGCTGCCGTACTCGTAGGCCGTCATGTTCTTGCCGATCTCGCACATGCCGCCCAGCGGGATCATGCGCAGCGTTGCGCGGCTGGGATGCTCGCTGGCGCCGGAGCGCATCGCCTTCGGCTTCTTGCCCACCAGCTGCAGCGTAGCAGAGATAAACGGCTTGTCCGCCTGCGGAGTCTGCTGCGCCATGGCGCGGCGCTTGCCCGCGTTGGGACGGCGCACGCTCTTATGCGCCGCGGTCTTCTGCGGCGCAGCCTGCAGCTTCTGCTCGGCAGCAGGCTTGACAGACGCCGCCTTGGCAGCATCTCTGCTTCTGGCGGCAGGCTTTGTCTTGGCAGCGGGCTTTGCCTTGGCAGCGGGCTTTGCCTTCGCAGCGGGCTTTGCCTTGGTCTTCTTTTCAGCCTGCGCATCTGCGCTTACCTGCACCTTTGCAGAAGCGGTCTTTTTTGCGGCAGGGCGGCGCACAGCCGTGCGCTTTTTGCCGGTCTTTTCGGTCATATTCTGGTTATTGCTGTTCAGCGTCTTTTCGTTGTCAGTCACAATGGTTTCCTTTCTCTTATTTCAAGACACGATCGATTCCCCCCGCTGGTCAGACGCAGGGCATGCGGCATGGGCCGCGCATATTTTCATCGCAGGAAGATAGTGGAGCCTGCGGAAAAATCCATAACGTTTTTATTATACACAAAAACTTTTGCACCTGCAACCGCTTTTCTATTCGATTCAGACGAAAAGCACATATCCTAGGCATTCTGCTTGATTTTGCCCTTTGTTTATGTTATGTTTATTCCATCTTAAGTATGTAAGCTGTTTCGCGCATGCGGTCACGACGGCCGCTTTGCCGCAGTTTTCATCCGGAGGCTGCTGATTATGGATCATATCCGCGCATATTGGGCAAAGACCCGCTCCTTCCTCGCCCGGCACAAGGCCGTCCGCATCGCGCTCATCGCCGTGCTGGTGCTCGCCGCTCTGCTGCTTGTGCTGCGTCCCTATGGCACAAAGACCTTTCTGATTCTCGGCATGGACAATTACGGTTCGCTGGATGAGGTCGGCCGCAGCGACGTGACGATGCTCGTACAGATCGATTTCACGCGCGCGAAGATCTCTGCGGTCACATTCGCGCGCGATATGTTCATCGAAAACGAAAACGGCAGGCTGACCAAGATCAACACCGTCGTGCGCAACAAAGACGAGGATACGCTCTGCCGCATGATCGAGCAGAACTTCGGCGTGAAGATCGACGGCTGGTTCCGGGTCAATTTTACATCGGTCATCTATCTGGTGGACGCCATCGGCGGCGCCGAGGTGGAGCTGACACAGGCCGAGGTCAAGTATCTCACCCGTATGGGATACAATGTCTATCCGGAGAATCCGCTTGCCGAGGGCAAGTGCCGCCTCAACGGCGCGCAGGCGCTGACCTATGCCCGCTGCCGCAAGCTCGACGATGATCTGGGCCGCGGCGAGCGTCAGGGCAAGCTGATCAGCGGCATGGTCCGCCAGACGCGCCGCATGACCGCCGCCAACGTGATCAGCGTGTTCCGTTCGCTCAATGGCCTGTGGCGCTCTTCCTGCTCCGCCGGGGAGCAGGCAAAGCTGGTCTTCCAGGCGCTGTGGCTGCGCGGCGCAAAGGTGGTCAATATCGGCATGCCGTTTTCCGGCGAATGGCGATACGGCAATGCCAATTCGGTCAGCGGCATCCTTGCCGATCTGCCGGCCAACAAGCTGCTGCTGCTCGAAGCGCTAGGCCTGCCCGCACCCGAGACTGCGCCCGCTCCATAAGTTCGCTGATTTGGAGGAGAAACATTCATGAACGCTAAGAAAATCCTCAAAACACTGGATTATCTTCCCCGCTGGGCGTGGTATCTGGCGTCGCTTTTCATTGTCGGTCTGCTCGGTCCGCTCGTCGTCTATCTCGTGTTCCACGTGCTCACAAAGATCGCCAAGGAGCAGGAAAGCGCAGCGCGCGAAGCCGCATACGAAGCCGCCCGCCGCAGCAGCGAAGCCCATAAGGAACCTGAGTATGTGGTCACCTCCGACGAAGAAATCGAGCGCAGATGGCAGCAGACGCAGCAGTCCGCTGCGCGCGTGCCGGAAAGCGAGCCCTCGCTCACCGAAGACGCCGACGTCAACGAGGTCATCCGCGCGGGACAGGACGCCATGCGCCGTATCCGCCACGCCAACGACGTCATCAGGGACCCGGATCTCTCCTCGCAGATCGATTCTATTGAGGCCAGCTGCGCCCAGATCCTTTCCATTCTCCGTCAGCGCCCGCAGCTGCTTTCCCAGCTGCGCACATTCCTGCGCTATTATCTGCCCACGACACTCAAGCTCCTTGACGCGCGCGCAAAGCTCGAGGATTCCGCCAAGACGCCCAAGGCCCTCGAGGTGCGCACGCGCATCGGAGAAGCCGTCGGCGCGATTGACAAGGCATTCCTCAAGGAAGTCGAAGCGCTGGACGCTTACCGCTTCATCGATCTGGAAAGCGAGATGGACGTGCTGCGCGATATGCTCCGCGCCGACGGCCTCATCGACGAGGAACAGGGCGACGATCCTTTCGCCGGCGTGATGGGCGGACATTGAGGGGCTCTGCCCCTCACCCCGCCAAAGGGCTTTCCGGTCGTCCTTTGGAAACCTTCGGTCACAAAACTTGTATATCAGCAAAGAAGGCCTGCGATGATCGCAGACCTTCTTTTCATATGCTATTATGCTTTCCTCCTCCGCGAAGCGGAAAAAGGGAGTCTGAGGGTTCGGCTTGCCGAACTGGGGCAGAAGTGAATGACAGCCCAGTGGGCTGTCAGAGCTGCCCTGACCGACGAGTGTCGAGCGAGGAGATGGAAATCCCTCAGGCGGGTTTGGGACCGGAGCCTGCCGCGCCCAGTGGGCGAAACAGGCAGGCGGAGCGTCGGAAACGGCAAGGAGCGCTTGCGCGACTATGCCGGCTTCCCGGATCGGCAGCCC
>JAFWXL010000065.1 GCA_017545905.1 Clostridia bacterium | reverse complement strand
TCCAGACCCTGAATATCGGTCAGAACAGCAACCTTGTTGCTCTCGGTATCCTTGATCAGGCCCATGGCCACGCCGGCAACCGGCGCCTTGATCGGCACGCCTGCGTCCATCAGGGACAGGGTGGAGCCGCAGACGGAAGCCTGAGAGGTGGAACCGTTGGAAGAGAGCACCTCGGACACGACACGGATCTCATACGGGAACTCATCAACCGACGGAATCACCGGCTCGAGCGCGCGCTCAGCCAGCGCGCCGTGACCGATCTCGCGGCGGCCCGGGCTCTTGAGACGGCCGGCCTCACCGGTGGAATACGGCGGGAAGTTGTAGTTGTGCATATAGCGCTTGCTGGTCTCCACGCCCAGGCCTTCGATGACCTGTGCCTCGGATACCGGCGCGAGTGTGGTCACGGACATGACCTGCGTCTCGCCGCGGGTGAACACACCGGTGCCGTGGGTGCGCGGCAGCACGCTGGTCTCACACCAGATCGGACGGATCTGGGTCAGGCTGCGGCCATCCGGACGAACGCCGTCCTCGATGATCTTGCGGCGCATCACTTCCTTCTTGAGGTAGTAAATCGCGTCGTCGACCTCGTTCATGCGGCCTTCGAACTGCTCGGCATACTTTTCATGCGCTTCCTTGGCGATCACGTCCTCACGATCGCTGCGCTCGTGGCGATCAAACGCCTCGAACGCCCATTCGACGCGGCCGAGGAAATCAGCACGGACGACTTCCTTCACGTCGGCGCCGGTCTCGAAGACCGGGAACTCGCGCTTCGCCTTGCCGATTTCGGCAACGATCTGCTTCTGGAAAGCAACCAGCTTCTTGATCTCCTCGTGGCCGGTCAGGATCGCACGGAGCATATCCTCCTCGCTGATCTCCTTGGCGCCGGCCTCAACCATCAGCACGGCCTCGTCGGTACCGGCGACGGTCAGATTGAGCTTGGACACCTCGCGCTGAGCGACGGACGGATTGATGACAACCTCACCGTCCACCAGACCGACGTTCACACCCGCAATCGGGCCGGCCCACGGAATATCGGAAACGGCCAGCGCAGCGGAAGCGCCGATCATCGCCGGGATGTCCGGGGTCACGTCATGCTCAACGGACAGGACGGTCGCCACGACCTGAACGTCGTTGCGGATACCCTTGTTGAACAGCGGGCGCAGCGGACGGTCGATCAGACGGGAGGTCAGCGTCGCTTTCTCAGACGGACGTCCCTCGCGCTTGATGAAACCACCCGGGATCTTGCCCACAGAATACATCTTCTCTTCAAAATCCACGCTCAGCGGGAAGAAATCCTGTCCCTCGCGCGGCTTTTCGGCGGCGGTCGCATTGACCATGACGACCGTGTCGCCCAGGCGGACGATCACAGAGCCGTTCGCCTGACCGCAGTACTTGCCAAACTCCAGCGTCAGCTCGCGGCCGGCCAGCTCAGTGGTATACACCTTGAACATTTGGGGAATCTCCTTTCAAACTAACACACACCAACACACACACATTGAGCACAGCATCTGTCATCAACAGCGCTGTATCCGGCGCCACGCCGGCGCTCAAAAAAACCGTCGCTTGGAAGACCAATCTCCCAAACGACGGTCATCTGGGACAGAGCCCTTTTTTCAAAGCAAATCCCGGAACAGCCGCGAAATTACTTACGCAGACCCAGCTTCGCAACCAGAGCACGATAGCGCTCGATGTCGATGCGCTTGAGGTACTCGAGCATGCTGCGGCGCTGACCAACCATCAGCAGCAGACCACGATGAGAGTGGTGATCCTTCGCATGGTCCTTCAGGTGAGCATTCAGGTGATTGATGCGGGCGGTCAGCAGCGCAACCTGAACCTCGGGGGAGCCAGTGTCACCCTCGTGACGGGCATATTCCTTGATGATAGCTTCCTTCATAGCCTTATCCATGGATAAAGACCTCCTAAAAATAATATTGCCAATCGCCGCAAGCATAGTATGGCGTTCGGAGAATCGCGAAACTGCGCATGCGGTTCAGACCAGAAGATATTGTATCACCAAAGCCCCTGTTTGTAAACAGAACTTTTGCGTTTTTTTCATTTTTCTCCATGCTTTTTTCTTTTGTCTGACATAGGAAAACACGTATATCCCTGCTCATAAACGCGCCTTCATGCAACAACCTGAACCCGTCGGATATATCTTCAGGATTTTTAGAAATAACCAATTAAATTTGACATTCATTCATAATCCTGATACAATATATCTATTCTACTACAGAGGAGAGTCTCTATTATGGAAAAACGTGAACGTCTTTCTTCCAGACTCGGCTTTATTCTGCTGAGCGCGGGCTGCGCCATCGGCTGCGGCAACGTCTGGAAATTCCCCTGGATGACCGGCCAGTACGGCGGCGGCGGCTTCGTGCTCGTTTATGTGCTGTGCCTGCTCCTTCTGGGTCTGCCGGTCATGGTCATGGAATTTGCCATGGGCCGTGCTGCGCAGGCAAGCCCGGTGCGCATGTACCAGAAGCTGCAGAAGCCCGGTCAGAAGTGGCACATCCACGGCTATTTTGCCCTGTTTGGCAACATCTGCCTGATGTCCTTCTACACCGTCGTCGCCGGCTGGATTCTGTACTACTTTGTCAGCTTCCTCACTGGCAGCAACGCAAACCTCGGCTTCGTGAGCATGATTACCGATCCGAGCCTTAACATGATCTACATGGGCATCGTCGTCGTGCTCGGCTTCCTGGTTCTGAGCTTCAACCTGCAGGGCGGCCTGGAGCGCATCACCAAGGTCATGATGGTTGCGCTGCTCATCCTGATGATCGTCCTGGCTATCAACAGCGCGACGCTCTCCGGCGCAAAGGAAGGCCTGACCTTCTATCTGCTGCCTGATTTCTCCAAGATCGACGCCAACGTCATCGTCGGCGCGATGAATCAAGCGTTCTTCACGCTGAGTCTGGGTATCGGCTCCATGGCGATCTTCGGCAGCTATATCGGCAAGGAACGCAGCCTGATGGGTGAATCCATCAACATCATCATCCTCGATTCCTTCGTTGCCATCATGGCCGGCCTGATCATCTTCCCCGCCTGCTTCACCTACAACGTCGAGGTCGGCGCGGGTCCGTCTCTGCTTTTTGATACCATGGCCAGCGTATTCAACAACATGGCAGGCGGCCGTCTCTGGGGCACCCTTTTCTTCCTGTTCATGGTGTTCGCTGCGATGTCCACCGTTCTTGCCGTGTTCGAGAACATTCTCGCCTGCGTACGCGAGATGACCGGCTGGAGCCGTCCGAAGGGCTGCATCGTCTGCGGCATCGGCCTGTTCATCACCTCCACCACCACCGCGCTGGGCTATAGCGTGCTGACCTTCCAGCCGTTCGCCGACGGTTCCGCCTGGCTGGACTTCTGGGATTTCCTCGTCTCCACCAACCTGCTGCCCATCGGCTCTCTGGTTTTCGCCGTGTTCTGCTGCAGCAAGTTCGGCTGGGGCTGGGACAATTTCCTCAAGGAAGCCAACGCCGGCAAGGGTCTGAAGGTTCAGCCGTGGATGAAGCCGATCTTCTGCTATGTGGTGCCCTGCGCGATCGTCGTGCTCTACATCACCGGCCTGATCAACTTCCCGTGGAACTGATCACAGCAATCGTTATCTCCATAAACGCAAAAGCCAAGCGGCATCGCGCCGCTTGGCTTTTATCATATTGCTTTTTCAGGCGTCTATAGCGATATACACATCCATATAGTCAATGCCGTCAATGCGGTATTCCTTTTCAAAGCACGGGATCACCGATACATCCTCCTTATGAGCAATACCGTTTGCCCGCATATAAGTCATCAGAGTTTTATATGCATTGGGAATCAGTCTGAACGGCGCTTCAAAAGGCCGTTTGATCGTGATGGCGATATAGCGCTGCGCATCCTGGCGTATGATTTCAGCATTCGGGTCAATACATACGTGCTCATCTTCAAGCAGCAGCGCCGCAGCATATCCATGCATATGATACACATTGATCTGTTCCTGAGATGCAACAGGGAAATCCCATCCGATGATCATCGGATGATCAATCCCCATTTGCATCGCCCATCTGCGCACGTGATGCTTCGCATCCTCTTCCGGTTCTATGCTGATCACGGCATACCGGATATAGCGCAATGCCTTTACCTGTTCGATCCTGATATCGGAATACGCTTCGCCACAGGCAGTCATATCCTCCCGGATAAGTTCATCCATGGTGCAGGAAAACAGACGGCACAGCTCCAACGCTTTTTCCATTTCAGGATAGGCAGAATCCAATTCCCATTTGGAAATGGTCTGTCTGCTGACTCCTATCTGCTCTGCCAAATCCTCCTGCGTCATTCGATTTCGCATTTTTCTGAGCATCTGCAGGTTCTTTCCGAAACTCATATCCGCTTCTCCGCTTTCTGATTGATATATCCATTATATCAGTTCATGCCTGTATATCAACCAACACGAACGCGCAATTTCCGGCAAATCCGCAACCTGAATGTGCAAAAGAGCCATCGCATCCGCGATGGCTCTCCGTGTATCTTTATAATTGACGCTTAGCGTAAAGCCATCAGAGCTGCGCTTCCAGTGTCTTGAAGTACGCCTTTGTCTCCTCGCGATTGTTCATGACCGCTGCACGCAATTCCTCAAGGTTCTCGAATTTCTTCTCGCCGCGCAGATGCTTATAAAGCAAAAGACGCATATGGCAGCCGTAGAATTCATCACCCTCATAACCGATGAGATTCGCCTCAACAGTCAGTTTGCCGCCCGGCGCGGTCGGCTGCTCACCAATATTGACCGCCGCCATATACCAATCCTCACGGACATATGCCAGTGCCGCATAGACGCCCTTGGGCGGCAGCGCCTTGCCGGCATCCCAGCTGAGGTTTGCCGTCGGAAAATCGAGCCTTCTGCCCAGCTTTTTGCCGTGCTCCACAGTACCACAAAGCGCATAGGGCCGGCCAAGCAGCCTTGCCGCTGCCTCCATGTCGCCTTTGGCAATCTCTGCGCGGATACGCGTGGAAGAAACAGGCTGGCCGTCCATCTGCACCTCGTCCACGACGTGTGTTTCGAAGCCGTATTTCTGTCCGAGCGCAATCATATCCTGAGCTTTTCCCGCGCCTTTGCATCCAAAGGAATAATTGAATCCAATCACGACATGTTTCGGATGCAGCGTATCGACAAACGATTTTACGAATTCCTCCGGCGACAGCGATGCATATGCCCTGTCAAACGGGCGAAGCACCGCCGCATCAACGCCAAGCTGTGCAATGGCGCTGACCTTTTCCGAGCGCGTCTCCAGCTGCGGCGGCACGCGATCCGGCGCAAACGTTGCCATCGGATGCGAAGAAAACGTATACACCACGCTGGTCAGATCATGCAGAGCTGCCAGTTCATTGGCCTTTCTCATCAGTCTGGCATGTCCTTCATGGACGCCGTCAAACGTGCCAAGCGCAATGACCGTTTCTCCGCCCTGCCATTGGCGCTCATGTGTTAAGAGTTTCATGGTACATCTTACTCCAGAAGCATCGCTTCAAATTTCATATGCTCATCCTGCATCCTGCCGATGCCGGCGAACTTGTCCCCCAGATACAGGCGCACGGGCGCATCACCCGGCTCCTTGACGCTCAATTCCTTTTTGGTGAGCGCATTGCCATTGCGCACAAATCGCTCCGCCCAAGGTGCGACGTCGATGCGCGGGATATGCGCAAGCGGCCTGTCCATGGCAACAAGCATCGTGCTCAGATCGTCGCATGCCTGGATTTCCTCGATGGTATGGGCGTCATCCAGCGTGAACATACCCGTCTGTGTGCGCAGCAGCAGCCCCATATGCGCCTGCGTACCCATCGCCCTGCCGATATCATGGCAAAGCGTGCGGATATAGGTACCCTTGCCGCAGCGGACTTTGATCATGAAGCTGCCGTCCTCAAGCACATGCATCACATCGATGGCATACACCTGCGTCGGGCGCGGCTCTACGCTGATCTCCACACCCTGACGCGCAAGATCACAGAGCTTTTGTCCGTCGCGCTTGAGCGCAGAGAACATGGGCGGCACCTGCATGATATCGCCGATGAACTGCGGAATCACAGCCTGCAGCTGCGCCAAGCTCACCTGCTCACCGCTGCCGGCAACAATCTTTCCGTGCGCATCCTGCGTATCGGTTGCATAACCGGGCTTGAGCTGCGCGATATATGTCTTCTCTTTTTCAACCAGATAGTCAAACAGGCGCGAAGCCTTGCCAATCATCAGCGGCAGCACGCCTGAAGCCTCGGGATCAAGCGTACCGGCATGGCCAACCTTGGTGCCCTTGGGCAGCCTGCGGCGCACACGCACGACGACATCGCTGGACGTCATGCCCGGCGGCTTGAGCACACAGAGGAATCCGTTCATCGTATCTCTCCTCTTGGGGCTGCCGCCCCAAACCCCTCCTGAGGGATACTATCCCTCAGACTCCCTATTTCGCTTCGCGTCGGTTTTAAGCAGCATATCCTTATTTTCTACGCTGCGCGCACGCGCGCAGCGATGAAGGGTGCAGGGACAATGTCCCTGCCAGGGGTATGGGGACCGGAGCCTGCCGCGCCCAGTGGGCGAAACAGGCAGGCGGAGCGTCGGAAATCGCAAGGAGCGCTTGCGCGACTATGCGAGTTTCCCGGTTTGCGTCCCCATACGTCCCTCCGTTTATCCCAGCTTTTCTTTCATAGCCGCAAGGATAGTCTGCACTGCCTCTTCCATCGGCATATGCATTGTCACGCCTGCAGCCTGTGCATGACCGCCGCCGCCAAACTGCTTGGCGATATCGTTAACGGTATCCGGCTCGACCGCACGGAGGGAGAGCTTCACGCCCTCCTCGCGCTCTGTCGCCAGAATTGCCATGCGGACGCCTTCCACTTCCAGCGCCTTGTTGACAAGGCCGTTCGTCTTGGAATAATCCGCTCCGGCCTCTTCCATATCGGCCGTGGTCAGTTCAATCACGCCAACCCGGCCGTCAAGCTCAAAGCGCATCTTCTGATAGGCAACGCGTGTGAGACGCACTGCCGCATGCTCCTGCATGCGGTAAAGCACGCGCGTGATATAAGAGACGTCCACGCCCAGTGCGACAAGCCTGCCTGCAATCTCAAAGGCCAGCGGCGTCGTATACGGATACATAAAATGACCCGTATCGGTCGACATGCCCGTCATCAGGCAGGTGCCGATCTCGCGCGTGATCTCCACACCCAGCGCCGTAATGGCCTCATACGCCAGCACGCAGCAGGAACACTCGTCCCCGCGGATATAGTTGTAATCGCCATAGCCCGGGTTGGTTGCATGATGATCGATGACCATCTTCACCGGCGCGCAGTCAAACACCGTATCCGCTTTACCCAGCAGCCTGTGATCACTGACGTCCACCGCAATGACCGTATCATACGGACCGACAGTCTCTTCCGGCTTCACAAAGCAATCCACGCCCGGCAGATAGGAAAGGCTCTTATCCGTCCTGCCGTCACAGACGATATCCACCGCTTTGCCCAGCGACAAAAAAGCAAGGCGCAGCGCCAGCGTCGCGCCCACGGTATCCCCATCCGGGGATACGTGAGCGATGAGCGCCATTCGCTTCGCCTTGCGTGCCTGACAAAGCCAATCCATGAAATTATTCATCATCGGACTGACTGCCCTCCGTCTTTCTGACCTGATTGAGCAGGCTGGCGATATGCACGCCATACTCAATCGTCGTATCCAGCTCAAAGAGAAGCTCCGGCGTATAGCGAAGCTGCACCCTGCGGCCGATGTTATGGCGGATAAAGCCCGCCGCGCTCTTGAGCGCCTTCATCATCGGCTCACGCTTCTCTTCTTCAAAAACGCTGATAAATACCTTCGCATAGCGAAGATCGCGCGTCACGTCCACATGCGTGATGGAGAACATGCACTGCGTACGCGGATCGGATACATCCTCACGGATGATCCTCTCCGTCTCACGCATGATCTCCGCAGCAATGCGGTCCGTGCGCTCAAACTGCTGCTGTTTTGCCACAGTGAAATACCTCGGTTTTAAGTATCCCGGTTCTCAGGAAACGGGACTCTGCCCCGATCCCCGCCAAAGGGCTTTCCGGTCACCCTTTGGAAACCTTCGGGCCATCAAAGAGAGATTACGAATCAAAATCAGCGCGGAATCTCTTCCATGATGAAGCACTCGATGATGTCGCCTTCCTTGATATCGGAGTAATTCTCCAGCGTCACGCCGCACTCGTAGCCATCCTTGACTTCCTTAACCGCATCCTTGAAGCGCTGCAGAGAAGTCAGCTTGCCTTCGTAGACGACGATATTGTCGCGCATCAGGCGGACCTGCGCATTGCGCTGGATGAGACCATCGGTGACATAGGAACCGGCGACAATGCCGACATTGGTGATCTTGAAGACGTTGCGTACCTCGGCATGGCCCAGAATATTCTCGCGGAATTCCGGCGCAAGCAGGCCCTTCATAGCCTTCTCAATCTCCTCAATCGCCTGATAGATGACGCGGTAGTAGCGGATATCGATGCCGTCGCGGGTCGCAGCCTCACGCGCCTTCGCATCCGGACGGACGTTGAAGCCGATGATGATCGCGCCGTCGATACCGGCGAGCATAACGTCGTTCTCGGTAACCGCGCCGACGCCGCTGTGGATCGTGCGTACGCGCACTTCCTTGTTGGAGAGCTTCTCCAGAGACTGCTTGACAGCTTCAACAGAGCCCTGAACGTCGGCCTTGATGATGATATTGAGATCCTTGACCTCGCCCTCCTCGAGCTTGCTGTAGAGCTCCTCGAGCGTCGACGCAGAATTCATCTTGACCATGGAAGCCTTCGCCTTCGCAGCGCGCTCCTCGACAACCTGACGCGCGAGCTTCTCATCGGCAACAGCCATGAACTCGTCGCCGGCCTCCGGCACGCCGCCAAAGCCGATGATCTCAACCGGCGTGGACGGCAGCGCGGTCTTCACGCGATCGCCGCGGGAAGAGATCATCGCGCGCACGCGGCCATAGGCATTGCCCGCCACGACCATGTCGCCGACATGGAGCGTACCGGTCTGCACCAGCGCAGTCGCAACGGCGCCGCGGGAGTGATCCAGCTTCGCCTCGATGATGACGCCGCGGGCCTTGCGGTCCGGGTTCGCCTTAAGCTCAAGCATTTCAGCCATGAGCAGAACATTCTCCAGCAGATCGTCGATACCTTCGCCGGTCTTCGCAGAAACCGGCACACAGATGGTATCGCCGCCCCACTCCTCCGGTACGACTTCATAACGGGTCAGCTCCTGCTTGACGGTATCCGGATCAGCGGTCGGCTTATCCATCTTGTTGATTGCCACGATGATCGGACACTTGGCCGCCTTCGCGTGGTTGATCGACTCGATGGTCTGCGGCATGACGCCGTCATCCGCCGCAACGACCAGAATCGCGATATCGGTCGCCTGAGTGCCGCGGGCGCGCATGGCGGTGAACGCCTCGTGGCCCGGAGTATCCAGGAAGGTGATCTGGCGGCCATCGACATTGGCGGTATACGCGCCGATGTGCTGGGTGATGCCGCCTGCCTCGCCCGCGGTGACCTTGGTCTTGCGGATGTAATCCAGCAGGGAGGTCTTGCCGTGGTCAACGTGACCCATGATGGTGACGACCGGCGGACGGGTGATGAGGTCTTCCTCAGCATCCTCAACGTTCTCGGCAGAGAGCGCGTCCTCAGCGGTCTTATCGAGCTTCATCTCCAGCGTGACGCCGAACTCGGAGGCGACCAGAGACGCAGTATCGTAGTCGAGCTCCTGGTTGATCGTCGCCATGATGCCCAGAAGCAGCAGCTTCTTGATGATCTCGCCGGCCGGCTTACCGATGCGCTCGGTCAGGTCGCGAACGGTGATGGTCTCGGCCGTCATGAAGGCGGTCTCGATCTTGATCGGGGCCATCATCTGCTGGGCAGAGAGCTGCTTGCCCTTCTTCTTGCGGCCGCCGCGCACGACGTCGTCGTCACCGTATCCGCTCTCGCGGGCGAGCTGCTTGCGATTCTTAACATTCTGATGCTCCGGATCATGCTGACGCTGGCGGAGCTTCTTGTTGGGATCGTAATTGGAAACGCGTTCCTTCTCCACGGTCGGAATGAGCTCCGGACCCTTCGGAGCACGGCTGGCCGGACGGCCTGCTCCGCCCATCGGACGGCCTGCTCCACCCTGCGCGCCGCCCATCGGACGCGGGGCGCCCTGCCCCATCGGACGCGGAGCGCCCTGACCTGTCGGGCGCTGGCCCTGAGGCGCACCCTGACCCGCCTGACGCGGCTGGAAACTGCCGCCGTCGCGGTTCATCGGACGCGGACCATTCTGGCCCGGCGTACGCGGCTGGAAATTGCCCTCGCGCATCGGACGCGGGCCGTTCTGACCCGGTGTACGCGGCTGGAAATTGCCCTCGCGCATCGGACGCGGACCATTCTGACCCTGCTGGCCCATCGGGCGCTGCTGCCCCTGCACAGCCGGGGCAGCCTGCGGCGCACGCACAGCAGGCTTCTCCTCCTGAACCGGCTTCTCTTCAGCCTTGGGCGCAGTCTGGGGCGCTTCCTTCTTTTCTTCCTTCTTGGGCTCTTCCTTCACGGGCTCGGCCGCCGGAACGTCGTCAGGCATCGTCCAGGCTTTGCTCTGGGCGCTGAGCGCCTTGAGCTGCTCCTCACGACGCTTCTCCTCGCGTTCCGCCTCCTCACGCTGCACAAAACCGCTTTCGATCTTGCGCAGCTCGGCGAGCGTCTTCTCCGCCGCCTGGCGAACGCTTCCCACGTCGCCCAGCAGCTTCGCCGCTCTGCGGCTCAGTTCCTTTGTTGCATCTTGAACCTTCATCTTGGACATCCTGCCCTTGCACCCCCGCAAATTGCGTCATTTAACGCTTCATATCTGTAAAGTATTGTTGCTGCCCTTCCTCTTTCGGCTCAGCCGTCCTGCGCCAGCTTATGCAGCTTGTCGCCAAGAGGACCCTTTGCGACCGCCGCGCACATGCGCCCCGGCTTGCCGATGGCCAATCCCAGTCTGTCCTGCGCCGTTTCAACCAGCTCGCAGCCGTAATATGCACAGGAATCGCGGAACTTCTTTTTCGTATTGTCCGATGCGCCGGCATCCAGCAGCACAAGGGCCGCCTTGCCTGCGGCGATTGCGCCAAGCACGCCGTCGCTGCCAAGCGTCAGCACGCCCGCGCGCATCGCGATGCCCAGCATCGAATAAAGCGCGTCGCGCTCAATGGACATCGATTTCCTCCATCAGCTGGGTAAAAACCGCTTCGTCAATACGGGTTTCCAGCGCCCTTTCAAGCTGGCGCTGCTTGACAGCCCGTTCAAAGCATTCCTTGGATTTGCAAACATATGCGCCGCGGCCCGGCGCCTTGCCCACACGGTCAAAGCTGATCGCACCTTCCGGCGACTTGACAACGCGCATCAGGCTGCGCTTTTCCTTCATCTCGCGGCAGCCCACACACATGCGCATGGGAATCTTGCGTGTCTTCATCCGCGCTCACCCCAAATCACTCGGTGATCGCGTCTGCAGCGGTCTCGCCTTCCTGCTCCATGAGCTCATCGACCTGGCTCTGGCTCTTGATATCGATCTTCCAGCCGGTCAGACGGGCCGCCAGACGCGCATTCTGGCCTTCCTTGCCGATCGCCAGAGACAGCTGATTGTCCGGCACGACGACGCGGCAGGCCTTTTCCTTCTCATTGACAAACACGCTGACCACGTGCGCCGGATTGAGCGCATTGGCCACGAACTCTGCCGGATCAGCAGACCACTTGATGATGTCGATCTTCTCGCCGCGCAGCTCGGTGACTACGCGATCCACACGCTGGCCGCGCGGGCCAACGCAGGAACCGACCGGATCGATCATCGGGTCGCTGGAGTAAACAGCCATCTTCGTGCGGGAACCAGCCTCGCGCGCGATGGACTTGATCTGCACGATACCGCTCTGGATCTCCGGAACCTCCAGCTCAAACAGGCGCTTGACCAGACCCGGATGAATGCGTGAAACGCTGACCTGCGGACCATACTTGGCGCCCGGACGGGCCAGACGGCGGTCAGCGACAACCTCAAGCAGGTACACCTTGAAGCGCTCGCCCGGGGTATACACATCGGCAGCCATCTGCTGGGCCAGCTCAAGCGCGCCCTCGGTTTTGCCAAGCTCGACATAGACGGTCTTCGACTCCGGATCGGTGCTGTGTACGATCGCGGTGAGAATCTCGTTTTCCTTCTCGATAAAGTCGTCGTAGATCTTGCCGCACTCCGCTTCGCGGATCTTCTGCACGATCACCTGCTTGGCGGTCTGCGCAGCTACGCGGCGGAAGTTGTTCGGAGTCACCTCAACCTCGACGATATCGCCCTCTTCGTAGCTGGGCTGGATCTTACGGGCATCCTCGATGGAAATCTCGCTCGCCTCGTCGACGACCCACTCCTCAACCTGCTTGCGGGCATACAGACGCACGGCGCCGGTCACGCGGTCCAGCTCCACACGCACATTCGCATTGGAGGGCGGCACACCGTACTGCTTGTTGAAGTTATTCTTATAAGCGCTGCGCAGCGCCTCCTCGATGGCGGAGAAAAGGACTTCCTTGCCGATGTTCTTTTCCTTGGCCAGCAGCGCCACAGCCTCAATCATCGCTTTGTTTTCATTCTTATCCATCATCTTGACGCTTCTCCTTCCTCATCGCCCTCATCCTGGATAGCCAGATCGAGCGCCTGTTCATCCCCAAGATCATCCTCGGTAATGACAATCACGGGTTTGCACAGCGATATCTCCTTGAGCGTAAAGCTCATTTCGGTTTCGCCGGCTTTCATCTTTACCTGGTCCCCGAACAGGCCCAGCAATTCACCTTCGAAACGACGGCATTTGTTGATCGCACGGTACAGGTGAACCTCCACCAGATCGCCGACATGCGCGTCATAGTCCTTCTGCTTTTTCAGAGGACGATCAATACCCGGCGAACATACCTCAAGGAAATCGTAATCCACGCGCTCAACCAAAGGCATGACAGCGCGGTGGTACGTCTCACAGTCGCTCAAGGTAATTCCGTCGGGTTTGTCAATATAGATCCGCAGATACCGGCTCGCGCCTTCGCGCACGAGCTCAACGTCAACCAGCTCCACATTCTGCTGCTCAGCCAGGGCCTCGCAGGCGGGCTCGACGACGCGGGTCAGATCGCTTTGTGCCATTCACACACTCCCAAGTTATCAAAAATAAGTCCCAGTCAACAGAAAGAGTGGGCATTACTCCCACTCTTCCATACAAACTGCAACCGCAGTACACTGCTAAACATAAACCTACGCGGCTATTATATCACCGCTTTTTCAAAAATACAACCCTCTATATGCTTTTTATCAGCTATTCTCGCAAAATTCAGTAGAATAACGCGCAAAAACAGCCCGGATCATCCTGAAATCCGGGCTGAAAATCAGAAGGAAAACAGCGTGGTCTGGTTGGTCTCCGGCAGATTGTTCAGGCAGCCCAGCTCGCGCATCATATCGATAATCGTCTGAGAAACCTTGCCGCGGTTTCTCAAGTCCTCCACAGAAATGAAGGGCGACTGATTGCGCGCCTCCACAATGGCATGCGCAGCCGATTCGCCAAGGCCCGGCAGCGCATTGAACGGCACGCGGATCAGCGTATCGGAGAGCACCTGGAAATTCGTCGCTTCGCTTTTCTCCAGATCGACCGGCGCAAGGCTGATACCGCGGCAGAGCATTTCAATAACCAGCTCCATGATGATCATCAGATCCTTGTCCTTCTGGGTCAGGTCCTTGGCATTTTCCTCCATCTCCTTGTAGCGGGCACGGATGGATTCCAGCGAACCGCACAGGATGCTCGCATCGAAGCCGTCCGCGCGCACGGTATAATACGCGCAGTAATATGCCGCCGGGCGATACACCTTGTACCACGCCACGCGCAGGGACATTGTGACATATGCCACGGCATGGCCCTTGGGGAACATGTACTTAATCTTTTTGCAGGAATCGATAAACCACTGGGGTACGTTGTGATCGATCATCGCCTGCTCCATCTCCGGCTTGAGGCCCTTGCCCTTTCGGACAAATTCCATCGTGTCAAACGCCATTTTCGGCGCAACGCCATAGTCCATGAGCGCGTTCATGATGTCGTCTCGCGTACAGATGCACGATGAGAACGGCGCAATGCCGTGCTTGACG
Source organism: Clostridia bacterium (assembly GCA_017545905.1). Taxonomy (GTDB): domain Bacteria; phylum Bacillota; class Clostridia; order Christensenellales; family Aristaeellaceae; genus Ventricola. Next base: position 12,030 of record JAFWXL010000065.1, on the reverse strand, counting down.
ATCTCCTGCGCATTGCCGATCCACACGTCCGTGCCATGGGAAAGGCCCGAAATGCGCACCAGCTCGTCCATGGTGGTCGGCTTGGTCTCCTCCAGCATCTGGCGGACAAAGCGCGTGCCGAACTCCGGCACGCCGTATGTGCCCGTGTTGGAGCCGATCTGCTCCGGGGTGACGCCCAGCGCTTCCGTGGAGGAAAAGAGCGAAATGACCTTGGGATCCGTCAGCGGAATCCTCTGCGCATCCACGCCGGTCAGGTCCATGAGCATACGGATCATTGTCGGATCGTCGTGGCCCAGAACGTCCAGCTTGACCAGCACGTCGTGCATGGAGCCGAAGTCGTAATGCGTCGTAACCGTCGGGTTGCTCATGTCATTGGCCGGATGATTGATGGCGACAAACTGCTGAATCTTGTATTCCTTAGGCAGCACGACCATGCCCGCCGGATGCTGGCCCGTAGTGCGCTTGACGCCCACGCACCCAAGCGCCAGGCGGTTCATCTCCGCCTCGGAGAGCACAAGCCCGCGTTCCTCGCAGTATTTCTTCACGTAACCATAGGCTGTCTTATCCGCCAGTGTGCCAATGGTACCGGCGCGGTAACAGTATTCCTTGCCGAAGAGCTCTTCGATATAGGCATGTGCGCGCGGCTGATACACGCCGGAAAAGTTCAGGTCGATATCCGGCACCTTGTCGCCCTTGAAGCCAAGGAAAACCTCAAACGGAATCTCAAAGCCGTCTCGGAAGAGTTCCTCGCCGCAATTGGGGCATTTCATCGGCGGCAGATCAGGGCCCGTCTTGTATTTCTGCTTGTCCACGTCAAAGGTATGCCACTTGCACTTCTCGCATCTGTAATGCGGCGGAAGCGCGTTAACCTCAGAGATGCCGACCAGATGCGCGACATAGGACGAACCGACCGATCCGCGCGAGCCGACGAGATAGCCGTCCGCATTGGACTTTTTGACCAGCTTCTCGGCGATATTGTAGAGCGTGCCGTAGCCATAGCCCAGAATGGAGCCAAGCTCCTTTTCCTTGCGCGCCACGACGATCTCCGGCGGATTGTCGCCGAAGTGCTCCCGGATCTTTTCTTCGCAGAGATTGCGGATATTGTCCGCCGCATCCGGCCAGAACGGCTGGAACGTCTCCTTGCCCTCGGGATGCTTGGGATACAGACCAACCTCGCCGATACGCGCCGCGATCTTCGCCGGATTGTCGATGACGACTTCTTCCGCTTTCGCGCGGCCGAGGTACGCAAACTCCTCCAGCATCTCGTCCGTCGTCTTGAAATACAGCGGCGGCTGGTTGTCCGCGTCCTTGAAGCCATAGGCCGCCTGAATAATTGCGCGGAACTTGGCGTCCTTGGGATCCAGAAAATGTACATCGCCCGTCGCGACGACCGGAATGCCCAGTTCCTCGCCCAGCCATACGATCTTGCGGTTGTAGTCGCGCAGCTGTTCAATGTCCTCAGCCATGCCCTCGCGCAGCATGAATTCATTGTTGCCCACGGGCTGAATCTCGAGATAATCGTAGAATCTGGCGATGCGCTTGAGCTCCGTATCGTTTCGTCCGTCGACGACGGCGCGGAAGAGCTCGCCCGCCTCACAGGCAGAGCCGACAATGAGACCCTTGCGATACTTCTGCAGGATTTCGCGCGGGGTATGCGGCCTGCGGCTGAAGTAATTGAGATGGCCTTCGGAGACGATATGGTTGATATTGGTGATGCCGTCCTGCTCGCAGGCCAGCAGAATGATGTGATACGAATCGCCGATGGCGCCGCCGGTCAGCGCGCTGTTGATGTCGCAGATGCGCTCTACGCCCTTTTCGATCGCCGTGCCCAGCATACGATTGAGCATCTGCGCCGTCGCGCGCGCATCATGCACAGCACGGTGCGCATTCTTGAGGCTGATGCCAAGCGATTTGCACACCGCGCCGAGGCGGTGGCTCTTGAGGCTGGGATACATGCGGCGGGAGAATTCCAGCGTATCAATGACGGGCATATCAATCTCAATGCCGAGGCGCTTGCATTCCTCAGTGAGGAACGAATAATCAAACTTGGCATTGTGCGCCGCAAACGCAGCATCGCCGATGAATTCCAGCAGCTTGGGAATCTCCACATCCGCCGTGCCGGCGCCCGCGACCATGGCATCGCTGATACCCGTCAGCTCCACGACCTCCTGTGGGATCGGCTCCTGCGGATTGACGAATTTCGAATATTCTTCGACGACCTGTCCGTTGCGGATACGGACAGCGCCGATCTCCATGATGCGGTTTTTTCTCGGATTGAGGCCCGTGGTTTCAAAGTCCACGACGACGATCTCGTCATGCAGCCGTCTCTCGTCTGCATTCTTGACGACGGTGGTCACGTCGGTAAGATAGGCTTCCACGCCCGGAATGAGCTTGATCTTGTTCTTCTTTGCCGCGCCGAAAGCCTCTGGAAACGCCTGTACCACGCCGTGGTCGGTGATAGCCACAGCCGGATGCCCCCACTGCGCGGCGCGCTTGATCAGATCGGACGCAGAGGAGATGCCGTCCTTTTCGCTCATGTTGGTATGCATGTGCAGCTCGATGCGCTTGCGCTCGGCGGTATCCTTGCGTTCTGGCTTTTCACGTGCATCGATGTCGTTGACCATAACGACGAGGCCCTTTTCAAAGCTGTCCATCTTCACGTCGCCGCGCACAGCAAACCATTTTCCCGGCTTGACGGCGGCAATGACGTCCTCGACAGCCTTCTTCTCTTCCTCCGTCGGCGGGCGTTCCTCCTCCGCCTCGGCCGCCGCGCCGCCAAAGCGTCCCTTGCGGGGCTTATAGCGCAGAAATGCCTTGCACTTGATGGTATTGGTATAGTCGGTGATCGCAAAGGAGAGCAGCTGCATTTCGCCTCCCTTGAGCTCGCGCGTCTCGCTAGTGAGCACCTCGCCGCAGATGGTGATCTTGCTGGCCTCCTCGATCAGCTCGGCAATCTCCATCGGCTCCGCCGTAATCGGGCGTCCGAGCACGGCCTTTGGTTTTTCCTTGGCGGCCTGCTGCTCTTTGGCGATCACCTGCTCCTTCTGCTCCTTGATCATCTCGGCGAGCGCTTCCTCTTCTTCCTTTCTGCGGCGGCGGCGGATTTCCTCAAGCTGCTCCTCGCGCAGCTTGACCGCCTGAAAGACGACGTGCACCTGCGCCGAGAATACATTCCTGATCAGTTCCTCCAGATACTTATCCACACCGGACTGCGTGAGGAATTTCGGCGCTATATCCTGCGGCACGAGCACGCTCATCACATTGCCCTTGCACTCGAATTTTGCATCCGCCATCAGCGGTGCGCCGGAGGGATGACGTCTGCGCACGCAGCGGATCATAAACGGCGCATACTTCATGGGATCGCCCAAAAAGTCCTCCGCCAGCTGCGGGGACTTGACGATCAGCGATACATGCATCGGGGAAAAATTCCGCCTCAGCGCACGCTGAAGCGCCAGAAAAGGGCGCTCCTCCACGAGTATATCGCTGGAAAAATGAACCGTGATCCGCTCGCCGCTGCGGCTGGCCGTCACACGCTCAAGCGTCAGGTGGCCCTTGAGATCTGCTGCAGCGCCTTCAAGCAGGTTTTCCCATTGTTCAGACATACGTTCCTCCAAGCGGCATAAGCCGCTGCCACTTCCGGTCTCTCTGTTTGTCCCGGGCTGTCCGGCGCCCGCTGCACGTCATTGCACGCAGATGATCCGTCACACAAGAAACAAGGGCGGTCACTGACCGCCCGTTGCCATCACATTCTGCGCGTATTCTCTTCCAGCGCATTCACGCGATCATTGATATTTACCATGCGCTTCATCACGGCGCGCACATCCTTCTTGGCATTGAGATCCGGCAGGCCCACCACATACAGCAGACCCATCATTCCCCAGAAAAAGCCGGTAAAAAAGTATCCGCTGTAGCCCTTCTTAGCCGCCAGCCGCTTGCACAACATGCCGTTGACAATCCGGTTAAACAGCAGCACAAACACAACAAGCACCAGCATGGTAATCATCGGCACGATCGCCATCGTCAGATTGTTCAGCATTTCCTGTTCCGTCATAGTATTTGCCTCCTTCTTCTGTGCGTCGATTTTGGTTTTTATCCGAGCATAGCTCTGATTTCTGTAACAAGGATTTCAGCCAGATCGCCCACAACCTTGCGCGGCGCCTCACCCTTTTTGATGAGCAGACCCGCGCCGTTGCCGCCGCCGCAGATGCCGATATCCGCCTCGCGCGCCTCGCCCGGGCCATTGACCACGCAGCCCATGACCGCAACCTTGAAGGGAACCTTTACCCCCTTGAGTTCCTCCTGCACGCGGCCCATGATGCCGCCCACGTCGATGCAGGTACGTCCGCAGGTCGGGCAGGAGACATACTGCACGCAGTCCGTGCGCAGGCCGCAGTCCTGCAGAATTTCGATGCCAGCCGGCGGCTCCAGACACGGATCCCCCGTCAGCGATACGCGGATGGTATCGCCGATGCCGTCCAGCAGCAGCGCGCCGATGCCGATTGCACTCTTGATTCTTCCCTGCTCCGGCAGCCCCGCCTCTGTCACGCCCAGATGCAGCGGATAATCGCACTGCTCGCTGGCAAGCCGGTAGGCCTTCACGGTATCCGGTACGTTGCTCGCCTTCATCGAGAGCACCATGTCATAGAATCCGCAGCGCTCCAGCATCTTTGCATGCTCCAGCGCGCTCTCCACCATGCCCTGCGGCGTCGGTCCGCCGTATTTGGCGATGATGTCCTTTTCCACCGAGCCGGAATTGACGCCGATGCGCACCGGAATGTGATGCGCCTTCACGCAGTCCGCCAGAATGCGGACGTTCCTCTCGCCGCCGATATTGCCCGGATTGATGCGCAGCTTGTGAATGCCGTTTTCCACCGCAGCCAGCGCCAGCTTGTGATCAAAATGGATATCCGCAACCAGCGGCACGGGACTGCCGTCCACCAGAGCGCGCACAGCCTTTGCGCATGCCTCGTTATACACGCTCACACGCACAATATCCGCGCCGGATACAGCCAGCGCGCGGATCTGGGAGAGCGTCGCCTCCACATCAGCCGTATCGGTATTGGTCATCGACTGCACGGAAACAGGCGCGCCGCCGCCGATGAGCACATTGCCCGCTTTCACCTGTCTGGTAAGCTTTGCCATAGTATCTCTTCTCCTTGTTCTGTCAGCATGCCGCTTATCGGGCAAATATCTGAACAATATCCTTGTAGGTCAGTGCCAGCATCAATCCCATCAGCAGGATGAAGCCTGCGCCATGGATCGCACCCTCAAGCTCGCGCCTGACAGGCTTCCTGCGCACGCCCTCCACCACAAGAAACAGCAGCCTGCTGCCGTCCAATCCCGGCACCGGCAGCAGATTCATCATGCCCAGATTGACGCTGATGAGCGCCAGCAGCTCTAAATAGATATCCACACCGCCCTGCTGTGTAACCTCCTGAATGACATACACAGTGCCCACAGGGCCGGTCACTTCATTGACGCCCTCGCCTTTGAAGATCAGGTTTTTGAGCGTCAGGCCTATCAGTTGGATGCTTTTTGCATTGTAGCTCACAGAAAACGGCACGCTCTCAAGCAGCGGGACACGCATACGCTCCTGCGCAAACGTGAATCCCACGCGATAGCGCCCCAGTTCCTCATCAAAAAACGGCGTGATCGGAATATCGATCTCCCCGCCGGCGCGCTCCACGCGCAGCGTGACCGTTTTCCCCTCGCTGTGCATGATTTCACCAAGCACCGAATCAGCGTCAGCGGCCTGCGTATCGTTGACATACAGCAGCACATCACCCGCCTGAAGTCCAGCGGCAGCGGCATGCGCCTCCACCTCGCCCACGCGCGGAACCGTCATCGGGATTCCGATCAGGCTCATATACAGCACGATAACCGCAAACGCAACCACAAAATTCATCAGCGGGCCGCTGACAACCGTCAGTATCCGCTTCCATACAGCCTGATTGTTGAACGCACGCGGATCGCCTGCATCCTCATCCTCGCCGTAAAACTGGCAGAAGCCGCCAATCGGCAGAAGGCGAAGCGAAAACTGCGTTCCCCGTTTATTTTTCCATTTAGCCAGCAGCGGGCCCATGCCCATGGCGAATTCCTGCACCTCGATGCCGCAGGCGCGCCCTGCGAAATAGTGGCCGGCCTCGTGCGCCAGGATCAAAACGCCCAGAAGCACAAGCGCCAGAAATACATACATTCTAGCGTTACATCTCCTTCCGGCATCCGCCGGGACAATCCATTACACCGCGAAGCGGCTCGTTTTCAGCAGCTCCTGCGCCTTCGTGCGGGCAAGCAGGTCGCTTTCAAACACCTGATCCAGCGTGGCATGATGCTTGACCGGCACAGCATGCATCGTCTCCTCAACAAGCTGCGCAATCTGGCCAAAGCGGATGCGGTCATGCAGGAAGGCGTCCACAGCGATCTCATTGGCGCCATTGAGGATTGCGCTCATCGTTCCGCCAGCCCTGAGCGCCTCGTAGGCAAGACCCAGTCCCGGGAACTTCTTCAGGTCCGGCTGCTCAAAGGTCAGCGCCTTCATCTTCGCAAAATCCACACGGTCGCCGCCGGTTGCAAGACGCTCCGGCCAGCTCATGGCATAGAGAATCGGCAGGCGCATATCCGGCGTGCCCAGCTGGGCCATCACAGCACCGTCCTCAAACTCGACCATAGAGTGTATGACGCTCTGCGGGTGAATCAGCACATCGATCTTCTCCGCCGGCATGTCAAAAAGCCAGCGCGCTTCGATCACTTCCAGCGCCTTGTTCATCATGGACGCAGAATCGATAGTGATCTTGCGGCCCATGTTCCAGTTGGGATGCTTGAGCGCCTGTTCCTTGGTCGCCAGCATGATATCCGCGGGCTCCCATGTGCGGAACGGGCCGCCGCTGGCGGTGAGAATCAAGCGTTCGGGCTTATTGGGCCCTGCGCCCTGCAGGCACTGGAAAATCGCGCTGTGCTCGCTGTCCACGGGCAGCAGCGGATGCCCCGCCTTCTTCGCCGCCTCGGTCACCAGCTCGCCGCCGGCAACCAGCGGCTCCTTATTGGCCAGCAGCACGCGCTTGCCGCATTTGAGGCTCTCCATCACCGCCGCAAGGCCCACAACGCCCACAACAGACACGAGCACATCATCCGCATCGCACGCGCGCACGACGTCCAGCAGTACGTTCTCGCCGAACATCCACTGACAGGCGTCTTTAATATCCTCAGGAATCTCCTTGGGTTCAATCGTCAGCGCCGCAATCTGCGGACGGAATGCGCGAACCTGATCAAAAAGCTTCTCTGCAGAAGAATGGGCGACGATCGCCGTGACCATAAAGCGGTCGCTGTGGCGCGCAGCAACGTCCAGCGCCTGCGTGCCGATGGAACCCGTCGAACCCAGAATAGCCAATTTACGCATATGATCCCTCTTTAATGCAGTACCAGCGTGTAACAATACATCACAATCAGCGTAAAGATCACGCTGTCCATACGATCCATAATGCCGCCGTGACCCGGAAAAATCTTTCCGTAATCCTTGATACCGCTGTGACGCTTGAGCATGGAGGCGGTCAGATCGCCGATCTGGCCGAAGAACGCGCCGATCACACCCAGCAGAATCGCAGCCGGAATGCCAGGCATGGGCGTATCAAGGCCATGCACAAACACCGCGCGGCAGATAAGCGCCGTCAGCACGCCGCCGATCAGGCCGGATACAGCGCCCTCGACCGTCTTCTTCGGGCTGATCGTCGGGCAGAGCTTATGCTTGCCCAGCGTTTTGCCGCCCAGAAAGGCCGCGCTGTCGCAGCCATAGGCAATGGCAAACGCCATGGTGATCAGCGCAATGCCGGGCACACGGCCGAAGGTTGTATTGACCATCATCAGCAGCATGCACAGCGGGAGCAGCACCGTGAAAAGCGGATACACGGATGCAGCGGCATTGGGAAAGGTCGGTTCCTTGCCCGTGATCACGCCGACCATGGAGATGCCCATAGCAGCGATGACCAGCAGCAGCGGATCCTTGATGCCGAAAAACTGACTGAGCGGCCACATCGCCAGCGCAGCCAGATAACCGCCCCATGTGCACACCGAATACTTCGCTGCAGTCAGCGCGCGATAGCACTCGTTCATTGCAATCAGCGCCACCAGCGCCACAACCAGTTCGGCAAACCAGCCGCGGACAACCAGACAGAAGATAATACCGGGAATGCCAATGGCCGCTGTAATCAGACGCAGTTTCATCTTATCCCTCTTTCCGCTTTATACTCCGCCAAAACGACGATTTCTCTTCGTATAGGCAAGCAGCGCTTCATCATAAGCCTTTTTATCAAAATCCGGCCAGAGAACATCCGTCTGATAGAACTCTGCATAGGCCAGCTGATAGAGCAGGAAATTGCTCAGGCGGATTTCTCCGCTGGTGCGGATCATGAAATCCACCTCCGGCAGCTCAGCGGTATAGAGTTGGGCGGCAAATCGCTCCATATTGATATCGCCCGGTTCCATCTCGCCCGCCCTGACCTTTTCGGCCAGCAGGCGCGCCGCACGGACAATCTCCTGCCTGCCGCCGTAGTTGAGCGCGATATTGAGCTTCAGGCCTGTATTATCCTTCGTGCGCTCCATCGCGTTATACAGCGCCGCCTGCTGCTTTTCAAGGCCCTTGGGCATGTCGTCGATATCGCCGATGATCCGGATGCGCACATGCTCGCGGTGCAGCTCGTCAAGCTCTCTGGTGAAGTATTCCAGCAGAAGACCCATCAGCGCGCCGACCTCCTCGGCAGAGCGCTTCCAGTTTTCCGTGGAAAACGCATAGATCGTCAGCGCCTCGATGCCCAGGTGATCCGAATGACGGATGATCTCGCGCAGCGCCTCCACGCCGGCCTTATGGCCGAAGGAGCGCGGCATTCCGCGTTTCTGCGCCCAGCGTCCGTTGCCGTCCATGATGATCGCCACATGGCGCGGCAGAAGCGCCTTGTTGAGCTCAATGCCCGTATTTTCATCCTTGCCAAAGAGTGCCATACTCATTCCTGCTTTCATGCGCCGAAGCGCCATAATGAAACAGCGGAATCCGCGGAGCGCCGCCCCGACGAATCCCGCTTATCTGTTTGATTTATACGTTTCGGATCAGCCGTTTTCCTGCAGACCATCCGCAATCGGATCGACAAAACCGCTGACGGTCAGTCTCCTTCCGTCATCGGACGCATAGACCACACGCATGGTACAGCCCGAGTCATCCTGACGCCTGGGCGCACGGGTTACGGTGATCACAGGATCAATGCCCTCGCTTTGCAGCATGGCGCGCGCCATGGAAAGCTCCAGACCTAAGAGGTCATGCCTCATTTGACGTCCATGATCTCCTTTTCCTTATCGGCGGTGATCTTGTCGATGTCCTTGATGTTCGCGTCAGTCAGCTTCTGGATCGCTTCCTCAGCCTTCTTCTGATCGTCCTCGGTGATCTCAGAGTTCTTCTTCATCTTCTTGACCTGCTCGACAGCGTCGCGGCGGATGGAACGGATGGCAACCTTGCTCTCCTCGGCGGTCTTGCGGACCAGCTTGGTCAGCTCCTTGCGGCGCTCAGCGGTGAGCTCCGGCAGCATCAGGCGGATCACCTTGCCGTCGTTGGACGGATTCAGGCCCAGATCGCTGGCGAGAATGGCCTTGGAGATATCCTTAACCATCTTCTGATCCCACGGATTGATCTGCAGAACGCGCGGTTCCGGCGCGGAAATATTGGCCACATTCTTCAGCGGGGTCGGCGTGCCGTAGTAATCAACCGTGATGCGGTCAAGCAGCTGCGGATTCGCGCGGCCGGCGCGGATGGCCATCAGATCGCTGCGCAGAACATTCTTTGTCTTCTCCATCTTTTCCTTGGCATTATCCTGAATCTTCTTAGTGGGCATATTTACAGCCTCCTCGAATCGAATTTTATCTACCCTATTTTACCCTACATCCCGTGTGTTTGGCAAGCTTTTTTGCATAATTCGCACAAAGACGCGGGTTACGCCGGGCTGCCGCCCGGACCTGCTCGGGGGACTTATCCCCCGAACCCCCTTCTTCGCTTCGCGCCGGTTTAAAGAGGATAATCTAAAAACGCCTCCATCAGGAGGCGTTTTATGGGATAAATTCTTAAAGCAGCCGCGAAGCGCAAGAGGGAGTCTGAGGGACAATGTCCCTCAGGCAGGGTTTGGGACGGCAGTCCCAGCGTCCCCATTCCCCGTCCCTTACGGATGGACGTTGGTGCCCATCGGGTCGCCCTCGATGACGCGCAGAATGTTCTGCGGATCATCCAGACCGAACACGCGGATGGACGGAACCTTGTTCTCGCGGCAGATGGTGATGGCAGCTGCGTCCATGACCTTGAGGTCGCGGTTCTGAACCTCATCGTAGGTGAGATCCTTGAGCAGTTTGGCATCCGGATTGACGCGCGGATCGCTGTCGTAAACGCCATCGACGTTCTTGGCCAGCAGAATGGCGTCCGCGCCAATCTCAACTGCACGCAGCGCGGCAGCGGTGTCGGTGGAGAAGAACGGGTTGCCCGTACCGCAGGCAAAGATCACAACGCGGCCTTTCTCCAGATGACGGACGGCGCGGCGATAGGTATACGGCTCACAGAAACGGGTCATCTCCACGGCGGACATGACGCGGGACTGAATGCCCAGACGCTCGACGGCGTCCTGCATGGCGATGGAGTTGATCGTCGTGCCGAGCATGCCCATATGATCCGCATTGATCGCGGTCATCTTGGCCGCCGGGCCCTGACGTCCGCGCCAGATATTGCCCGCACCGATGACGATCGCGATTTCGGTGCCAGTCGCATGCAGCTGACCGATGATGCTGGCCACGCGGTCGATCTGCTCAAAATCAAAGAGCCTGCCGTTATCGCCCAGCGCCTCGCCGCTGAGCTTGATGAGTACGCGCTTATACTGTGCCATACGTATTCTCCTTTTGGGCATTGCCCGTATATGCATTCGGTTTTCTAACTGTATAATATTCGCCGGTAAGCAGCATGAATCCTGCCTGTTTTTCTGCGATACAGAAAAAGGACATGCAAAAGCATGTCCTTTTGTTTGCGGGTGTGAAGATTACTTCTTCATCTTCGCCTGCTCGGCAGCGATGTCAGCGGCCAGATCGTTGACGCGCTTCTCGATGCCCTCGCCGCGCTCAAAGCGCACGAAGCGGACGACGTCGCACTTGCCGTTCAGCATCTTCTCGACGCTGATGTCCGGATCCTTGACGAACGGCTGCTCCAGGAGGCAGACTTCCTTGTAGTACTTCACGATACGGCCCTCGACCATCTTCTCGACGATCTTCGCCGGCTTGCCCTCGTTGAGCGCCTGCTGGGTCAGGACCTCGCGCTCCTTCTCCAGGTTGTCAGACGGCACCTCGTTGCGGCGCACGAACTGCGGGTTCGCAGCAGCGATGTGCATAACGAGGTCGTGGCTCATGGTCTTGACCTCATCGGTCACTTCGCCAGCCAGCTCGACCATAACGCCGATGCGGCCGCCCATGTGGATGTAGGTGTCAACCATGCCGTTGTTGGCCTCGAAGCGGGCGAAACGGCGCAGGGAGATCTTCTCGCCGATGGCCGCGGTGGCCTCGCCGATCAGGTCGTTGACGGTCTTGGTCTCGTCAGCATAGAAGGTCTGAGCGAGCATCTCCTCAACGTTGGCCGGGTTCTTGGCGATGATGTGCTTGGCGTAGTCGCGGCACAGGGACTTGAAGTTGTCGGTGTTGGCAACAAAGTCAGTCTCGCAGTTGATTTCAACCACGACGCCCACGCCGTTCTCCACGTAGCACTCGACCATGCCTTCAGCAGCGATGCGGCCAGCCTTCTTGGCAGCAGCGGCGAGGCCCTTCTCACGCAGGAAGTCGATCGCCTTGTCCATATCGCCGTCGTTGGCCATGAGGGCCTTCTTGCAGTCCATCATGCCGGCGCCGGTGCGCTCACGCAGCTCCTTAACCAGAGCGGAAGTAATGGTAGCCATAACGGATTCCTCCAGATTCGGTCAATTTGTCAGAAGTTGACGATTAGGCCTGAACCTCAGCCTGCTCGCCCTG
>JAFWXL010000064.1 GCA_017545905.1 Clostridia bacterium | reverse complement strand
TGGAGCGGGTGATGGGAATCGGACCCACGTAGCCAGCTTGGAAGGCTGGAGCTCTACCATTGAGCTACACCCGCACAGTGGAGCGGTAGACGAGATTCGGACTCGCGACATCCACCTTGGCAAGGTGGCACTCTACCACTGAGCTACTACCGCATGAAAAATGGTGCGGGTGAAGAGACTCGAACTCATACGCCTCTGGCAACAGATCCTAAATCTGCCGCGTCTGCCATTCCGCCACACCCGCAAAGTCACTGAAATGGTGACCCATTGGGGACTCGAACCCCAGGCACCCTGATTAAAAGTCAGGTGCTCTACCAGCTGAGCTAATGGATCAAATGGCTGGGGTGGCAGGATTCGAACCTTGCGAATGCGGGAGTCAAAGTCCCGTGCCTTGCCGCTTGGCGACACCCCAACGGTACCCTGCATCCTGCAGCGAAAGAAAAAGTGGGGTGAGTACTGGGAGTCGAACCCAGGACCTCCAGAGCCACAATCTGGCGCTCTAACCAACTGAGCTATACCCACCACATGGCGCGCCTTAAGGGATTCGAACCCCTGGCCCACGGCTTAGAAGGCCGTTGCTCTATCCAACTGAGCTAAAGGCGCTCGGTTCTATCTCATAGCGCTGCGGCGTTCCCGCTGACGAATACTGATTATACAGGAGTCCACCGCTTCTGTCAAGCGCTTTTTTTCATTTTTTCTCATTTTTATTTTTCACACGGTCACATTCGTGACGAGTATACGCTCTCCTTTGATTTCCAGCAGGCTGGCCCGAGCGCTGCCGCCCCGGCAGTAATTGCCGGCAGAACCGGGGTTGAGCAGCATAACTCCCTGCACCCTCTCGCACATCGCCTCATGCGTATGGCCGAAGAGCGCAATCTGCGCCCCGTTTTCCAGCGCACGGTAAGCAAGGCTCAGCGGGCTGACCATGCGGTGTCCGTGCGTCATATAGATGCGCATGCCGCCCAGCTCGACAAGCAGATCCCACGGCAGCATGCTGGCATAATCGTTATTGCCGCGCACGGCATAAAACACAGGATGATTGGGCATGGCCTCTGCCCTGTCTTTAAGATGGAATGCATCGCGCGCGATATCTCCCAGAAAACAGACCGCATCGACATAGCCCATCTTTTCAAGCAGTTCGTCAAGCGCCTTCGTGTCGCCATGGCTGTCGGAAAACACGCCGATACGCATTATGCCTGCTCCTCGCTCAGGGCCTGAAGAACAGCAACAATGCCGCGCTTTCTGTGGCTGATCGCATTTTTGGTTTCCATGGAAACCTCGGCAAAGGTTTCCCCTGTCTCGCACTGGAACAGCGGATCATAGCCAAAGCCTCCCTGTCCCCTGCGCTCAAACAGTATTTCTCCGTCGCAGGTGCCGCGTCGCACAATGGGCTGCTTCCCCGGCCTCACCAGCGCAATCGCCGCCACATAGCGACCGGTGCGCGGCGCAGGCACGTTTCTAAGGTTCTCAAGCAGCAGGTCGTTATTGGCCTCATCGTCGCCGTGGCGGCCGCAGTAACGCGCGCTGTACACGCCGGGCGCACCGCCCAGCGCATCAACCTCAAGTCCGCTGTCATCCGCGATGGCAGCGCAGCCTGTGTGATCCATAACATACTGCGCTTTGATCAGCGCGTTATCCTCAAAGGTCACGCCATCTTCCTCGATATCCGCATCAATTCCCGCATCACGCATGGAAACGACCTGAAAAAGATGCCCCAGAATCGCGTCGAATTCACGCAGCTTGTTTTTATTATTGCTGGCGACGATCAGCCTCTCCAGCGTCTTGGATTCTTCCATGCTTTTCACTCCTCATATTCGCTGATGCAGCGGAGATTCAGCCGCACTATTTATTATTATAGCATAACCCGGATTCCGCCGCAACGCAAAGTCGGCGTTTTTTGCACATTGACATTTGACAATAAGTTATCAATTCAAATCTTTTGATTTCGCTTGACATCCTTTCTTTGTCCAATTACAATAAATTTAACGATAAAGATTTGCCGATTCATTCTATAAGGAGGTACACTATGGACTATACCAATCTGCCGCTGCTTTTGCTGGATAACAGCTCTTTGAGCAACGTTCTTGGCGTTGGCACCTTCAAGTGCGAGTATCTCAACTTCGAAGAAGCAAAGGGCATCATCGAAAGCTACGATCCCGAGAGCGTACTCAAATGCTTCTCCGGCGCTTATCTGGAGTCGGTGATCTGCGACTATCTCGACATCGAGAACCGCCATTTTGAATACGTTGAGCCGACTGATATGGCCGTCAATCAACATGCTATCGCCTTTAAGGTGTATATCACGCCGTCCGGAACACAGCCGATCATCAAGATCAAAACGCCGGAGTACGTCTCTGAGGCCAAGAAAATTCAGAATATCTACATCCACTGCCAGTACATCCACAGAGAACTGTGATCCCGTTGAGCTGTTCTCTGAGCACATGAATGCCCCGGTTTCCCGCGCAGGAAACCGGGGCATTCACTTTACTCAATAAGCATGACCTCGGGATAGCTGTTTTCCACCTCGGCGGCAACATTGGCAAATGTGGGCACATCATCCACCGGTACCTGATACGGCTTTCCATCGACCAGAATCTTCACCTTTTTGATGCCCGGATACCGCGTGCATGTCATCATCAGCGCACGCATGGCCTGCACACCGGCGTCGCTGTGCTCGGCAATCTTTGTGAATTCGCTGGAAAAATTGATCGTCACGACGCCGTCTTTGACCGAGACCCCCAACAGCTTCACATCGCTGTCCAGCGGTTTTTCAAGGCCGCTTTCATCCTTCGGACCGCGCAGGAATTCAAAAACCGCTGTCGCCACATCATCATCCGAATACACGGTGCGCGATACGGGAACGAGCAGCCGTCCATCCTGCGCAGGGAAATACATCTGCACCTCATTGGCGCCGGCAAACGTCGCCACGGCCGGCTCCTCCTGATTGAGACCGACGCGCGTGTATGAGCCGGAGATATTGGTTCCATGCGTCAGCGTATCCCGTTTCTGGCCATCCACAAGGAAATTGACGTCCTTGACCGTATCAAACTCGGTAAGCGCCCAGACAATCGCTGTGCGCATGTTCTCCTCCTGCTGCTTATCTCCTGCGCTGAGCGCCTCCCTGCCCAGGTCCACGCGCGCATGGCCGTCTGCGATATCCAGCTCAAACGTCGTTCCCTCCGGCACCACGGGCGAAAGCCCGAGGCGCGCCGCATCCATGTCGTTGCGTGCATTCTGAACCATCAGTTCCAGCGTTGCCCGGGCGATGCCATCCTGACGGAGCACCTCTCTCTGCACAGGCACCAGATAGCCGTCGCCATCCTCATAATAGACCACTGTCTGCTGCATGTCCGCGCTCCCCGCAGACACAGCTGCCTGTGCCGGCGGGATATCTTCCAGCGGTTCCTCGTAAGGCTCCGTTTCAATGTCGCGGCTCTGTACGGAGAGCAGCAGTACCAGCATGGCAGAACATCCGATGAGCGCGCGCTCGATGTTTGCCCGTTTGAATCTGATCTTTGGCATCTTCAGCCGCTTCATCCACCATCACTCCTTGCGGTTCATTCCGCTTGAGTGTATTCCGCAAAGGGCATATCCATGCCATCGCAATACACGGCTGGCACCGCTTTAATCGGCTTATACCATGCCCGATTTCGTTTGCTTCTGCACGCAGGCCATGGTATAATGATAAAGCTTTATGCGAATCGCCTCAAGGAGGTTTTTTCATATGCCAATGGACGGTGTGATGCTCGGCTTTGTCGCTCGCGAGCTGGACGCAAAACTCAAGGACGGACGCGTAGACCGCGTCATTCAGCCCGAACGGGATGAGATTCATCTGCTCATCCGCGCGCAGGGCGTCAATCACCGGCTCGTGCTCAGCGCATCGGCCAATGCCGCGCGCATCCATCTGAGCGAGCACGCGAAGACCGGCCCGATGGAACCGCCAATGTTCTGCATGCTGCTGCGCAAGTATCTGGGTTCAGGCCGCGTGCAGGCCGTGCGCAGAATCGGCGGCGACCGCATTCTGGAGATCGACGTCAGCGCACTCAGTGAGCTCGGCGACCCTGTGACCCGCACGATCGTCATCGAAATCATGGGGCGGCACTCCAACATCATTCTACGCTCGGACAGCGGTCGGATCATCGACGCTGCACGCCACATTGGCGAGGATATCTCCCGTGTGCGCCAGGTGCTGCCCGGCCTTCCGTACAGCTATCCGCCTTCTCAGGGCAAACTGAACCCCGAAACCGCATCTGCCGCCGAGATCGCCGTCCGCCTGGCGCAAACCGGCGGCAAGCTGGACAAAGCCATCGGCGCATGTATTGCCGGCTTTTCCCCGCAGGCAGCCCGCGAAGCCTGTGCGCGCATCGGTCTGGATACTATCGCGCTTATTTCGGAAATCGATGTAGAAGCCGCCGCAGATGCCCTCCACCGCTATCTCGCCGCCATGCCCGCCATGGGACCTTGCGTGCTCTGTCTCACAGAGGACGGCACGCCCTCGGACGTATATCCCTTCGCCCAGTCACATCTGCCGCTTGAACGTGTACAGGCGTATCCTGCCGGCCCCAGCGCTGCGCTGGACGCCTATTTCTATGAGCGCGACAGGCGCGACCGCATGAACCAGCGTGCCAGTTCGCTGGCGCACACGCTCAAAAACCACATTGAGCGCTGCGAAAAGAAGATCGCCATTCAGAATGAGGCGCTTGCCGGCGCTGCACGCATGGAAGAATACCGTCAAAAGGGCGAACTCATTCAGGCCAATCTGTACCGGCTCAAAAAGGGCGAGCCGGTTGCGCGCGTGGAAAACTTCTATGCCGAGGACTACGCCCCCATCGACATCCAGATGGACGTCTCCCTCTCTCCCGCACAAAATGCCCAGCGCTATTTCAAGCTCTATCAGAAAGCGCGCGGCGCAAGAACGCTTGCCGCAGAGCAAAAGGCCAAAGCCGAGCAGGAGCTGGACTATCTGGAGCAGATGGAGGACGACCTGCGCAAATGCACGGATGCGCAGGGGCTCAGCGAACTGCGCGCGATGCTGGAGAAATCGGGGCACGTGCGCAAGGTGGCGACCAAAATGAAGCCGCGCAAAGAAGCGCCCTCCCAACCGATGAAGTTTCTCTCCAGCGACGGTATTGAAATCGAGGTCGGTAAGAATGCCCTGCAAAACGAGCGCCTGACCATGGGCGCCAAGGGCGACGAGCTGTGGCTGCATGCGCAGAAAATGCCCGGTTCTCATGTGCTTGTGCACAGCGTGAGTGTGCCGGAAACAACGCTGATGGAGGCTGCGATGCTGGCTGCGTATTATTCGAAGGGCGTACGCTCTGCGCAGGTGCCCATCGATGCAACGCTTCGCCGCCACATCAAAAAGCCCGGCGGCACGCCGGCAGGCTTTGTGATCTACACGCATCAGCGCACGCTTTACATCACGCCGGACGAAAGTGCGGTAAAGCAGATCAAATGCATCAGGGAATAAGCAAAGACGGCCGGAATACCGGCCGTCTTTTCTTTTGTAATTAAACGATTTTCACCTTTCCCTTGGTGAGCTTGAACACCAGCAGCATCGACGCAACCGTCGTCACCGACAGGATGGTCGCCAGCGCGGCTGCTGTACCGTCGCTCATGCGCACAACCTCCTGATAGATCGCAACAGCGATGGTCGAGGTCTTGCCCGAGTAGAGCATAATCGAGCTGGAGAGCTCGTTGATACAGGTGATCCAGCTGAGCACCGCACCGGACATGACGCCCGGAAGCATCATGCGCGCCGTCATGGTGAAGAATGTCTTCATCGGCGATACGCCCAGATTGATCGACGCCTCCTCGACAGACGGATCCATCTGATACAGGAAAGCGCTGCCCGAGCGGACGGTATACGGCAGCTTGCGCACCACATAGGAGATGATCATGATCGCCGCCGTGCCGACAAGGATGATGGGCTTGCGGTTGAAGGCAACGATCAGGCCGATACCCAGAACAGAGCCCGGAATCACGTACGGGAACATGATCAGCGTGTCGATCACAGTCGCCGCCTTGCCCTTCTTGCGGACGAGCACGTAGGAAATCAGAATGCCGAAGATGACAATGAACACGATCGCCACCAGCGAGAACGCATAGGTATTGAAGATGTTCTGTCCGAGTCGGCTCAGAATTGCGCGGTAGTTATTGAGATTGATACCCTGAATCATACCGGAGAAGCTGCGCTCCACAAACGACTGGCAGATGACAACGATCTGCGGAAGCAGCGCAAAGAATATGACCAGATACACCGGAAACGACGCAGCAAAGCGCTTGAATCCGTGCAGCTTCGTCTCCTGCGGCGGACGCAGGGTGCTCATGGTGTAGTTCTTCTTCTCCACCACCAGCTTCTGCAGCGCCAGCATGACCATGGAGCACGCCACGATAATCACCGACAGGGCGGACGCCATGAACGGGTCGGTCGCGCTTTCGGACATATACTCGTTATACACAAGCACGGGCAGCACGGTATAGCCTTCGCCCAGCAGCATCGGCGTGCCGAAGTCGGCAAGACACGTCATGAACACCATGATACAGCCCGCCAGAATCGACGGCAGCACGACAGGCAGCGTGATCGTCCAGATGCGGCGCAGCTTGTTCATGCCCAGATTCTCCGCAGCCTCCTCCAGCGAAGCGTCGATGCTGTTCATCGCGCCGGAAGTGTACAGATAGACATACGGGAACAGGTGCAGTGTAAAGACGAATATGATGCCGTTTCGTCCGTAGATCGTGGGCGCTGTGAGGCCTATGCTGCTGAATGCCTTGGCCAGCAGACCATTGCGGCCAAGTAGCACGATCCACGAATATGCGCCGATGAACGGCGGGCTCATGAGCGAGAGAATAATGAGCACGTGCAGAAACATCTTGCCCGGCACGTTGTATCGCGTCATTACATAGGCGATGAACACGCCGATCACGCACGAGAACAACGTGGTGAACGAGCAGATCACCAGCGAACGGATGAGCGTGCGGTAATAGTATTTTTTGGTAAAGAATCTGTTGAAATTGTAGAGCGTCATACCCTCCACCTTGCTGGAAAAGACGCTCTTGGTCAGGATCGTGTAAAACGGATACACGATGAACAGGCACAGCGCAAGGATCACGCCCACCTTGACAAAGAACCAGAAGTCCATTTTGAGCTTCCGGCGCGGCGCTTTTGTCACTTGGAGAGCACCTCCTCGGCATCATCATAGAGGCTGATGCGCGTGGCGTCAAAGCTGATGTGCACTTTCTCGCCCACTTCGTGCACCGTCGTGGTATCCTTGGTGTATTCGTTGATGATAAGCATCTGCTTGTCGTCAAGCTCAACTTCATACTCGATGAAATCGCCAAGGAAGGTCGAGAAGAGCACGGTGCCCGGCATGCCCGTCTTTGAGAAGAAGAGCTGCTCCGGACGGGCAGAAAGCTGCGCCTTGCCGATGTAGCTGCGGCGCACAGGCACATCAATATCCAGCTCGCCCTTGATGGAAACCTTGGCGGTCTTTCCATCATTGGCGGTCACTTCACAATTGAGGAAGTTGCTCACGCCGATAAAGCCCGCGACAAACGGGTTCTCCGGCTTGGCATAGATCTCGCGCGGCGTGCCGATCTGCTTGACCTCGCCCAGATTCATGACGGCGATACGGTCGGAAATCGCCAGCGCTTCTTCCTGATCATGCGTGACATAAATGGTGGTGATGCCCAGGCGGCGCTGGAGCTTTTTGATGATGGAGCGCATCTGCACGCGCAGCTTCGCATCCAGATTGGACAGCGGCTCATCCATCAGCAGCACGCTCGGCTCGATGACGAATGCGCGGGCCAGCGCCACACGATGCTGCTGACCGCCGGAGAGCTCGCTGGGCTTGCGTTTGGCAAGCGGGGCAATCTGCACCAGTTCCAGTGCTTCCTTTACGCGCGCGTCGATTTCAGCCTTGGGCGTTTTGCGGGCCTTGAGGCCATAGGCAACGTTCTCTTCAACCGTCAGATGCGGGAAGATGGCGTAATTCTGGAAAACCATGCCGATGTCGCGCTTGTGGGCAGGCACGTCGTTGATGAGATTATCGCCGAAATAGAATTCGCCGCCCTCGATGGAGTTGAAACCGGCGATCATGCGCAGGAGCGTCGTCTTGCCGCAGCCAGACGGGCCTAGCAGCGTGAAAAACTCGCCCTGCTCGATATTCAGGGAGACGTCGTGCAGCGCGGTAAAATCGCCGTAGCGCTTGACGGCATTCTTGATGATGACTTCATTGCTCATAATTGTCGTTCCTCATTTCTCCATGGACGGAATACGCTCTGATCAAAAGAAGGGGGACACCGAGTGCCCCCCTGTCGTTCATTTGCCTGCCGGGAAACCGTCGGACTTGTCCGGAATAGCTTCTCGTCGGAGATGATCCGGCGCAGCCGATTACTCCTCAGCCTCGATGGTCAGATCGTTCCACTTCTCGACGATCGCAGCCTTCTGGGTCGCGGCATAGGCGAAATCGTAGTTGCCAAGATCCAGGGTCTCCAGACCGACAAGGCCTTCCGGCGCAAGGTCGGCGCGGACCGGGCGGCGGACCCAATCCTTATTCTGGGCAGTCTGGCACTCCAGACCGGTGACGAAATCGATGAACAGCTTCGCATTGTCCGGGTTCGGGCAATTCTTGACGAGCGCAACACCATCCGGCACAGCGGAGTTCTTGGCCGGGTAGATGTAACCGATATCCGGGTTGTCGTTGTAGAGAACCGCAGACTTTTCGATGGTCACGCCGATGGCATATTCGCCGGAAGCGACCAGCTTATGGCAGTTGCCGGAGGAATCCTGAACCTTGCCGTCCAGATTCTTGATGAAGTTGAAGACCAGCTCCCAGCCCTCGTCGATGGTGGGCTTGGAGAAGAGCATGGTGCACAGCTGGGTGTAGGCAGAGCCGGACTTCGCCGGGGAGGCGTAAGCGATCTTACCCTTGAGGTTCTCGTTGCACAGATCGTCCCAGGTCTTGGGAACGTCTTCTTCAGCGATCAGGTTCTTGTTGTAGATGATGACCATAGGCAGCGGAGATTCGCCGATCCACAGGTCATCGGCAGCCTTGTAGGCTTCGCCGATCACAGCGTCATTGGCGCAGACATACGGCTCGAAGTAATCGACGTAGCCCGCCAGGGTATCCGCGCCGCCGCCCCAGAGGACGTCGCCCTGCGGATTCTCGGACTCAGCCACGATGCGCTGGCACAGCTCGCCCGTGCCGGCCGCGATGATCTGCACGTCGATGTCCGGATAAGCGGCCTGGAACATCGCCACACCGGCGTTGAGCGGATCAGCGTCATGCGGAGAATAGACGACGAGGCTGCCGGCGGCCAGCGCACTGGCGGAGCAGAGCAGCATCATAGCGAGGACCAGAGCAAGAATCTTCTTCATGGATATATCCTCCTTTTTCTTTGTGAATTCTCCAATCCGATTCCAGAGAATCCACCATTGCTGTTTCCATTTTACGCCGTATAGTACATATCTGTCAAGCATTTTGCATACATTCTGCCCAAATTTTGTTAAATCCGAGTAAAATCATCCCCCACTGCTTTCTTCGTTTACCCGTTGCAAATATCCGGATTTATGGTATGATATTAACGATTCTCAATGAATACCTGCAAGTGCAGGAGAAACGAGGCAACATGGCGCTGCTGTATCTGTTTGAAAGCATCCGCAATCCTGTGCTTGACGTTCTGTTTCAGTTCGTTACGCTCTTTGGCGAGGAAACGATCTTTATCCTCGTCGGTCTTCTCTTTTTCTGGTGCATTGACAAGCGCGAAGGATACTTCCTTCTGTGCATCGGTCTGCTGGGCACCGTAATCAACCAGTTCCTCAAGCTCTTTTTCCGCATTCCGCGTCCGTGGGTACGCGACCCCGGGTTCACCATCGTGGAAAGCGCGCGGGAAGCCGCTACGGGCTATTCCTTCCCCAGCGGCCACACACAGACAAGCGTGGGCGTTTACGGCGGCATCGCCAGATGGACTGGCAAGAGCCTGATAAGCCTTTTCTGCATTGCGCTGTGTGTGCTCGTTCCGGTTTCCAGAATGTATCTGGGTGTACATACACCTGCCGACGTCGGTGTCTCCATCGCGGTAGCGCTTGCGCTGATTCTGCTGGTCTATCCGATCATTCGCAAAGGCTGCGACAACGCAAAGGTCATGCGTACGCTGTTTGCGCTGATGACGCTCGCCGCGCTTTGCAATCTTTCGTTTGTCCATCTTTATCCCTTCCCGGCTGACATCGATGCGGATAACCTCGCGCACGGCGTCAAGAATGCCTATACGATGCTCGGCTGCATCGCCGGCGTGTGGGTAACATGGGAAACCGACCGCAGATTTATCAGATTTGAAACCAAAGCGCCCATTGCCGCGCAGGTCGTCAAGCTGGGCGTCGGGCTTGCACTTCTGCTTGGCATCAAGAGCGGTCTCAAATCTCCGCTTTACGCGCTTACCGGCGGACACAACATCGCAGACTTTGTGCGTTACTTCCTGATGGTCGCATTCGCCGGCTGCGTGTGGCCGCTGACATTCCCGTTCCTGACCAGAAAGCTTTCCAAATAGACAACAAGGCAAAGAGCTTCGCAGCGCAACTGCGAAGCTCTTTTTATTGGCATCCGTCTGCCGCCGCATTCTCCGCGTGGCAAAAAGCAGCCTGAAGAAAGACGGTTCATCCGCTTACCATTTATTCTCAACCTTTTCGGCAAAGCCCATCAGATTGCAGACAGCAAGCTTCGTACCGTCGTCAAGGACAGCCGTGCCCGTGAATCTGCCGAAAACCTGATTCTGATCGCTCTTGATCAGCTTCACATCCGTGCAGGAGGCCCGGTTGATCACCGGTACAAAATTCATTTCGAACCTTCCGTCGTCGCTGGTAAACGTCCACGGCGCGAGATAATCCTCCCTGCCGTCCTTCATGGGAATATTGAATGTGACCTGCGAGAGCTTATGCGATTTGCCGGCATAGAAAAGCATGTTCTCGCTTGCCGCGCTCGTATCGCCGAAACCATAGCCGATATTGAAGCCGAAGTCCACGCCGTCCACAAGGCCCGATGCGCTGCCCCAATACCACGTATTGTGATAGGTCCACACACCGCGGCCCCAGTCCAGCACGCCAAAGGATTCCTGCGGATCAAACGCAAAGGTTTCTTCGCCCAGCTTCACCGTACCGCTTGCGCGCATGCAGTTGATCTTCTGGTTGTAATAGAAATGCGCTTCCTTTTCAAACGGCGTGCAGATGACGATCGATTCCTCCGGCTCATGTTCCAGCGTCACGTCGACATCAATCGGCGCTCCGTCCCTGAAATCATCCATATGCGCCGTCAGATGGCGCTTTCCGGCCTCAACGACAAACTCCAAGGCATATCCCTTACCCGCGTGCTTCGTTACGCCGTCAGCCGAGGTCGGCGGCAGATTGGTTTTTCCCATCGGGAAAAGGCTCATCGGAGACTTGGTGATTTCCCACGGCTTGCCCTCAAAGGAAAGAAATGAAATGGAATCCAGCCCCATATAGCTGTTGTCCGCAATCGTCAGCGCAATACCGAAGCGTTCATTGCCAACGTAATAGTAGTCCCACTCCTTGAGCCTCGCAAAACCGCCTTTTACCTTCGTACGGTCATACACAGGCAGCAGCCTGCGCGCAAAACCGGGTTCCGTCAGGTTTCCGCGGTCATTAAGCAGCGGGACCGCCTTTTTGATTTCATGCTGCATAGCCTTACCTCCCTTTGAAAAAACGCCTGCACAGTCATCCCGCACAGGCGAAAAAGCATCAGACCTTTTCCAGTATCTCCACGACGTCGAGGATGCGCTGCCGGTCGACCAGCGGCGACGGCTCACCCTTCTTTGCGCAGTCCAGCAGATGCGTCAGCTCCCGATAGAACCATCCGCTCGTACCGAGATTGATGCCGCAGTCCACGACGACAGGATCGCTGATATCGTATTTTGTCACAGTGCCGTCTGCAGCATAGCCGGTCACGCCGTTATGATCGCAAACGAGCATGCCGCGCTCAAAATACACGCGCCAGCGCGCAGTAAACGGAATCGCAGCATTGAACCACGCCGCCTCTGCACAGACATTGAGACCATTGTGATAGATATACTGGAAGCGATACTGCTCGGCATACGCCTTGCCCTCACCCGCGCATTCGGTGAAGATGACGTCATCCGGCTTGCCGAACATGCTCACAATCACGTCCAGATCATGAATGTGCAGATCAAACGGCAGCAGGCCGCTCTTGTGCTTATCGAGCAGCCAGCCGCCAGCAGACCACTTCGGGCACGCAGTCAGGCGCTCAAAGCAGCCATCCAGCGGCTTGCCATAGCGCTGATCGGCCACAACCTCGCGCAGCGTCTCCACCTCGCGGGTGAACTGCAGCACCTGCGCGATATAGAGCTGCACGCCGTTTTCTTCAGCGGCTGCATACATTTCTTTCGCATCGGCGAGATTGAGCGCGATCGGTTTTTCGCAGATGATATGCTTTTTCTGCCTCGCCGCCTCGATAACCAGCGCCTTATGCAGATGCGTAGGCGTACACACGTCGATCAGGTCGACACTGTGCGCCGCGCAGGCTTCGGCAATGGAATCATAGATCGGCAGATTCCATTCTCCGGCCGAGGCTTTATCGCTGTCCGATCTGCCGACGCAGGCGACAACCTGCGCACCCTCAATTTCACAGTAGTTGCGGTAATGGCAGGTACCCATGCCGCCAAGGCCGACCAGAAGAATATTCATACAGCGGCCTCCTTTAGAGCGTATAGCCCTGCGCAGTCAGGTATTCGGCGCTGTCGCGCACGGCCTGATTGACCTGCGCAAGATCCTTCGGACCTGCCGCAGTAAACTCGATCTCGATGGAATACGGGCTGTCGTTGCCCGCCTCCTCCAGCTGCCTGAAGAACTCCGGGAAATTGATCCAGCCCTTGCCGACTGCCGGGAAATCCCACACGTTCTTTTCGCCGCCCTTGTCCTTGAGGTGGACATAGGCCACATCATCGATGCAGTCCCTGAGATCATCGCACGGATCGACGTCGCCGTAGAACACGACATTCGCGGTGTCGTAATTGACCTTCACGCGCTCGCTGCCCACGCGCCTGCAGATATCCGCCAGCACGCTGCCCTTGCCGTGCTCCTTGCCATGGGTTTCCAGCACGAGCTTGAGGTTGTACTTTTCCAGATGCGGCACAAGCGCAGCGATGTGCTTCGCCACCGTCTCGTTATCGGCCACGGCATTGTCCTTGAGATGTGCCTCGCCGATAGAGCTGACGATGTAATCGCAGCCGAAGAACGCAGCAAGACGGATATTCTTGATGAAATCGCCGATACGCTCGGTATCCATCAGGTTGCAGTGGCCGCTCATGGAAAAGGGCTTCAGGCCTGCATTATCGAGCTTATCCTTGATCTCCAGCAGGCGTTCAAAGCTCTGATCCGGGAAGACATGCTCCGTCCAGCCCTTTGTTGCCGTCAGCTCAATATAATGAAAGCCCGCAGCAGCGATGCCCTCGATGGCCTCTTCAATAGAGAATCCATGATAGCAATTGGAATTGACCGCAATGATTCTGTTCATAGGAGTTTCTCCTTTCATCCAGAAAACGGCGGGGCTGCCGCCCCGACCCCTGCCCGAGGGGCATTGCCCCCCGGACTCCCCATTACGCTTCGCGGCTGCTAAAAGCAGCACTGTGAGGACGAACTGCGTTCGTCCGCAGAGGGTGAATTTGCTGCTCAGCCGTTGACCTTGACTACGCAGCCCTTCTCGCTGGATTCGATCGCGCCGAACACCGCACGCATGGCGGTCAAAGCACTCTCGCCGGTGATATACGGCGCATGCTCATCCTTGATGCAGTCGATGAACATATCGATAACGCCGGATGCCGTCTGGTTGTCGTTGGTCTGGATCTGGTCGACGTCATAGTACTCGGTTTCGCCGGTCTTCTTCACCAGCACAAGCGTATGATCCGGATGATCGTAAATTTTCAGCACGCCTTCTGTACCCCAAAGCACTGTGGAATTATCCTCAGCGCCATAGTTCGTCCAGGAAACGGTCATCGTGCCCATCGCGCCGCCGTCCATCTTATAGATCACAAATGCGTTATCATCGACGGTGATCGGGCTTCCGTCGGCAAACTTCTTATCGAGAACGGAAAGCATCGCGCTGACCTCGACAATCGTCTGGCCGGTGAGATACTGCAGAAGATCCGTCTTATGCACGCCAAGATCGGCCATTGCGCCCATCGCCGCTCGCTTCTTATCAAAGAACCATGTATTCAGGCCCGGATCAACGCTCCACGTCTCAGGGCCGCCATGGCAAAATGCCGTCTTGAACGTGAGTACTTTACCGATTGCACCGGCGTCGATGAGCTCCTTTGCTTTCTGGTGCGCACCGGCCAGGCGCTGATTCTGCCCGATCATCAGACGCTTGCCGGCTTCCTTCGCCGCAGCCACCATGGCCTCGCTGTCTTCCAGCGTGGTTGCCATCGGTTTTTCGCAGAGCACGTGCTTGCCTGCTCTGAGCGCAGCGATGGTGATTTCGGCATGGCTGGTATTGGCGGAACAGATGCTCACCGCCTCCACATCGCTGGCCAGCAGCGCCTCGACGGAATCATACGCCGTCGCATTGTACTTGACGGCCAGCTCCTTCGCACGCTCGAGATTGATATCATACAGCGCCGTGATGACGCAGTCCTTATTGGCCGCATATTCGGGCAGATGGCGCACCTGACCAATCTTGCCGCAGCCGATCAAACCGACTTTAATCATAAGTAACGCTCCTTTTCTTGGGGCTTCCGCCCCAAACCCCGACTGAGGGACATCGTCCCTCAGTCTCCCTTCTGCGCTTCGCGGCTGTTTAATGCCGTCTGGCAGATTCATTCAACAGTTTCGGACTCGTTTGCGTAAGCCGCTGCTCAGACAACCTTCGTCGGAAGAGGAACCGGCCGGCGCTTCGCGGCTGCTTAGCTGTTCTTTTCCTTCTTCTGCAGCAGCACCGCCACGACGACGATGAAGCCCTTGAACGCCTCGCGCAGGAACGGCGGAACGCCCATGAGGTTGAGCAGGTTATTCATGACGGCGATGATCAGCATGCCGAACACCGTACCCACAATCGAGCCTCTGCCGCCGGACATGCTCGTGCCGCCCACGACAACCGCCGCGATGGCGTCCATCTCATAGCCGCTGCCCGCGTTGGCATAGTCCATGGAACCGATGCGCGCAACCTGAATGATCGCCGCGATGGACACCAGAAAGCCGGAGAGCACATACACAAGGGACGTGACCTTCTCGACATTGATACCTGACAGGCGCGCCGTGCGTTCATTGGAGCCGATTGCATACACATGGCGGCCGAAGGTCGTCTTCTTGGAGACAATATGCAGCACGACGGCGATGATCAGCCAATAGATGATCGGCAGAATGACCTGACCGCCAATCTTGGTATTGGCGATTGCCAGAAACTGCGTGGGTACCTTCACGCCCGCCGTCTGCATGACCTGCTGCGTCACACTTCGGCAGATCTTCATCATGCCCAGCGTCGCGATGAACGCAGGCAGCTTCTGTCTGGCTACAAGAAAGCCGGACACGCCGCCCAGCAGGCAGCCCATCAGCATCGCAGCGGCGATGCCGATGACAAACGCCGGAAGACCTGTGATGCCCATGGCAGTGAGGAAGCCCGTGGGATACTGATTGACGCACACCATCAGTACCGCGCCGACGGCAACCAGCGTCGAGCCGACGGCAAGATCAATACCGCCGGAAATGATGACAAACGTCATGCCCAGCGCGACGATGCCGACGCTGGCGTTGTTGCGCAGGATATTGATCCAGTTGCGGCTCCAATGGCTCAGCCATGCGCCAAAGCTCTCAAACTCAAAACCGAGCGCAAGGGTCTGCAGAACGATCATCAGCACGAGCACGCAGCCGGTGGAGAAGAGCGGATTCGTCTTCCACTGCTGCGCAGCCTTCTGAAGAATCGTCTGGTTCTTTTCGTTAGTCCGCTGTGTCATGGTCTTATCTCCTCTCTCAATCAGCCGCCGGTTGCAAGGCGCATCATTTCATGCTCGTTCATGGATTCACCCGATACCTCAGCGCGCACCGCGCCGTGATACATCACCAGCGCGCGGTCGCACAGGCGGATGATCTCCTGTGCCTCGCTGCACAGCACGACCACCGCCACGCCCTGATCGGCAAGCCGCAGAATGATCTCGTAGATTTCTTCCTTCGCACCCACGTCGACGCCCTGCGTCGGGTTATCCAGAATCAGCAGAGCAGGGTTTGCACTGAGCCACTTGGCCAGAACCACCTTCTGCTGATTGCCGCCGGAAAGACTGGTGATGGAATCGGATTCCTTCTCCATCTTGATATGCAGCTCTTTTTTCTGCTTGAGGAACTGCTCAAGCTGCTCCCTGACCTGAATGAGACCGTATTTCGTCAGTCTGGGCAGGGTGACAATGGAGCCGTTTTCAAGGATATTCATGTCCTTGATGATGCCGTTTTCCTTGCGGTTGCGCGGCAGATAGCCGATGCCAAGGGACAGCGCCTGCTGCGTGGTGGTGATGGTGACTGGCTTGCCGTGCATATAGATTTGTCCCTGATATCTGCCCTGCGCGCCGAACACCGCGCGGAACAGCTCGCTGCGGCCGTCGCCCAGAAGGCCGGTCACGCCCAGCACCTCGCCGGCACGCACGCTCAGGCTGATATTCCTGAAATGCGGCTCCTGCGTAAGATTCTCAAGGCGCAGTACCTCTCCGCCCAGCTTGGCAGAGGCAGTCTTGTGGCCCGTATGCACTTCATGGCCGACCATGTCGCGCGCGATTTCCGGAATGCTGGTATCCTTCACATAGCCGTCAGCCACCATCACGCCGTCGCGCAGCACGGTATAGCGGTCGCAGATCTCCATGACTTCGCGCAGCTTGTGCGAGATGAAGACCACGCCGACCCGCTGCGCCTTGAGCGTGCGCAGCATATCAAAAACGCGCTCGATCTCCGGATCGGTGAGCGAGGTTGTCGGCTCGTCCATGATGATGATCGATGCATTCATCATCAGCGCGCGTGAGATTTCGACAATCTGTTTGAAGGAAGCATCCAGTGTGGAGACCATTGCGCCGGGATCGACGTCAATCTCCATCTTCTCAAAGAGCTCCTTCGTCCTCTGATACATCGCCGCATGGTCGAGGAAACCACTCTTTTTCTTGAGTTCGCGGCCGATGAACATATTCTCGTAAACCGGCAGGTCATTGATCAGGTTCAGTTCCTGATGAATAAACGCGATACCCGCGTTCAGGGACTGCGCAGGATTGGCGAAGGTCACAGGTTTTCCGTCCAGCTCGATGCTTCCCCTGTCCGCAGGCAGAACGCCGCCCAGGATATTCATCAGCGTCGATTTGCCCGCGCCGTTTTCGCCCAGCAGCGCGCAGATTTCACCCTCATTCAGGTGAAAATCGATAGACTTGAGGACGTCGTTTGCGCCGAAGGATTTCACAATCCCCTTCATGCTCAGATTCATGCGTTCACATCCGTTCTGTGAAGTCACTCACACTATTTTAGGGTCAATTCCATCAATCAGGAAAGAAAGGGCCATGGCTAAGCCACGGCCCTTTTTGGTGGTGAATAATTAGTAGACGGTGTTGGCCGGGTCGAGGTACTGGTCAACGTTCTCAGCAGAGACGATCTGGGACGGGATCACCTTGACGGCATCCACAGTCTCGCCGCCCAGAACAGCAATAGCAACGTCCATGCAGTCCTTGATCATCAGCGGGCTGTAGAGCGCGGAGCAAGCGCCGATCTGCTCAGCCTTGTCCTTGATGATGCCGAAGTACTCCTGGCAGCCGCCGCCGCCGGTGATGGCCTTGATGTCGGTACGGCCGGCGTCGTCGATCGCCTGCAGAGCGCCGATAGAGGTTTCGTCGTCCAGAGAGTAGACGGCGTCGATCTTCGCATTGGCGGTGAGGATGTCAGCCATGTCCTTCAGGCCGTCTTCACGGGTGAAAGCGGTGGCGTACTCGATGATCTGAACGTTCGGAGCGATTTCAGCCATGGTCTCGTTGAAGCCCTTCATACGGAGCTCGGAGACGGAGCCAGACGGCGGAACCGGCAGCGCCACGACGACGCCCTCGGTGCCGATCTTATCGACGATGTACTTCGCGCCGGCAACGCCCATGGACTCGTTATCGCCGGTGACCTTGTAGATGCCCTCAGCCGGGATGTCCATATCGAACGCAACGACGGTCAGGCCGGCGTCGATCGCGTTCTGAGCCGCAACTTCCATGCCGGTCCACTGCGGAGCGATCACCAGAGCCTGAGCGCCCCAGAGCATCGCTTCGTCGATCTGAGCGGTCATCTCTTCAGCATTGGAGCTGGTGTAGAGCTTGTACTCGATCTTGCCGGCAGCCTCGAGTTCCTTGCAGTACTGCTCAGCATTGTAGGTGATGCCGCCAACCCAGCCGTGGGTCACAGCCGGAACCAGCACGCCAAGCTTGACAGCCTCAGCCTGCGCAAACGGGATCATACCCAGGCACAGAACCAGAGCGACGACGAGAGCCAGAATCTTCTTCACAACAGTTTCCTCCTTAAAGAAAATATAGTTGTCTTCCGGTATGCGCCCCGGACAGCGTTTGCAGAAAGGAGTATTGGCGAACCTCCCTCCCTGCGATATTTGTATGATAGCACGTTGTTTTCGCTTTGTCAATTTCTATCATTTGTTTTCATATTTTTTATTCGTCTTCCCTATACAATCCATTCGTTTCCTGTCCTCTTTCATGCAGTTTCTTCAAGTTTATTCGGATAATTTATCAGGCAGGCGCCCGATGTCATTTACAACAGAGGCCGCCGAATGCTATAATGTAGTCAGTTTCATCAGGGATAGCGGACGACACGGATTCCCTGGCAGATACAGCTTAAGGAGGATATGATATGAAACTCGGTTTTGTCAGCGCCATTCTGGACGGCTGGACGTTTGAAGAGATGATCTACACCGCCAGCGAGATGGGCTATTCCTGCGTGGAGGTCGCCTGCTGGCCCTGCGGCAAGGCGGAGCGCCGCTATGCCGGCGTGAGCCATATCAACGTAGACGAGCTGACCGATGAGAAGGTCGCCTATATCAAGGATTACTGCGCGAAGAAGAACGTGGAGATCTCCTCCCTCGCCTTCTATCCCAATACCATGGACGGCAACCCTGAAAAGCGCGCCGCCGCCGTGGAGCACCTGATGAAGGTCATCTGTGCCAGCGCGAAGCTCGGCGTGAACATGGTGACCACATTCATCGGCCGTGATCAGACCAAGAGCGTTGAAGAAAACCTCGAGCTGGTTGCCGAAGTATGGCCGCCGATTATCGCGCTCGCCGAAGAAAAGGGCGTGAAGATCGGCATCGAAAACTGCCCGATGCTCTTTGGCCGCGATCAGTGGCCGGGCGGACAGAACCTGATGACCACGCCGGTGATCTGGCGCAAAGTATTTGACATTCTGAGGAGCGACAATCTGGGCATCAACTACGATCCGTCCCACTTCGTCTGGCAGATGGTCGATTACATCAAGCCGCTCT
Source organism: Clostridia bacterium (assembly GCA_017545905.1). GTDB lineage: Bacteria > Bacillota > Clostridia > Christensenellales > Aristaeellaceae > Ventricola. The sequence continues at coordinate 923 of JAFWXL010000064.1, read as the reverse complement.
ATGAGTTCAAGGACAAGATCTTCCACGTTCACTACAAGGACATCAAGCTCTATCCGGACAAGCTGCGCGAGTGCGGTATCATGGCCTATCCACTGGATTACATGAGCCCGAAGCTGCCGGGCCTTGGCGATGTGGACTGGGGCAAGTACGTCAGTGCCCTGACCGATATCGGCTATGACGGATACACCTGCATCGAGGTCGAGGATCGCGCATTTGAAGGCACAAAGGAAAAGGTGCTCGATTCCCTGCGCCTGTCCAAGCGCTACATGGAGCAGTTCGTGATCTGATTTTCATACGTAAAGCAGCGCCTGTCATCATGTCAGGCGCTGCTTTCATATTCATTGCGGATTATTCCCCTCGCACTTCCTGTGCATAAAAAAGACCGCCGGTCTCCCGACGGTCTTTTCTGTTGTGATTACTTGCCCTCGAGCTTGTCGAGCATATCCCACACGCCCAGCATGTACATGATGCCCAGCGCACGGTCGTACAGGCCGTAACCCGGACGGCAGTTGCCCGGGCCCTCGCCCCAGAGGTGACGTCCATGGTCCGGACGGATATATCCCTCGTAGCCGCAGTCATGATAGGCCTTGAGGATATCCAGAATGCCGGTCTCGCCGTCACAGTCACGATGGCTGGCCTCGGAGAAATCGCCATTCTCGAAGTGCTTGACGTTGCGGATATGCGCAAAAGCAATGCGGTCGCAATGCTTGCGGACGATCTCGGCGACGTTGTTGTTCGGATCGGCGTTCAGAGAGCCGGAGCACAGGGTCAGGCAGTTATACGGATTATCGACCATCTTGAGGAAGCGATCGATATTCTCGGCGTTGACCAGCAGGCGCGGCAGGCCGAAGATATCCCACGGCGGATCGTCCATGTGGATGGCCATCTTGATGTCGCACTCCTCACAGGTGGGCATAATCGCC
>JAFWXL010000063.1 GCA_017545905.1 Clostridia bacterium | reverse complement strand
GAGAATCAGAAGGACATCATTTCAGACTATGTGCAGCGGAACTTCCCGGACAGCGAGCTGACGTTCTTCGTGGATCGTGACCGTTCGGGCTACACGTTTGAGCAGCGCGAGGACTACCAGCGCATGCGGCCCTATCTGATGACGGGTCAGTACGATATCCTGATCATCAAGGACTTGAGCCGATTCTCACGCCGCAATTCTCGCGGTTTGGTGGAGCTGGAGGATCTGCGGGATGCGGGCGTGCGCATCGTGGCGATTGGGGACAGCATCGACTATCCGACGCACGATGATTGGACAAACATCCGTCTGCGCTTTCTGCTCAACGAGATGCCGGTCACGGATTCCTCGCAGAAGGTTAAGAGCGTCATCTCAAGGCGGCAGCAGGACGGACGGTGGATTTGCGCTGTGCCATACGGTTATGTCATGAAGAGCTACAAGATGATGACGTATGAGATTGATCCTGTGGCGGCTGAAGTTGTCCGAAAGATTTATCAGCTGTATATGGATGGCTGGGGATACAAGCGAATCGCCAATTACCTGACCGAGAACAACATCCCGACGCCCCGCCGCGCAGAGGCCGAAAGAAAAGAGGCAATGGGCGAACCGATTATAAGGCGGGGTAAGGATGCCTGGTCGAATGTGACGATCCAAGGCATTCTGAGCAACGACTTCTATATCGGCACGCTGCGTCAGGGTAAATACAGGCGCAAGGGCATCAACGGCAAGGATGAGCGGATCGACGAATCGAAGCAGCTTGTCTTTGAAAACCATCATGAGCCGATCATTGACTACCCGACGTTTGCCTATGTGCAGGAGCAGATGAAGCGGCGAATGCGAAACAATTACAATGGCATCCGTAAGTATGAAACGCCGTACACGGGCTTGCTGTTTTGCGGTGACTGCGGCAGCCCGATGTTCTCCATGAGCCGTAAAGACCTCGATCCTGCATACACCTGCGGTACTTACCATAAACGCGGGCGCAAGGGATGTACGTCGCATCACACGCGCGTGGACTTTCTGGACAGCATCCTCAAGATGTATATCCGAAAAGTGAAACAGAACAGCGCACACATGATCAAGGCGCTGGAGGCGTCCATCCGTGACGAGAAGGAGAGGATCAGCGAGGGCGAACAGACGCGGGACATGCTGCGCAGACAGATCGAAGCGGCGAAGAATCAGCTCAAGACGCTGACGAGGCAGAAGATTGCTGAACTGATGCGAAAACCGGAGCAGGAGGAGATGATCAACGAAACGTATGACGCGCTGGAAGCGGAGTGCTATGCGAAGATCCGGGGACTGGAAAGTCAGCTTGAGCTGATGGAGGATCACAGGAACAACGTGATCAGGATGAACCGGATTGCCAAGACGGCGCTGGACATCTTCGATGACATCCTGAACAAGCCTAAGCTCAAGAAGCAGGATATCGAGTTCATCGTCGAGCGTATCGACGTCTATGACGATCACATCGACATCCGGCTGCGAAGCGACATTGATGCCCTATTGCATGTATCGCAGAGTGAAGAAATAGAAAGAGCCGCCTGCGGCGAGACGGCTCTTGTGCGAAAAGTCCGGAATCATAGAGCAGACGAACGCTCTATCCACAGTGTCAGCAGCGGCGACCCGCTTGAAATTTACACGGACAAAGACGGCGAAGTCATCCTCAAGAAGTATTCGCCGATCGGGGAAATTTCAAACTTTGCAAAGGATTACACCGAATCGCTTTTCCGGTCGCTGGGGCATATTGCCTGCATCACGGATAAGGACATGATCGTCTCGGCCAGCGGTGTTTCCCGTAAAGAGCTCTGGGAAAAGCCGATCAGCCGGGATCTGGAGCAGGCAATTCAGTCGCGACAGGTGGTGACGGCCAATCGCGGCAGCGGCACGCGCCTTGTGCCGGTGACCAATGAGGAGGACGCACAGACATATACCGCGCAGGTGATCTGCCCGATCATCGCGGACGGCGAGTCGATCGGCGCGGTCGTGCTGCTCTCGCGCGAGCCTGCGGCGCGGATGGGCGATACCGAACTCAAGGTCGCCGAGACGACGGCCAGTATCGTGGGCAGGCAGATGGAGCAGTGACCGGCGTACTGGCGCAAACGCTGTGCAGGTACGCTGCGATGGAGAATGCGGCTGCGAAAAAACTGCATGATAAAAGGGATTGCTGTTTGTTTGCAGCAATCCTTTTCTGTGTTATACTGGAAAAAGAGAAATGGTTTCGCAAACCGGGGGACGTGATGGATATGGCGGCGGATGATAGAATCCGGGAGATGGAGCGGCATTTTGATGCTCTTTGTGCCGCGCTGCGAGATGGCAGGCAGGTGGATGCGGCGATGATGGATGCGGCGCGCGTGCTTGCTGATTATATCCGGAGCGGACAGTGGCTGTGCGACTATGAGCGCGATGAGCGGGGCGAACTGCCTGCAGATCTCAAGCGGGGTGTGCTTTCGCAGGATGCGCTGTATGACCTGCTGTCCGGTATGGACGACAGGATAAAAGGGAATGTACGAAAGGGGTCACGGACGATGACGAGGATTCAGATCATCCGCCATGGCGAAGCGATCGCCTGTGCGCAGGCGGAAAAAGAGGCGCAGCTGCTCTATCGCGGCGAATACCTGCCCGGCGATGAAATCCGGTTTGAAACGGATTACGAATATGCGGTTGTGCAGGTCGATCAGGCGGTGAAGCCGGCGCGCGTGTATCTGCCGGAAAGGGCATTCACATTCCGGCTGCCGCTGGAGGCGGACGACCTGCGGGTGTATATCCCGGGCGCGTTTTCGGGTGAAAAGCATCTGTGTTCAATCAGGCCGGATGCGGACAACAGCTACCGCAATCTGGCGCGCAATCCCGCAGATCAGCGCGGGGATGTGACCTGCTATCCGCATGCGACGGCCAATGTGGAGACACGCAATGAGAGCGTATTCTGCGCGCGCAACACCATTGACGGCGAGCATATTGCCTGCGGACATGGCTCGTGGCCCTTTGGCAGCTGGGGCATTGGCGCGCGTACGGATGCGGAGCTGACGCTCGACTTCGGCCGCGAGGTGGAGACAGACAGAATGGTGCTCTATCTTCGCGCAGATTTCCCGCATGACGCCTACTGGATTGAAGGAACAGTATCGCTCAGCGACGGCGCACAGATCACATTCCCGCTGGAGGGAATCGACGGTCCGCAGGAGATTGCGCTGGGCGGCTGGCACCGCATCCGCAGCCTGAAGCTGCACAAGCTCGTCAAGTGCGACAACCCGTCCGCGTTCCCGTCGCTTCGCCAGATCGAGGTGTACGGACGCGACGTCTGACAGAAAGCATCAAGGGGATGTCAGGCCGCCTGGCCTGACATCCCCTTTTATACTGCTTCGCATGCCAGAATGGCACGTATCTGCGCCTGCGCAGCGGCCCAGCTGCGCTGCGGATTATCCAGCACAATGCTGTCCAGAGGCAGCCGGGCAAGAATATCCAGCTCGCGCTGCTGCCGCTCCTGCAGGCAGCGGATGCAGCCGTCAAAGCCGCTTGCACCGATGCGCCTGCCGTAAGCGCCATTTACATGATAGCCGATCACAGCGTTCAGCCAGCCGGGACGCTGGGCTGCGGCGCTGCGTATACTGGCGGCAATGTCGTCGTTTTTCAGATAGACAACCAGAGGATTCATGGGTTTGATGATCCCGGCAATCTGCGCGATATAATCCAGCGATGTGCTTTGCGGGAAATCAAAGCGCATCATCGTTTCGCACATGGGATTCTGCAGCAGCACGCAGTTGAATACATAGACTGTCTGCGCATCGGCTTTATCGGCGAACTGCCGCCACTTGCAAAGCATCAGCGGCTTTTCCGTCTCCCATGGGAGCGTATCGTAGATTTTATAGGGCAGCAGCTGCTCCAGCATCTCACCGGAATACTGAGACAGCGGCACGATCCGGCTTTCGCTGCCGAGCATGCCCGCCGGGGCGAGCGCGTGCAATTCGTAATCCGCCGGGTGATCGCCGGTACCCTCGTCTACAAAGATGACAGGCTCCCTTGCGCGCAGAACGCCGGCGATATATGCTGAAAACGTGCTTTTTCCGCTGCAGGGCAGGCCTTCCGTGATGATCAGTCGGTGCTTCATGGAGCATGCTCCTTTCCGGCGCGGTTCAGCCGAGGCGGCGGTAGCCCAGCGCCGCACCGCAGCTCTCGCGCACAATCAGCGAGCATTCGCTGATCTGGCTGTAGGGCACGATGCTTCCGCCGCCGGCTGCAATCAGCTCGGAGACGGCGTTGCGTCCGTGCTCCTCAGGGTGCAGATCGACCGTGGTCAGCGGGGGATTGAGATAGGGCGTGAAGAACTGATTGTCGCAGCCGATGATTGCGATATCCCCGGGGATGCTCAGGCCCATGCGCTGCAGCTGGCGCATTGCGCCCAGCGCCACCAGATCATTGATGGCGATGAGCGCCGTGGGACGCTCGTCGGGGGCGAGACGGGCAAAGAGCTTGGAGACGCAGATTTCGCCGTCCTGCGGAATGAAGCCAGTTTCTGCGTGCAGGCTGCGGTCGGCGGGCAGGCCGAGCCGCTCCATTTCTTCGTAAAAGGCGCGCTCACGGATGGAGCTGGACCGCACGTCGCTTGTGCCGCCGATGAAGGCGATGCGCCTGTGCCCGAGCGCATACAGGTGACTGATGCTCTTGCGCACGGAGAGGGACAGATCCGAGGTGATATTGATGCTGCGCAGGTCGTCGATGCGCGGGCCGATGGTCACAAGCGGCATGGCGCGCTGCAGGCGCAGCAGATTCTCTCTGGAGCAGGCCTCCCGATTGTCGATGATGCCGCCGACAAGCACGGCGCCTTCGGGCTTCTGCTCGATGATCCGGTCGACGACGGCGTTGGCGTCGCCGTTTTTGAGGTTGACCGTGTAGATCTGAAGTGAATAACCGTTGCGGCGGGCCTCTTTTTCTGCGCCGGCGGCCATGGAGGCGAAATATGGATTGGTCAGTTCGGAGATGACCATGGACAGGCGCATTGTGCCGGTCTTGTGCGTTTTGTGCGTCGCAGAAGGGGAGGGAACGTAGCGAAGCGCCTGCATGGCCTCTTCCACCTTTGCGCGGGAGGCGGCGCTCACGCATCCGCCGGACATTACGCGCGACACTGTCGCGATGGAAACGCCTGCCGCTTTGGCGACGTCGTAAATGGTTGCGCTCTTTTCTGCCATGGCTCTGTCCCTCCGGTTTTTGATTGCTTAGCCCCATTATATCAGATCGGGCACTGAAAGACAATGCGCTTTCATGGATTTGCCGTATCGCTTACATTCGCTTACAGATGGTTAAAAAACGGGAAAGATGGTCGAACTGCTGTGAGATGAGAAAAGTTTTGTGGTCGTATTGACAGATTAACGGGCTAAAATGTATAATGTGATTGTAAATAAGTGCGTGTGATAATTGTAAGCGGATTGTAAGCAATCTCTGCCTTGTATCGAACGGGCGATCGGATATCCCCGCTCAGATAAACAAAATCAAAGGAGGAAATCCCGTATGAAAAAGATGCTCACTCTGGTTCTGGCGCTCATTCTGGCGCTGACCGTGGTTGGCGCCTGCGCCGAAAAGCAGGTTCTGACCGTCGTCACCTGGGACGCTACCACCACCCCGTATCTGGTTGCGCAGGAAGCTGCCTTCGAAGCCAAGTATCCGGACGTTGACCTGCAGTACATCGACGTTGCCTCTCAGGACTATGCCATCAAGGTTGGCACCATGCTCTCCGGCGGCGATACTTCCGACGTCGTGATGATCAAGGAAGCCCGCGACATCATCAATTGGCAGGCTGCCGGCTATGCCGCGCCGATGACCGACTTTATCGCTGCGGACGGCTTCGACGTCTCCGGCTATGTCGGCACCGAGGTCAACTACGCTGTGGACGGCGTGCAGTATGCGCTTCCGTTCCGCTCTGACTTCTGGGTTCTGTTCTACAACAAGGATCTGTTCGACGCTGCCGGCGTTGCCTATCCGACCAACGACATGACCTGGGATCAGTACGCTGAGCTGGCCAAGACCATGACCAAGGACGGCGTCTACGGCACCCACTATCACACCTGGCTCTCCGCCGTGGCGAACTGGGCCGTGTGCGACGGCGTGAACACGCTGGCCGACCGCGAGTACTCCGATCTGGCGTACTTCTACAACCTCTATCAGGGCCTCGAAGACGCGGGCGCCTGCATGGCTTACAACGAGCTGAAGGCCTCCGGCCTGCACTACAGCGCTGCGTTTGCCAACGGCAACGTCGCCATGATGCCCATGGGCTACTGGTATGTTTCCACCCTCATCGGCTACAACAAGGAAGGCACCTGCAATTTCAACTGGGGCATCACTGCTGTGCCGCACGCTGACGGCGTGGCTGCCGGCTCTTCCTTCGGCAACCTGACCGGCGCGATGATCAACGAGAAGAGCGCGAACAAGGAACTGGCCTGGAAGTACGTCTCCTGGCTGTGCGGCGAAGAGGGCGCTGCTGCGACCGCTGCGACCGGCACCCGTCCGGCATGGGTCTCTGAGAACGTCGCCTCTACCATGTCTGCTGTCGAAGGCTTCCCGACCGACGACGCTTCCAAGGCTGCGCTGATCCCGTCCTATGTGGGCATGGAGTGGCCGGTCGTTGATAAGCTCTCTGAGATTCAGACCGTGGTCAACGAGGAGCACAGCCTCATCATGACCCGCGAGATCGATGTGGAAGACGGCATCGAAGAGATGAACGAGCGCGTTGCTGAGCTGTTCGAGTAATCCCAAACGCAAAGAATCATCCATCAGGCTGATTTGAAACGGAGCGGGGATGGGCGAGATCTCGCTCGCCCCGCTCCTTCTTTTGATGAAACTGGCATCCGCACGAAAGGGGAGTGTCTATCATGGCACAGACTGCCGCTAAGAAAGCCGGGCGGCCGATGAGCAGGCTGGAGAGGAAAAACACGCTGATTGCGTATTCCTTCCTGGCGCCGAATTTCCTTGGTTTCGCAATTTTCACGCTGATTCCCGTCGTATTCTCCGTTCTCCTCTCGTTTGTCAAATGGAATGGCGGCCCGATTTCGCAGATGGAATGGGTCGGACTGGACAATTATGCGTCCATCTTTAAGATTGAAAAGGTCATCGAGAAGTTCTCCGAGGGCGAGTTCTTCTATTTCTTTGAGCGCGTCGATCTGGGCATTGCGCTCAAGAATACGATTTTCTATACGCTTGTCACTGTGCCGCTGACCCTCATCTGCGCGATTGCACTGGCGATGGCGCTCAACAAGGCCGTCAAGGGTGCGGTCGCTTTCCGCACGATTTTCTTCTTCCCGTATGTCGCGTCCATGGTCGCCATCTGCGTCTGCTGGAATTTCATGCTTATGAAGGACGGCCCGGTGAATCAGTTCATCCAGCTGCTGGGCATCCCGTTCAACAAGAGCTGGACGGCGGATTCGACGATGGCCATCTGGGCGATCGTTCTGGTTTCCGTCTGGCGCAATATGGGCTATTACATGGTCATCTATCTGGCCGCGCTGCAGGGTGTGCCGCGCGAGCTTTACGAGGCGGCGACGGTGGACGGCGCCAACAAGTGGCAGCAATTCACCAATATCACCATTCCGCAGCTGCAGCCCACGACCTTCTTTGCCTCCATCATGATGATCATCTCCTGCTTCAAGATCTTTGACGTGGTGGCCATCATGACCGAGGGCGGTCCGGGCCGCGCGACAAAGATGCTGGTTTACTATATTTATGACGTCGCCTTCGCGCAGAATAAGTATGGCACGGCCAGCGCTATCTCCATGGTGCTGCTGGTGATCGTTCTGGTGATCACGATCATCCAGTTCCGCAGCGAGAAGAAATTCGCCAACGACTAAGAAAGGAGGACATTCATCATGAGTGAGGCTGTTGCTTCCAAGCAGACTGGCAGACAGATCAAAAAGGACAACCCTGCGCTGCAGCTGGCCGGCAAGATCGCGCTGTATATCGTGCTCACCGGCGTGGCGCTCTTTACGCTGATCCCCTTCGTATGGATGATCTCCTCTTCGCTCAAGCTGGATCGCGAGGTCTTCGCCTATCCGATGAAGTGGATTCCGGAAACCTTCCGCTGGGAAAACTATATGCTCATCTGGCAGAAGGTGCCGCTGCTGACCTATTTCAAGAATACGGCGTTCATCGCCATCGTCGTCACCTTCCTGCAGACGCTCACGTCCTCCTTTGCAGCGTATGCGTTTGCCAAGCTTAATTTTAAGGGCCGCGATGTGCTCTTTCTGGCGTATATCGCGACCATCGCCGTGCCGTGGCAGGCATATATGCTGCCGCAGTTCATCATGATGCGTTCCATGGGTCTGTATGATACGCTCTGGGCGATGGTAGTGCTGCAGGCATTCAGTGCGTTCGGCGTGTTCCTCATGCGTCAGTTCTATCAGGGCGTGCCGACAGAGCTGTGCGAGGCGGCCCGCATCGACGGCCTGTCCGAATACGGCATCTGGGCGCGCATCATGCTGCCGCTGTCCAAGGCGGCGATTGCAACGCTGGTTATCTTCACCTTTGTCGGTACGTGGAACGACTACATGGGCCCGATGATCTATCTGACCCGCGATGTGAACAAGACCATTCAGGTCGGTCTGCGCCGCTTCATTCAGGAGAATTCCAGCGATTATCACCTGATCATGGCGGCTTCGCTGTGCTCGCTGCTGCCGGTTTCCGTCGTGTTCCTGTGCCTGCAGAAGTACTTCATTGAGGGCATTGCCACCTCCGGCCTGAAGGGCTAAGATTACGGGAGACGTATGGGGACGCCGTCCCCATACCCCTGCAGGGAGTTTTATCCCTTGACCCTTCTTCGCTGCGCGCATGCGCGCAGCGGAGGGATGAAGATTGTATTGCTTGAGACCGCCGCGAAGCGGAGAAGGGACCAAAGCCTGCCGCGCCCAGTGGGCGAAACAGGCAGGCAAAGCGTCGGGAATCGCAAGGAGCGCTTGCGCGACTATGCGAGTTTCCCGGAAGTCTGAGGGATGAAATCCCTCATGCGGGTTTGGGCGGCAGCCCGGGAAAGGGGAAGCGTATGTTTGGCACGTATCTGGATGCGCACGATATCCGCTCGCTGATCAAGGCGATGCCGGTGTGCCCGTTTCCGCCCATGCGTGACCGCGCAGCGTGGGAGAAGGTGGAAGGCGGCGACCGCGAGGATCTGCTTGCCCTGTACGGCCGGCTGAAGGATACGCCTTATCCCATGCTCACGGCGACGCAGTTTATGGCGTTTGTCAAAACCGGCAGCCGGAAAGCGTATGAAGATCCGTATTTCCTGCGGCGCAAAAAGCTGATTGCCGCCGTGATGCACATGTGCCTGACAGGTACGGATGAGGCGCTGGCGGACGTTATCGACGGCGTATGGACGATCTGCGAGGAGAGCAGCTGGGTGATCTCGGCGCACAATGTCAATCCCTTCCCGGGTACGGTAAAGCCGTCGCAAAAGCCCCTGCCGGACGTAGATGACCGGTATGTCGATCTGTTTTCCGCGCAGACGGCGATGGTGCTGGCGTATACCTGCCATCTGGTGGGCGATGCGCTCGACGCAGAAGCGCCGGTGATTAAGAGGCGCATCCTGTCCGAGATTGAAAAGCGCGTGCTCACGCCGTTCATGACCCGGGATGATTTCTGGTGGATGGGCTTTATCCGCAGGGATCTGTGCAACTGGACGCCGTGGATCATCTCCAATATCCTGATCACAGCGTCGCTTGTCTGGCATGATCCGCTGCGCTTTGCCGCCATGTGCGATCGCGCCTGCCGGATGCTGGATCGCTGGCTGGCCATCCTGCCGCAGGATGGGGGCTGCGACGAGGGTACGGCGTATTACAACATGGCAGGCGGCTCGCTGATGGACTGTCTTGAGCTGCTTGAAAGCGCGACGGACGGACAGATGACCTTCTGGCATGTGGACAAGATCCGCAGCATTCTGGATTTTCCGCTGAAGACGCAGCTGAAAAACGGATGGTTTGTCAATTTTGCCGACTGCGATGCAAAGCCGTTCCTGTGCGGCGAGCGGCTGCAGACGGCAGGCGAAAAGCTGGGCGATAGCGCGCTTGCCGCGATGGGCGTCAGCCTGCGCGGCACGCCTTCGCAGCAGATCGGCGATATTCCGCATTTTTCACGCCTGCTCATGCGTCTGTTCCATCCTGCGGCAAAGGCTGTGCCGCAGCAGAAGGCGGAGCGCGATGTATGGCTGCCCGATCTGCAGCTGCGCGTATGTGAGCGCGGCGGCATGATTCTGTGCGCCAAGGGCGGACACAACGCAGAGAGCCACAATCATAATGATGTGGGCTCGTTCATGCTCTATGTGGACGGCGAACCGGAGATTGTGGATGCAGGCAACATGACCTATACCGCCAAGACATTTGCCGGAGAGCGCTACACGCTCTTCAATACCCGGTCGGCCTATCACAATCTGCCCGTCATCGGCGGATATGAGCAGCAGCCGGGCGAAGCTTTCCGCGCAAAGCATGTGCGCCGGCTGGAGGGAGGCCTTGCGCTGGATATTGCGGATGCATATCCGGACGGGGCGGCGCTTGTGCGCTGCGAGCGAAGCATGTCGCTGCAGGACGGAGCGCTTGTCGTGCATGACGTGATCGCATTGCAGGATGAGAGGGAAACGGCATGGGTGTTCATGCTGCGTCATCAGCCTGAAACCGGGCATGGCTTTGTAAAGGCCGGCACAGTTGAAATCCTGCATGATGCGAATCTGGCAGCACGGGTCGAGGAGATCCCCGTGAGCGACGCGCGCATGGCGAAGTCCTTTCCGGGCAGCTTGTGGCGGCTTATACTTGCCGCCGGAGCAGAAACGGCACATGATGTAACCTTTACGATCAGACGAGCGGACGGCTGACGCCGCGCTGCAAAGGAGGAAACCGATAATGCGCAACAATCCGGCCGCGATTGCAGAAAAGATCGCCGAAAAATTCCGCCGCAGCGCGAAGCTGGCCGCTCAGGAGGGCATTTTGCCCTATAAGAGCGCAGGCGGCAAGTGGATCACTTCGCCCTATGACGGAAACAGCTGGTGGACGGGCGGTTTCTGGCCGGGCCTGATGTGGCAGCTGTACACGGCAACAAAGGATGAGCAATTCAAAACCGAAGCGCTGCGCGCTGAGGCGCTGCTGACGGCGGAGCTTCGCGCTTTCCGTTATCTCAATCACGATGTGGGCTTCATGTATCTGCTCTCCTGCGGCGCACATGACAAGCTCGAGGGCGATGAGCAGGCGGCGCTGGATACGCTGCATGCGGCCAATCTGCTCATGGGCCGCTACAGCCCGGTGGGCTATATCCGCGCATGGAATGAAAAGCATAAGATGGGCTACGCTATCATTGACTGCATGATGAACCTGTCGCTGCTTTGGCGCGCGACGAGGATGACGGAAGACCCGCGCTTTGAAAAGGTCGCCCGCCTGCATGCGGATATGACGATGCGCGAGTTCCTGCGCGAAAACGGATCTGTGGCGCATATCGTGGAATTCGATCCTGAAACAGGCGCCCGCGTGGGCGAGGTGGCCGGTCAGGGCTATTGCCTTGGCTCGAGCTGGTCGCGCGGACAGGCGTGGGGCTTGTACGGCTTCACGCTGGCCTGGATGAATACGAAGGACGAACGCTATCTGAACACGGCGCGCCGCATTGCGGATTACTTTGTCGCCCATATCCGCGAGGATGGGCTCACTGATTCTGATTTCTGCCAGCCGGCGGGGGAGGAGCGCGTGGACAACATGGCCGGCGCGATTGCGGCCTGCGGCCTGATCGAACTGGCGCGGGAAACGGAGTGCCCGGCATACCGCGAGGCAGCCGAGCGCATGCTTGATGCGATGATTGACAGCTGCTGCGACTTTACGGACAGCATCTGCGGCATCCTTACGCACTGCACGGCCAGCTATCACGACGACGGCGTGGGCAGGCACAACAACATCACCTATGGCGATTACTTCCTTGTGGAGGCGCTTGCCAAGCTGAATGGAACCGATCCGATGCTCTGGATCTGACACTGAATGCGATCAAGGGATTGCCGCACAGGCAATCCTTTTGTCGTTTTGGCATATTTGGCACGGATGAATGTGTGAATCGGGGATGAATCCTTGTATTTTTTACAAATTTTCACGCAATCCGGATATTTTGTCAGTTTTTTATCGTCAAATGGTATAGAATATATAGAAAGCATCTTCTGAAGATATCAATGCCCGAAAAAGGGGGATTTGCCCATGATGAACCGCGCTGCGAAACTGCTGGAAAAGCTGTTTGCCAGGGAGCCTGACGCACAGGAGCCCAAGCGCAAGCGTGTCTCGCCGAATACGACGACCACCATGCGCGCGCTGACGGATCTGGGCGAGAGCATTGCGGCAAGCGTGCATGTCATCGAGGCGTCCGCTCATCTGTATTTGTGCGTGGCGATGGAGCCAAAGCCGGATGCGCTGGCGGCACAGATGAACAGGGACAAGAAGATGGCGGCAGGCATGTTTGAGGTGGACAGAACATGGAGCGCGGCCGAGGTTAATAAAAGCTGGGCAAAGGACGCGGTGCTCACAGATGGGGAGGGCAATATCATCAAAAAGGCGATGGACGGCGCGCGCGGTATGACCGAGGCGGGCGCTAAAGAGGTCTTCTTTGAGTTCAACGCGCTGGATACGTATCCTGAAAAAGTCTACCTGACCAACGGAAAAACGCGCGTGCGCGTGAAATGACCTCATGACGAAACGGAGGGAAACGCCTGTGTTTACCGGCAGGGTGGTTGTGGTGACCGGCGGCGCCAACGGCATTGGGCGCTGCATCGCTGAAGAATTCAAAAAGCAGGGTGCGCATGTATATGTGATTGACAAGGCGGACGGCGAGCACTTTGTTGGCGATCTGGCGGACAAGGCGACGCTGGAGCGCTTTGCCGGCGAGGTGCTTGCCGCGCACGGGCGTGTTGATATGCTGGTCAATAATGCGCTGCCGCTGATGAAGGGCATTGACAGTTGTTCCTATGAGGAATTTGAATATGCGCTTGCCGTCGGTGTGACAGCGCCGTTTTATCTCGCCAAGCTCTTTGCACCGCATTTTGCGCCGGACGGTTCGATCATCAATATCTCGTCTTCGCGCGACAGGATGAGCCAGAAGCAGACGGAGAGCTACACTGCGGCAAAGGGCGGCATTGCGGCGCTGACGCATGCGCTGGCGGTGAGCCTTGCGGGCAGGGTACGCGTCAATTCGATTTCGCCCGGCTGGATCGATACGGCCTATACGCATTACGAAGGGCCGGACGCCGTGCAGCAGCCGGCGGGGCGTGTCGGCAATCCGCAGGATATCGCGCAGATGGTGCTGTTTCTGTGCTCGGACAAAGCCGGGTTCATCACAGGCGAAAATATCTGCATTGACGGCGGCATGACAAAGATGATGATCTATCACGGCGACCACGGCTGGTCGCTGGAGGAATAACGCGCAGTCCCCGACGGAATCCGGACGGGGATTTTTGACTGCATGGACAGATGCGCACAGCTGCCTTGAAGCCGACGCCGGGATATGCTAAAATAATACGATTACGATGCTTTGACCGGCAGGACGGGCGCATCGGGAAATGAGGAACATGAGCGTATGAATCGTAATATCGGGCAGAAGGCGGAAAACGGCGCGCTGTTTTCTCTGATTGTCTCCATGGTCATCTTTGGTACAATCGGCATTTTCAGGCGGCACATTCCGCTGCCGTCGAGCCTGATTGCGATGATGCGCGGCCTGATCGGCATGCTGTTTCTGCTGGCCGTGCTGCGTCTTCGCGGGCAGCGCATGGATCGCGGCGCTATCCGCGCCAATGCGCCGATGCTGCTGCTTTCCGGCGCGCTGCTGGGATTCAACTGGATTGCGCTGTTTGAGGCTTACCGCTATACATCCGTGGCGACGGCGACGCTGTGCTACTATATGGCGCCGATCATCGTCATCCTTGTGTCGCCCGTGCTGCTTGGCGAGCGGCTGACCGGCGTCAAGCTGGCCTGTGTGCTGGGTGCGCTTGCGGGCATGGTGCTCGTTTCGGGCATTCTGCAGACTGGATTTGCGGGCGTGCAGGAGATTGCGGGCGTGCTCTTCGGGCTTGGCGCGGCGGCGCTGTATGCTGGCGTGATCCTGACGAATAAGCGGATTCACGGGATTTCCGCCTATGACAAGACCATCGTGCAGCTGGGCACGTCTGCGGTGCTGCTGCTGCCCTATACGCTGCTCACAGAAAACCTTACGGCGGTGAGCATGCAGCCGGGCGCGTGGCTGCTGCTGTTGGTGGGCGTGGTGCATACGGGCATGGCATACTGGCTGTACTTTGGATGCATGTCTGCGCTGCGCGCACAGACGGTGGCGCTGCTCAGCTATATCGACCCTGTGGTGGCGATTTTTCTGTCCGCGCTGCTGCTTGGCGAGCGTATGACGCCGGCCGGCGCTGCCGGCGCGGCGCTTGTGCTGGGGGCGACGGTCATCAGCGAGCTTTCCGAACGATAAAAACACAGAAAGATGAGGGGCAAGTCATGAAGCGATTTACTGCACATATCCATCATACCCAGGATACGATCCTGCGCATGTGCCGCACGATGGACGATACGTTCTTCTTCGGGCGCAAGGTGCTCATGGCGTTCACAGCGATTACGCTGACGGTTCTTGGCGTGTGGAACATGGAGAGCATGGTGGGCATTATCTTTATGATGATCGGCTGCTGGATGCTGGCGAGTCTGAATCTGCCTGCGAAGAATCAGGCGGACAATATCAAGAAGGCGCTGGGCGGCGTGTATCCGCAGAACAAATATGAGTTCTATGACAAGCATTTCGTGCTCTTTGCCAAGAATCAGGACGTTGTCAATTATAACAAGCTGACGCGCCTGATTGAAGACGAGGGTTTCTGCTATCTGTGCCTGAATGAGCAGGCGGGCTATATGCTGGAAAAGGCGTCGCTGGGCGAGGAACTCAAGCAGTTTATGCCGTTTATGGAAAAGGCGACCGGCCTCAAGTGGACGAAGCCCTATAAGCTCTCCACTTTCAATCTCAGAACAATCATTGAGCTGGCAAAGGGCGGCAGCGAGAAGAAGAAAAAGAAATAATACTGAAAGAAAAAAGAAGGTCTTCCGGCGCTGTGCCGGAAGACCTTCTCTGCTGTGCGGATACAGGGATTATCTGTTTTTGCAGTTCGTTTCGTAATCCCTGAGGCATGTAAGTGCCTGCGGGGCGAGCGGATAGAGCGCGATGAGATTGAAGATGGTCATCAGGCCGATACCCACGTCGCCCAGATCCCACACGAACGTGTACGCAGCCAGACCGCCGATAAAGAGCATAACCAGCGCGATAACCTTGTAGGCCGTCTGTGCGCTCCAGCGGTCGCCGAACAGATAGGCGACATTGGAACGGGCGTAGAACAGCACGCCGATGAATGTGGAGAAGCTGAACAGCCACAGGATGACGGCGATGAAGATGGAACCGAAGCCGCCCAGATGATGCACCATGGCAGCCTGCAGCAGACCCATGCCGCTCTGGCCTGCCAGCGCTTCCTCGGGCGCCAGCAGCATGAGCATCGCCGTGCAGGTGCAGATGATGATGGTATCAATCAGTACGCCGAAGGCCTGAAGCAGGCCGACCTTCGCCGGATGGTCTGTTTCGGCAGCGGCGGCTGAGCAGGGGGCGGAGCCGGAGCCGGCTTCATTGGAGAACAGGCCGCGCTTGACGCCGTTCATGAGCACAGCGCCAAAACCGCCGGCGGCAGCCTGACGGATGCCGAATGCCTCGGAGAAGATCCGCCCGAAGACGCCCGGCAGCAGTGCCGCGTTCTTCACAATCAGGAAGATGGTGATGAAGAAATATGCGCCCGCCATGACCGGCACGATCGCATCGAGCACCTTGACGGTTGCATTCCTGCGCAGCACGATGACCGCGGCGACGGCGACAAGGAAGATGGTGGAATACAGCGGCGGGATCGAGAAGGCATTTTCAAAGGCAGAAGAGACGGAATTGCCGATGACCTGGCTGATGCCGCACCAGCAGATCAGGCCGGAAGCCGCAAAGCAGACAGCCATAATGGATTTCTTCAGCTTTTTGCCGCGCCATTTTTCGGCAAGGGCATGAATGTAGAGCGCAGGGCCGCCGCGGTAGCCGCCGTAGAGCGGATCCTTTTCCTTATACATGCTGGCGAGCACGGCCTCGATGTATGCGGTGGATGCGCCGACGAGCGCAGTCACCCACATCCAGAACACCGCGCCTGCGCCGCCGGCTGAGATCGCCGCGACCACGCCGACCAGATTGCCCATACCCACGCGCGTGGCGGTGGAGACGATGAGCGACTGCAGGCCGGAGAGGGACGTGCTGTCCGTGCCGCGCTTTTCCACAGAGAGGCGGGCCATGGCGGGCAGCAGACGCACAGGAAGGCCACGCGTGCGGATGGTGAAATAGACGCCGGTAGGCACCAGCAGAATGACCAGAAGCGGAAGCCCAAGTGAAGTGCCGCCGGGCAGGGGAATGGCGAACAGATCATGCCACAGCAGGGCATATATGGCATTCACGGTGCGGATAAACAGGGAAACAGCCGCATCGATAAGGGTTGACATGGTGTAAATTCTCCTTGAAAGTAATAAAAAGCGTCTTTTGTATGGACGCTCATTCAGTATACACGAAGATTGACGCTTTGTAAATCACGGAAAGTGCGTCTTGGTTGACAAACGGCTTTTTGCCCCGTATACTTCTGGAAGAAAGACCTTTTGCGCGAAGCCGGATGAAGGCGTTTTCAGAAAGACAGCAATCAGAAACCGAGAAAGCAAAGGAAGAGGGAATCATGATGGACAACAGGCAGATCATGACGCGTGTGGAGGAAATCCTAGCCAGCATGACGCTGGAGGAAAAAGCGGCACAGATGGTGCAGGTACCGTATGCATTTGCTGGCCGCGAGGAATCGCTGCGCTGGGCGAAAATGGGCGCCGGATCGTTTCTGCATGTGCTGGGCGACGATGCGCGCGAGATTCAGAGGGCGGCGATTGAGCAGTCCCGGCTGGGCATCCCGGTGATCTTCGGCATCGATGCGATCCATGGTCACGGTCTTAACGATCATGCGACGATCTTCCCGACGCAGCTGGCGGCTGCCTGCTCGTGGAATACGGAAGTGGCGCGCATCATGGGCGAGGTGACGGCGCGCGAGGTGGCGACCGACGGCCTGCACTGGACGTTTTCGCCGGTTCTGTGTCTGGGCCGCGATACGCGCTGGGGCCGCGTGAACGAGACCTTCGGCGAGGACCCGTATCTGGCGGGCGAAATGGGCGCGGCGATTGTGCGCGGCTATCAGGGCGAAGATATGTCCGATGACGAGCATATTCTGGCCTGCGCCAAACACTACATTGGCTACGGTGAGGCGGTAGGCGCGCGCGATTCCTGCGACACGGAGATGACCTACCGCAAGCTGCGCGAGATATTCCTGCCGCCGTTCAAGAAGGCGGTGGATGCTGGCGTGGGCAGCATCATGACAGCTTACGGCTCCATCGACGGCACGCCGTTTACGATCGATCCTGTGACGATGAAGGATATTCTGCGCGGCGAGCTCGGGTTTGACGGCTTTGTCGTCACCGACTGGGACAATGTGAATTCCCTTGTGCGGCGCCAGCATGTATGTGAAACGACGGAGGAGGCCTGCGTTCTGGCGGCGAATGCCGGCAACGATATGATCATGACCTCCACGGAGTTCTATCAGGCGGTGCTCAGCGCTGTTCGCGATGGACAGGTGAAGGAAGAAACGCTCGATGACGCCGTGCGCCACATCCTGACGGTCAAGCTGCGCATGAATCTCTTTGAAAAGCCGGAGAAAACCGGTCGTCCGGGCTGCTTTGGCTGCGAGGAGCATCTGCAGCATGCCAAAGACGCGGCGGACAAGAGCCTCGTGCTGCTTGGCAACAACGGCGTGCTGCCGCTGCGGGAGGCAAAGAAGATCGCCGTTATCGGTCCGAATGCGGACGACGTCCGCGCGCAGTACGGCGACTGGACATATTTTACCCATCCGAAGCTGAATCTGGAGCACGAGCCTGTACGCCCGTATGTGACGGTGAAGGAAGGCATGGAAGCTGCCTGCGCCGCGCGCGGCATGACGTGCGCGTATCACCGCGGCTGCTCTGTGCTTGACGGCGAATACGAGGATATCGCGGGCGCGGTGGAGACTGCGAGGGATGCAGACGCGATCGTGCTGGTTGTGGGCGATGTGATTGCGCAGGTCGGCGAGGAGAAGGATCGAGCCGTGCTGGAGCTCTCCGGCAGGCAGATGGCGCTCTTTGACGCCATGCGTGCGCTGGGCGTGCCGCTGGTCACGGTACTGGTTGCCTCCAAGCCGCTGGCTGTGGGTCGGGCAGCAGCACAGGCCGATGCGTTTATCTGCGCGTTCAACGGCGGCATGTTCGGCGGCGAGGCGGTGGCGAAAGCGGTATTCGGCGAGATTAATCCCTGCGGCAGACTGGCGATCTCCTTCCCGCGCGCCAGCGGTCAGGTGCCGGTATATTACAATCAGCTGCCGGGATGGCACTGCCAGCAGGGCAAGGGTTACTGTGATCTGCCCGAGGGCCCACTCTATGCCTTCGGCGAGGGCATGGGCTACAGCGCATTTGCCTACAGCGATCTGACGTTTGACAGAGAGACGCTGATGGCGGGCGTGAAGGTGACCAACATGGGCGAGAGAACCGGCACGGAGACCGTGCAGGTTTACTTCAACGATGTAGTATCCTCGGTGCTTACGCCGGTCAAGCAGCTCATTGCCTTCAAGCAGGTAGAACTTGCGCCGGGCGAAAGCGCTGTGGTTGAGTTTGCGCTCTCCCGTGAGGATTTCTCGCTCATCAACCGAAAGGAAGAGCGCGTCACTGAGCCGGGCGGGTTTGAATTGATGATCGGCCATTCCAGCAGGGAGCAGGACCTGCTCAAAACGTCCTTCAGGCTGTAAGATTGAATAAACTGAACTATTTGTACGGGCTGCGGATTGCGGCTCGTATTCTTATTGACATAAAAAAAGTGCGAGTATATACTGAAAGACAATGGAGACATATGCACTGCACAGACGACCTGATCGACGAAGAAAAGGGAAATACGTATGAACGGAATCAAAAAATACTTTGGCGCGCAGGACATGACCGTCGGCAAGCCGCTGACCAACCTGATCGCATTCTCCGTACCGCTGCTCATCGGCAATCTTGCCCAGCAGATGTACAACACGGTCGACTCCATCATTGTCGGCCAGTATGTCGGCGACAGCGCGCTGGCGGCTGTCGGCACCAGCGGCCCGATTCTCAATCTGCTGCTGCTGCTGTTTATGGGCATTTCCACCGGCGCAGGCATTCTTGTCTCGCAGTATTTCGGCGCCCACCGTCAGAAGGAGCTGGAAACCAGCGTGGGCACCTGCCTCACGCTGACGTTCATCGCCAGCGTGATCATCATGATCGCCGGTCCGCTGATCATTGAGCCGCTGATGACGCTGCTGGATACGCCGCCGGATGTCTACGGCATGGCGGTGGATTACCTGATGATTGTCACCGTGGGCATCATGGGCTCCGCGTATTACAACATCGTCTCCGGTATTCTGCGCGGTCTGGGTGATTCTGTTTCTCCGCTGATTTTCCTGATCGTGGCCTGCGTGCTTAATATCATTCTGGATATCGTGTTTGTGGCAAACATGGGCATGACGGCGGACGGCGTGGCTCTGGCGACGGTCATCGCGCAGGCGGTGTCTGCGGCGCTGTGCCTGTGGCGGCTGACGCACATGAAGAAGGTGCTCGTCATCAGGCGCAAAACGCTGATCCCGGATAAGCTCATTACCGCAAAAACCATCCGTTTGGGCCTGCCCTCGGGCCTGACGCAGATGATCTTCTCCATGGCGGCCATCGTCGTGCAGGCGCTGACCAATTCCTTTGGTACCAGCGTCATCGCGTGCTCCATCGTGGTGATGCGTGTGGACGGCTTTGCCATGATGCCTAATTTCACATTCGGTATGGCGATGACCACATTCGTCGGCCAGAACGTCGGCGCGGGCAGAATGGACCGCGTGCAGGAGGGCGTTAAAAAGGGCATGGCGGCCGGTCTGCTGGTGGCGGTCGTGCTGGTGGCGGGCATCCTGCTCTTTGGCGAAAATCTGATGCGCATGTTCACGGAAACCGAAGAAGTGGTCAGCCTCGGCGTGCATATGCTGCATATTCTCGCTGTAGGATATATCGCCATGGCGGTCACGCAGAGCCTTTCCGGTGTTATGCGCGGCGCAGGCGATACCCTCACGCCGATGTGGATTTCCCTGATCACGACGATCATCATCCGTATGCCGCTGGCCTACGGTATGGCCTATCTCACCCGCAGCGAAGCGCTGCCCAATGGCAGTCCGGACAGTCTGTTTGTCTCCCTGCTCGTTTCATGGGTGATGGGCGCTGTGATCACGGCGCTGTGTTATCGCCATGGCAGGTGGCGCAGCCTCGCCAAAGCGAAGCTGTAAGCGCAGCACAATCGACGATACAAGTGAGGAAGAATATGGATATAATGGAAGCAAGCTTGCTGGACAAGCTGAATTCACCGGCAATGTACGGCATCGTTGCGCTGGCGATTGTGTTGGTGGCGGCGATGTGCGTGTATTTCATGGTGAAGAGCTGGCGCGCGGGCATTCAGATCGGCATGGATAAGAATGTGCTCAGGAAGGCGATCGTCTCCAGCGCGACGTTTACGCTGCTGCCGGCATTCAGCGTACTGCTGGGTGTGGTGGCGCTCTCGGGCAGCATGGGCATTCCACTGCCGTGGCTGCGTCTTTCCGTTATCGGCAATCTGCAATACGAGGTCAATGTTGCGGAGATTGCCGCCAAGGGCGTGGGTCTGTCTGGCCTGAAGATCACGGAGATGACGCCCGAGGCGTTTGTCACCATTGCGCTGGTGATGACGGCGGGCATTCTGGGCGGCGCGCTGCTGTGCCTGCTTACGCTCAAGGCGTATTCGAAGAAGCTCTCCGGCAAGCCGAAGGCAGCCGGGTCGGGCAGGAAAACATTCGGCGACTGGGCGATGGTGGCGATGTTTGTGGGCATGTGCGCCGCATACATCGGCAGCTATATCGGACAGGCCGTGGCGCACAACGTCATGCTGCCGCTCCTTACGGCGCTCGTTGCCGCGTCGGCGATGGCCGTTTGCGAGTTTCTGGAGAGAAAGAAGCGTATGCACTGGCTGGAGAACTTTGATCTGGCTGCGAGCATGCTGATCGCCATGGCGGCCAGCGTGCTGCTGGGCCGCGTGATGTGAGGAGGGGAAGAAGATGGATAACGGAAAAATCCTCTCCGGGCAGGAGAAGCAGTCGTGGTTTGCGCGCTACAACGAAAGCATGCACCGCGAGGGAAGAATCTGGACGGTTGTGTGTCTGGGCTTTTTGCTCGCTGTGCCGTTTCTGATGGGCCTTGTGCTGGGCGCAATGCCGGATATGAACAGGTTCCTTCGCGGCTTTATCAATGTGGCGATCATCTACTATCCAACCAGCCTGGTCGAATACCTGATCTATGTGCCGATGCTCGGCGCCGGCGCGAGCTATCTGAGTTTCATCACCGGCAATCTTTCCAATCTCAAGATTCCCTGCGCGATCAATGCGCGCGAAATGGCGGACGCCCGCGTGGGCACGCCTGAAAATGAGATCATCTCCACGCTGTCGGTGGCGACCAGCTCGCTGGTGACAGTGGTGGTGCTGGCGCTGGGCGTGCTGCTGCTTGTGCCGCTGCAGCCGGTGCTGTCTAATCCCGTATTAACGCCGGCGTTTGACAATGTGGTGCCGGCGCTCTTTGGCGCGCTGGGCCTTAAGTATTTCCTCAAGGGAAAGAAATTCGCTGCGATTCCTCTGGTACTCTCCGGCGCGGTATGCATCCTGATGCCCTCGATGATCCGCCAGACGAGCGTGCTGCTGATCATCATCGGCGCGCTGACGATCGGCGTGTCCTTTATCTTCTATAAGAAGGGAGCGCTGGAGGAATGACGTGGCTGATGGTTGCACTTGGATATGTGCTGACGCTGATATGGTCTGCTTTGGTTCTGATGGCGAGCGTACTGATCCCGGTATGCCTTTACGTGCTGCTACCGGCGTTGCTTGTTTGCCTCGTCGTTGCGCTGATCCGCACGCTGCGCATGAAGCCGACAGCAGCGAAGACGGCGCAGCCGCCCGTATCCGATCCTGAAAGGGCGAAGGTGTACGGCGAGAAGCTGGTCGAAATGGTCAGGATGGAGACGGTGTCCAGCCGCTATGATCCGGACAGGACCAAATTCCGCGCTTTTCAGGAACAACTGAAGGAGCTCTTTCCGCGCGTTTTTGGCGCATGCGAGGTGCATCATCCGGGCGATGGACTTGTGCTGGTCCTCAAAAGCGAAAACCCGCAGGGCGAGCCAATCCTGCTGATGAGCCATCACGACGTAGTGGAGGCCAAACCGGAAGGCTGGGATCATGCGCCGTTCTCCGGCGATATCGACGAAGAGGGCCGTGTATGGGGCCGCGGAACGGTGGATACCAAGGGCAGCCTGATGTGCGAGCTTCAGGCGCTGGAGGAACTGCTTGAGCAGGGCTGGAAGCCGGAAACGGACGTGTATATCACCTCCTCCTGCACGGAGGAATGGTCCGGTCCGTGCGCGCCGGCGATCGTTGACTGGCTCAAGGCGCGCGGCGTTCGCCTGGGCATGCTGCTTGACGAGGGCGGCATGATCCTTGAAGAGCCTGTCGGCGGCGTGAAGGGACGCTACGCGATGGTTGGCGTGCTGGAAAAGGGCTATGGCGACGTGCGCTTTATTGCGCGCAGCCGCGGCGGCCATGCCAGCGCGCCCAAAAAGAATTCTCCGCTGCCGCGCCTTGGCGCACTGATGCACGATATCGACAGACATTCGCCGTTCAAGGCGCAGATCACGCCGACGGTGAAGGAGATGTTCACGCGTCTTGCGCCCAATTCCGGTTTTGCGCTGCGGCTGGTGTTTGCCAATCTGTGGCTGTTCGGTCCGCTGCTCAAGCGTGCAATGCCCATGATCAGCCCGGCTGCTGCGGCGATGATGCAGACGACCTGCGCGTTCACCACGGCGAAGGGCTCTGAGGGGCTCAATGTCCTGCCGACGCAGGCGAGCGTGACGGCGAATCTGCGCTTCATCCATCATCAGGCAAACGAGGAGAGTCTGGCGCTGCTCAAGGCGCGCGCAGAAAAATACGACTGCGAGATGGAAGTGATCACGCAGGATCATCCTTGCCCGATCGTGGATTACACGGCAAAGCCGTTTGGCCTGCTGGAAAAGGTCGCCTCTGAAATCTATCCGGGCTACGGCGTGGTGCCCTATGTGATGACAGGCGGCACGGACGCCAAGTATTACGGCGATGTGTGCGATCACTGTCTGCGCTTTGCACCCATTGAGATCAACAGCCAGCAGTATGGCAGCATCCACTCTGTCAATGAGAACCTGCATGCTTCGGCGCTTGTGCCGGCGGTGGATTTTTACAAGCGTGTGCTCGAGTGCTACTGCGCGGGAAAGCTGTAAGCGGCTGCGCGTTTTCGGTTGCGCTGATTCCATCTGTTTATATCCTGAGAGCGGGAATATCCCCGCTCTTTTCTCTTGGGGCCAGTCTGTTGAAAAATGACATGGCTTATGCTATACTTACTGTATGTGTACATATCATCAACAAATGCTGATTCAAATGCAGAATCTGAAATACACAGCGGAAGGAGGAGATACACATGATTAAACGCAATCAGCGCCTGCTCAATGCATTCAATCTTGTGACGGACGGCGTATTGGTTTTCCTGTCCTATCTCTGTGCGCTGTGGCTGCGCTTCGATGTGCTCAAGGGCCGCCGGAGCGTACAGATGGCCAGCCCCGATGTGGTGGGCGCGGTGCTGTGCTGCTGCGCCGCCATCGTGCTGGCTTACTACGTGCTGGGTCTGTACGGGTATGACCGCCTCAGGCGCAGGCGCGAGGAAGGCCTGCGCATCCTGTCGGTCAATGCTGTCGCCACCGTGTCGCTCATGGCGCTGTGCTATCTCATGCGCATGGTGGATTTCTCGCGTCTGGCGCTGGCGTTGTTCTGGATGATTTCCAGCGGACTGGTGCTCTTCAAGCGCTTTACGCTCAGGGGTATACTCGCTTACTATCGCAAAAAGGGCTATAATCTCAAGCATGTCGTGATCATCGGCAGCGGACAGCTGGCGTATCAGTATGCGCAGGATATTGCGCGTCATCCGCAGCTGGGTTATGTGGCGGACGGATATATCGGCGATGCGCGCCTGAGCGGGCTGGGGAAGTATCTGGGCGGCTTTGCGCAGATCGAAACGATCCTGGAAGAAAAGAATCCGGATGAGGTCGTCGTGGCGCTGGATCCCAAGGATATTCACATCATGCCGGATATCATGGCGGCAGCAGATAAAGAGGGCGTACGCCTGAGCCTGATTCCCTTTTTCAACGATTACATTCCGCGCAATCCGTCGATTGTGTCCCTTGGCCAGACCAAGCTGATCGACATGCGCGTGACGCCGCTGGATGATCTGGGCTGGGCGATGGTCAAGCGCGCGATGGATATCGTCGGTTCGCTGGCGCTCATTCTTGTTTTCAGCCCGGTCATGCTTGCGGTGGCAATCGGCGTCAGGCTTTCCAGCCCGGGTCCGATCCTGTTTCGTCAGGAGCGCATCGGCAAAAATAAAAAGCCGTTCAGGATGCTCAAATTCCGCAGCATGCGCATCACGGGTACCGAAAACACCGGCTGGAGCACGAATGCCGATCCGCGCAAGACGCGCTTTGGCAGCTTTATCCGCAAGTTCAGCCTGGACGAGCTGCCGCAGTTTTTCAATGTGCTCAAAGGCGATATGAGCCTCGTTGGCCCCAGACCGGAGGTGCCCTTTCATGTCCGCCACTTTAAGGAGGAGGTGCCGCTGTATCTGCTCAGGCAGCAGGTACGCCCCGGCATCACCGGCTGGGCGCAGGTGAATGGCCTTCGCGGCGATACCTCTATCGAGGAGCGCGTGAAATACGATCTATGGTATATCGAAAACTGGAGCATCTGGCTGGATATCAGAATTCTGCTGATGACGGCCTTCGGCGGCATGGTCAATAAGGAAAGCGTCAGGCTGTAAGGCTGGCGCTTTTTTTGACTTATAGAGAATTGCGCGAAAATGCGTTCAGTGGGCACAGGGCAGATGAATCCTGCGGCGTTTTCAGAAATGGAGGCGGCAGCAAAAGAAAAACCCCTGAATCGGCGCTGCGTCATTCGCCGTTTCAGGGGAATTTTCTTCATCGAAATAGGGAGGATGGAGAGGAAAGGGGTCAATCAGCTGCGTCACGGCTGATTTCTGTTGTTAGTTAAATCTAACTTGTGAATTTATTATAGCGGATGAGAAAAGCGCTGTCAACCCCTTTTTCTTGATTTTTCAAGTTTTCATGCTATAATGGATATGGCCTGACACAAAGATGCGCTTCTGCGTGAAAGGCGCGAGCAACTGAACAGCCGCAGCCCGTGGGGCTGCTGTTTGCGCCGCGCCTTTTTACAGGCAGCGGCGTTTTTTTATCCATACACAGGAGGGTATTGCATGGAGACAAGAGTGGCTGTGATGAGCATCATTATCGAGAATATGGACGCTGTGGAGCAGGTGAACGCGCTGCTGCACGAATACGGCGAGCACATCATCGGCAGGATGGGTATTCCCTATCGAAAGAAAAAGATCAGCATCATTTCCGTAGCGCTTGATGCGCCGCAGGATACGATTGCTGCGCTTTCCGGCAAAATCGGCAGGATGACCGGCGTGAGCGTGAAGACGTCCTATTCGAGCGTGATCACGCATGAATGACGAAATGAAAGGCCTGATCGACCGGCTGAGCGAGACACATACGCTGTCGCATGCACAGTATGTCCGGCTGATTGAGGGCAGAACGCCGCAGAGCGCGGCGCTGCTTGCGCAGCGGGCGCGGGAGACGCGCGAGCGGATATACGGAAAAGCCGTGTACATCCGCGGGCTGATCGAGATCAGCAATATCTGCAAAAATGACTGTCTCTACTGCGGCATCAGACGGGGAAACAGGAATTGCCAGCGCTACCGGCTTGGCAAGGCGGATATCCTCAGCGCCTGCGCCGAGGGCTATGCGCTGGGCTTTCGCACGTTTGTGCTGCAGGGCGGCGAGGATGCGTTTTTCACAGACGATGTGCTGTGCGATATCGTGCGTGCGATCAAAAGCTGTTATCCGGACTGCGCGGTGACGCTTTCTGTGGGCGAGCGCAGCCGCGCGAGCTATGCCGCGCTGCGCGAGGCCGGCGCAGACAGATATCTGCTGCGCCACGAGACAGCCAATGCCCTGCACTATGCCAGGCTGCATCCGAAGGAGATGTCCTTTGATGCGCGCATGCGCTGCCTGCATGACCTCAGGGAGCTGGGCTATCAGGTGGGCTGCGGCTTCATGGTCGGCTCTCCGTATCAGACGGCACAGGATCTGGCGATGGATCTTAAGTTTATCGAGGAATTCCAGCCGCAGATGGCGGGCATCGGCCCGTTCATTCCGCATGCCGCAACGGTCTTTGCCCACGAGGCGGCGGGCAGCGTGGATCTGACATGCTTTCTGCTCTCCGTGATCCGGCTCATGCATCCGTCCGTGCTGCTGCCTGCAACGACGGCGCTGGGCACGCTCGATCCAGACGGCCGCGAGAAGGGCATTCTCGCCGGCGCAAACGTGGTCATGCCCAATCTGTCGCCGGCATCGGTAAGGAAGAAATATGAGCTCTACAACAATAAGCTCTCCGACGGCGACGAATCCGCGCAGTGTGTACAGAGCCTCAAAATGCGAATTGCGTCTATCGGTTACAGGGTTGTGACCGACAGAGGCGATTATCAAATGGAATAAGCAAACCAAAACGATCTGAAGGGGAAGAGATTTCTGACCCGAAGAAAGGAAGAAAAACCATGGCAAACTACAATCCCAAGTCCCTGCACGCCGAGGAATTCATTCACGACGGCGAAATCCGTGAGACGCTTGCCTATGCGGAGGCAAACAAAAACAATGTCGGGCTGATCGATGCGATTCTGGAAAAAGCACGCCCGAAAAAGACGGAAACCGGCTGCGTATGCGCAGGGCTTACGCACAGAGAGGCAAGCGTTCTGCTTGCCTGCGAGATCCCGGAGAAGATCGAGCGGATCTATGAGATCGCCGAGGAGATCAAGCTGGCGTTCTACGGCAACCGTATCGTCATGTTCGCGCCGCTGTATCTGTCCAATTACTGCGTGAACGGCTGCGTGTACTGCCCCTATCACCTGAAGAACAAGACGATTCCCCGCAAGAAGCTCACGCAGGAGGAGGTCAGAAGCGAGGTCATCGCTCTGCAGGACATGGGCCATAAGCGCCTTGCGATCGAGGCGGGCGAGGACCCGAAGAACAATCCGATCGAGTATATCCTCGAGTGCATCAAAACCATCTACTCCGTCCACCACAAGAACGGCGATATCCGCCGCGTGAATGTGAACATCGCTGCGACGACGGTGGAGAATTACCGTAAGCTCAAGGAGGCCGGCATCGGCACCTATATCCTCTTTCAGGAAACCTATCACAAGCAGAGCTACGAGCAGCTGCATCCCACCGGCCCCAAGCACGACTACTGCTATCACACCGAGGCGATGGATCGCGCCATGGAGGGCGGCATCGACGACGTGGGCCTCGGCGTGCTCTTTGGGCTGGAGCTGTATAAGTATGAATTTGCCGGTCTGATCATGCATGCCGAGCATCTGGAGGCGGTGCATGGCGTCGGTCCGCATACCATCTCTGTGCCGCGCCTCAAGCGTGCATCGGATATCGATCCGGATCAGTTTGACAACGGCATTGATGACGATACGTTTGCCAAGATCACGGCATGCATCCGTCTGGCCGTGCCATATACCGGCATCATCATTTCTACCCGCGAGAGCGAGGCTGTGCGCGGCAGGCTGCTGCGCTGCGGCGTGTCGCAGGTTTCCGGTGCATCGCGTACGAGCGTGGGCGGCTATGCCGAAACAGATCGGCCGCATGACACCGAACAGTTTGATGTCTCGGATCAGCGCACGCTGGATGAAGTCGTACGCTGGCTGATGGAAAACGACCATATTCCATCCTTCTGCACGGCATGCTATCGCCTGGGCCGCACGGGCGACCGGTTCATGAGCCTGTGCAAGAACGGTCAGATTCTCAATTGCTGCCATCCCAATGCGCTGATGACGCTGACCGAGTTTCTGACCGACTATGCAAGCGAGGAGACGAAGAAGGTCGGCTTTGCGATGATCGAGCGTGAGCTGGAGCGCATTCCCAAGGAAAAGGTCCGCGTGATCGCCAAGGAGAATATCGAGGCCATCATGCATTCCAACCGGCGCGATTTCCGGTTCTGAGCCTTGTGCAGAAGGATAAGGCTGTCTGAAAGGAGAACCGTGGGATGAGTTTACACAATACACCGTCTTCCGAACGGCTGCATATCGGCTTTTTCGGCATGCGCAATGCAGGTAAATCCAGCCTTGTCAATGCTGTGACCGGTCAGGCGCTGTCGCTGGTCAGCGATGTGAAGGGCACGACGACGGATCCTGTGAAAAAGGCGATGGAGCTTCTGCCGCTGGGCCCGGTGGTGATCATCGATACGCCGGGTCTGGACGACGTGGGCGAGCTGGGAAGCATGCGCGTATCCCGCGCAAAGGCGATGCTCGATCAGGTGAATATCGCCGTGCTGGTGGTAGGCAGCGAATGGGGCATGCGTCAGGAGGACAGGGAGCTGCTGGCGGCATTTCAGGCGCGCGGCCTTGACCATGTGGTCTGCTGGAACAAATGCGATCTGCTCCCGCAACGTCCGGCGCCGGGGGAAAATGAGCTGTACGTCAGCGCGGTGACAGGCGAGGGCATTGAGGCGCTGAAGGCGCGGCTGGGCAGCTTTGCCGGCAAGAAGAAAGAAGAAAGAAGAATCGTGGCGGATCTGCTTGAGCCCGGTGATCTGGCGCTTCTGGTCGTGCCTGTGGACGAGTCTGCGCCCAAGGGACGGCTGATCCTGCCCCAGCAGCAGACCATCCGCGAGCTGCTGGATCATCACATGATGGCGGTTGTCTGCCAGGATACGGAGGTCAGAAAGACGCTTGCGATGCTTTCGGTGAAGCCGAAGCTGGTGATCACGGATTCGCAGGCATTTGAGCGCGTGGCGGCAGACGTACCGCCGGATATAGCGCTGACGTCGTTTTCGATCCTCTTTGCGCGCTACAAGGGAAGCCTGAAGATGCTCCTTGGCGGTGCGGCGGCGCTTTCCGGGCTGAAGGACGGCGACCGCGTGCTCATTGCCGAGGGATGCACGCATCACAGGCAGTGCAACGACATCGGCACGGTGAAGATGCCGGACTGGATCGGGAAGTATACGGGCAGGAAGCTGGAGTATGCGTTCTGCTCCGGCGGCGATTTTCCGCAGGATCTGAAAGCATATGCGCTGATTGTGCATTGCGGCGGCTGCACGCTGACTGCGCAGATGATGAAGGCAAGGTTGCTGCAGGCGAAGGAAGCGGGCGTGCCGGTGATCAATTACGGCATGGCGATCGCGCATATGCATGGGATTCTGAAGAGGAGTCTTGAGATCTTTGCAGATCAACGGCTCCTTGAAGCCTGTACGAAATAAAGAAGGGAGTCTGAGGGGATGATCCCTCAGACTCCCTTTACGCCGGTTTGTGCCGGCGTTTCAGTTTCCGGGAATGAACTGCTCAAAGATAAACAGATCGAAATCGTCCTTCGCCGCGTCCAGCTCCTGCTGGCTCTCGAGCGTCCACGCCACGCTCAGCGCGCCAAAGAGCTTTCTGCACAGCGTGCGGGAGATATTTCCCTTATGCTTGTGGTCATAGGCGATGAAATCAGGTCTGGTCATCACGTTGGTGAAAAGATAATGCACAAGCATATGGACGAATTCCTCGCGCTTGTCCGGCGCGCTGAAACACGTGGAGAGCTGACCGCGGATGACCTGCGGCCGATTCTTCCTGTACCATGCGACGGCACGCGGATCAAACGACTCGATGCAGTACGGGCCCTTGTAGGCGGAAATCAGCTCGTCGGCCTTTGCGCAGACCTCTCCGGCATTTTCGTGAATCTTGATCTCAATGATCAGCGGCACCTTGCCGTCCACCGCGGCAAGCACGTCGGCAAACAGCGGAATGCGCTCCTGAGAGGCGAGCAGCGTAAACTGCTGCAGCTCTTCATAGGTGTAATCGCGCACATTGCCCTCCACGCCGCATACGCGCTGGAGGCTTTCGTCGTGGAAGACCACGGGAAAGCGGTCGCGCGTGAGCTGCACGTCAAATTCGATGCCGTAGCCGTGCGCAACGGCGTTTTTAATCGCCGCCAGAGAGTTTTCCGGCGCGTCGCCCTTGTTGTCATGCAGGCCGCGGTGCGCATAGTATACGCCCATCAGGGCGGAGGCGTCCGGCCTGCCCGTCATGCGCGGCGCAAGGAGGAAAAGGAAGACGATGGCAAGCAGAATCAGAATCAGAAGAATGATCATGGTCAGTCACCTCAGTTGTCCGTGTCGTAGTGTTCAATGGCATGCTTTTTGGGCGCGGGCTTTGCGTCGCCGTGTCTGACCTGACTCATGGTTGCCAGCGCGCAGCAGGTGAAGAAGATCGCATACGGGAAGAGCGTGTTGTAGGAAACATACTGCAGCAGCATGCCGGAGAGAACCGGCGTGATGATCTGTGCGGTCATTGAGAACGTGTAGTACAGGCCGGTGTACTTGCCGATTTCGCTGCCGCGGCTCATCTCCACGACCATCGGCAGGCTGTTCACGCCTACGGCAGCCCAGCCGCAGCCGATGAGCACGAAGAAGAAGTTGGCCGTCACGTTGTAGGTCGGATAGAAAAACACGGCGCTGAAGCTGATGAGCATCAGGCAAAGACCGAGCATGATCGTCTTCTTGCGGCCAATGCGCGAGGCGATCATGCCGATGGGGAGATAGCTGAGGATTGCCGCAACGGTGGCGACCATCAGGCAGGAGGCAAAGCCGCCGCCCTCCATCTTCCAGACGGTGACCGCATAGCGGGAGAAGGCGGTGGTGACGCCGTTGTATGCGGTGAACCACAGCGCAACAGAGAGGAGAATCAGGCGCAGGCTGCGCGCGACGTCCTTGGGCAGCGGCGCGGTCTTTGTGCCGGAAGCGGGCGCAGTGTCCTCATTGTCATCCGGATACTCACGCGCAATCTGTGCTGCGAGCGGCCTTTCGCGGATGGTGATCAGCAGAAGCACGACTGCGGCAACCATCATGAAGGCAACGCCGAGGAATACGCCGGCGTAGCTCGGGTGTTCTCCCTGGGGTACGGCGAAGCGGATGAGCGCCAGCGCGCACACGCCGCCGACAGCGCCCATCAGGTTGATGACCGCATTGGCGCTTGAGCGCAGCGGCTTGGGCGTCAGATCGGGCATCAGCGCAACCGCGGGAGAGCGGTACATCGCCATGGAGACAAGCGTCAGGCACAGGGCGATGACAAACAGCGCCAGATTCCTGCTTGCATCCGCATAGGGCAGCAGCAGCATGAATGCGACGGCTGCCGCCGTGCCGCCCAGAATAAAGGGCGTACGCTTGCCCAGCGGGGTATTGACCCTGTCCGAGAGCGTGCCGATGATGGGCAGCAGGAATACGGCCAGCACATTGTCAAGTGCCATGATGCCGCCGATGAGCGATTCATTCAGATGGAATGTGTTTTGCAGAATCAGCGGAACGATGCTGTCGTACATCTGCCAGAAAGCGCTGATGGACAGAAACGCCAGACCGACCAGAAATGTCTGTTTGTAATTGAGCTTCATGCGTACTCTCCTTATGTTCACAGCTGTTTTCATTGTATCACGAATTGCGCCGCCTTCCTACCGGTTTGTGTGAAAAAACGGGACAAAAACCGCGCCTTTTGCATTCTGTTGGTGTGCAAATCTTGACGCGGACAGGAAAACGTGGTAACCTGTCTTTATTTAATATGCGAAATTATGCGGTTTGGCATGTATTCGCTGTTACAGGAGCGAAAATCATGAATTTGCGTGAAAACAGGCAGACGGAACAGAGCCGCCATCACAAGCTCAAGCTGATGGTGTGCGACGCGCTGCTGCTTTTGTTTGTGGATATACTGATGCTGGTGATCTATCCCAGCGAGGATGCGCATCTGGCGGATCAGGCGGTGGTCATTCAGGTGCTGCTGGGCGCGGCGTGCGTGTTCATCTGGCGCATCATCGGCGGCGTTTACCGCCAGATCTGGCGATACGGCGGCACGATGGCCTATATGCAGATGATCCTGATGGATTTTCTGGCGGGCGTAACCTATTATGCGGCGCAGAGCGTCATACTCTACAATGTGTATAAGATATCCTTTGTGCGCGTGATGAGCATCTGTGCGCTCAATCTGCTCTTTGCCATGACGATCCGCCTGATCTATCAGTACCTGTATGAATACGGCGAAAGCAGGGCGGCTGTCGTGCTTCGCAGGCTGACGGCAGGCATTCGTCTGACCGATTTTGAAGACAGGCCGCTGCGCAAGGAGACGGATGCAAAGAGCATCACGCCCAAGATCAATATTGCCGTGGTCGGCGCGGGCCGTGTGGGCGTCATGTTCGCCGAGGAACTGGCCAACAATCCGCGCTCGGCGTACAGGCCGTGCTGCTTTATCGATATCGATAAAGAGAAGATCGGCCGGAGCATCAACGGCGTACCGGTGCTCTCCGAGGATGAGGCGACGCAGGAGCGCCTGATGAGCTTCCCGATTCAGGAGATCGTCTTTGCTCTGCCCAAGATGCAGGCGGAGCGCAAGAAGGAGCTCTACGATCTCTACCAGCAGACCGGCTGCAAGCTCAAGGTTTACGACTATCCGCTGACGCAGACCGTGGAAAACGGAAAGCGCAGCATGCGCGAGTTTGACATCGAGGAGCTGCTCTTCCGCCAGCCGGTGGATTTCACCAACGAACGCACGAATGCCTATTACCGCGGCAAGCGCGTGCTCATATCCGGCGGCGGCGGTTCCATCGGCAGCGAGCTTTGCCGCCAGATCGCCAAGATGCAGCCCGAGCAGCTGATCATTCTGGATGTGTATGAAAACGGCGCCTACGATATTCAGCAGGAGCTGCGCATTGCCTACGGCGTGACGCTGGATGTGCGCGTGGAGATTGTTTCCATCTGTGACGGCGCTGCGCTGGACTGCGTGTTTGAGCGCTACCGCCCGGATATCGTGCTGCATGCTGCAGCGCACAAGCATGTGCCGCTGATGGAGCATAACTGCTGCGAGGCGGTCAAGAACAATGTCTTCGGTACGCTCAATATCGTATCGAGCAGCGAACGCTTCGGCGTGAAGAAGTTCACGATGATCTCCACAGACAAGGCAGTCAACCCCACCAACGTGATGGGCGCAACCAAGCGCCTGTGTGAAATGATCGTGCTCAGCCGCGCCGGCAGCAGGACCAACTTCAGCGCAACGCGCTTTGGCAATGTGCTGGGCAGCAACGGATCTGTGATTCCGCTGTTCAAGCGCCAGATTGCCGCGGGCGGCCCGGTCACCCTGACGGACAGACGCATCATCCGCTATTTCATGACCATCCCGGAGGCAAGCCAGCTGGTGCTGGAATCCGGCGCGATGGCCCGTGACGGCGAGCTCTACGTGCTGGACATGGGCAAGCCGGTCAGGATTCTGGAGCTGGCGGAGAGCATGATCCGGCTTTCCGGCTATGAGCCCTACAGGGATATCAACATCATCGAAACAGGTCTTCGACCAGGTGAGAAGCTCTACGAAGAGCTGCTCATCAAGACGGAGGAACTCACACGCACGGACAACAGCATGATCTTCATCGAGCGCGACAAGCCGCTTGACCGGGAGGAGATCAACGCCAAGCTGGATATTCTTCGCAAGGCGATCCTCACGCAGAACGATGAAAAGGTGCGCAGCGCGCTCAAACGTGTCGTGGACACCTATCATGCGCCGGAAGAGGTCAATTCCTCCGCGGTGGATGCGGATGAAATGCAGCTGGCAGACAGCAGGGAAGACTGCGCTGTCTGAGGAAATGGAGCAGGAGTGACGTCATGAAAATCAAAATGCTGGTTATGGACGTGGATGGAACGCTGACCGACGGCCATATCTATATGGGACCGGACGGGGAGACGATGAAGGCATTCAGCTGCAAGGATGGACACGGCATCGGCCAGATGCTGCCGCGCATGGGCATCGTGCCGGTGATCATCACGGGCAGAAGCTCGAAGATCGTGGCCAACCGCGCCCGTGAGCTGCACATCGAGGAGCTGTATCAGGGCGTGGCGGACAAGCTGCCCCTGCTGCGGCAGATCGCAGCGAAGTACGGCTTTGCACGCGAAGAAATCGCCTATATCGGCGATGACCTCAATGACTGGGAGTGCCTTGAGTACTGCGGTCTGACCGGCTGCCCGCGGGATGCGGAAGAGGCGGTCAGGGAGATCGTCGGCTTTGTTGCGCCGCGCGAAGGCGGACGAGGGGCAGTGCGCGATTTTATTGAATATATAGCCAAGCTTTAATCCATGCCCCGCGGCGTATTTTTCGCGGGGCATTTTGCGCATGTAAGGGAGGAATTGCGATGCATATTCTGGTGATCAACGGCAGCCCGAAGGGCGAATACTCCGTCACGCTGCAGACTGTTCTGTATCTGCAGAAGCGTTACCCGGCGCATACGTTTGAGGTGCTGCATGCCGGTCAGCGCATTGCTTCTCTGGAAAAGGATTTTGCGCCTGCGCTTGCGGCTGCGGCGTCAGCGGATCTGCTGCTGTTTTCCTATCCGGTGTATACGTTCCTTGCGCCCAGCCAGCTGCACAGGTTTATCGAGCTGCTCAAGGCTTCCGGCGCGGATCTTGCGGGCAAATTTGCCACGCAGATCACCACGTCCAAGCATTTTTACGATGTGACGGCGCATCGCTACGTGCAGGACAACTGCCAGGATCTGGGTCTGAAATACATCCGCGGCTTGTCTGCCGATATGGACGATCTGCTCAGCGAAAAGGGGCGCAGGCAGGCGAAGGATTTCTTTGAATTCGTGCTTTTCGGCATGGAAAACGACGTGTACGAGCCGTCTGCGCCGGCGCAGCAGGCTCCGGTCTGTGTGCCGGTCAGCCGGAAGGATGCATCCGGAGAAGAGAAGACGGGCGACGTGGTGATCGTCACCGACTGCGAGAAGGACAACACGCAGCTGCGCGCGATGATCGACCGGTTCTGCGCTGTGCTGCCGCTGAAAACCCGCGTGGTGAATATCCGGGAATATCCGCTTCGCGGCGGCTGTTTGGGCTGCTTCAACTGCGCAGTCAGCGGAAAGTGCGTCTACAAGGACGGGTTTGACGAGTTCCTGAGAAACGATATCCAGAAGACGCAGGCGATCGTCTATGCCTTTACAGTCAGGGATCACTCGATGGGCGCGGCATTCAAGAAATACGATGACCGCCAGTTCTGCAATGGTCACCGCACGGTGACGATGGGCATGCCGATGGGCTATCTGGTCAGCGGCAGCTATTCTTCGGAGATGAACCTGCAGGCGGTCATTGAGGCGCGCGCACAGGTGGGCGGCAATTATCTGGCGGGCGTGGCGACGGATGAGCGCGAGCCCGATGCGCAGATCGACCGCCTTGCCCGCACGCTTGCCTATGCGATTGCGCATAGCTATGTGCCGCCGCAGAATTTCTACGGCGTGGGCGGCATGAAGGTATTCCGCGATCTGATCTGGATCATGCAGGGCATGATGAAGGCGGACCACAAGTTCTACAAGGCGCACGGTCAGTATGACTTCCCGCAGAAGCAGTGGAAGACCATGCTCAAGATGTATCTGGTAGGCGCGCTGATCTCTTCGCCCAGGATCAAGGCGAAAATGGGCAATGCGATGAACGAGGGCATGCTTGCCCCGTATAAAAAGATGCTGGAGCAAACGGACAAGGATTGACGAAGAAACGGAGGCGTGATGGATGTTTGAACGCGTATATGTGCCGTCCTCCCGCGGCGCGCAGATTCCCATGGATGTATATGTGCCGCGCGTGTCGCGCGAGATTGAGCCGGCTGTGCGTCGACCTGCGGTGGTGATCTGCCCGGGCGGCGGATATGCTTTCTGCAGCGAGCGTGAGGCGGAGCCGGTTGCGCTGCGCTTTATGGCAGAGGGATTCAATGCGTTTGTCCTGTGGTATCGCGTGGGCGAGGCGGCGGACGATGTGCCGCGCGACGCCGATGCAGCGCAGTGGTATCAGAAATCCGGAGACCATGTCTTCCCGCTGCCCCAGCATGATGCTGCCGCGGCGATCGCCTATGTGCGCGCGCATGCTGATGCGTGGCACACCGATCCGGACAGGATTGCGGTCATGGGTTTTTCGGTGGGCGGCCATCTGGCGGCAAGCGTGAGCGGCCTGTGGCACAGGGCGGAGATCTGGCAGGAGCTGGGGCTTTCGCCGCAGGATGTGCGCCCCAATGCGGCGGTGCTGTGCTATCCGGTGATCGTTGCTGATCAGGATGCGCACAGGGGTTCGTTCGTCCATCTCTCCGGCACGGAAGATGCGGCGCAGCATGCGCAGTATGACGTGACAAGCTGGGTCACGGAAAACTATCCGCCGACATTCCTGTGGCATACGTGCACAGACGAGAGCGTGCCCGTGCAGAACAGCCTGCGCATGGGCCTTGCGCTGGCGAATGCGGGCGTGCTGACCGAGCTGCATATCTTCCCCAGAGGACGCCATGGCTTGAGCCTGGCCAACAGCATGACATGCTCCGCGGCGGATATGTCGCTGCAGGTGGAAGAATGCACGCAGTGGCCAGCGCTGGCGGCGCGTTTTCTCAAGAAGCTGTAATACACTGCGATGAGCGAAAGGAGATTTTCTCAATGAAGCGATCCGAGGTCAATGCGGCCCTGCGCGAGCTGGAGGCCATGTGCGAAAAATACCACTGCTATCTGCCGCCGTTTTGCCATTTCACGCCCGAGCAGTGGCAGGAAACCGGCCATGAGTACGACGAGGTGCGCGACTGCATGCTCGGCTGGGATATCACCGATTACGGTCTGGGCAATTTCGACAAGTTCGGCTTCTCGCTGATCACCATCAGAAACGGCAACCGGGCGATGGCGGACAAGTATCCCAAGGTGTATGCCGAAAAGCTGCTCTATCTCAAGGAGGGGCAGTACGCGCCCAATCACTTCCACTGGTACAAGACGGAGGACATCATCAACCGCGGCGGCGGCAATGTGCTCATCCGCGTGTATAATTCGCTGGAAAACGAAGAGATCGACTACGAGAGCGATGTGACCGTGCATACCGACGGACGCACCTATACCGTGCCGGCCGGCACGCAGGTAAGGCTCACGCCGGGCGAGAGCATTCACGTGCAGCAGTTCCTCTATCACGATTTCGCCGTGGAGGAGGGAACGGGTCCTGTGCTGCTGGGCGAGGTGAGCCAGTGCAACGATGACAATACGGACAACCGGTTCAATCCGCCGGTGGGCCGCTTCCCGAAGATCGAGGAGGATGAGCCGCCGTACCGTCTGCTGTGCAACGAATACCCTGCTGCCAGATAAGGGGAGGAAATCCATATGATCGACGTTGTTGCTCTGGGCGAACTGCTTATCGATTTTACAATGGAACGCGCAGATGAGAGCGGCTATCCCACGATGACCGCGCATCCGGGCGGCGCGCCGGCCAATTTTCTGGCGGCGCTGGCCAGATTCGGCAAGAAAACCGCGCTTCTGGGCAAGGTGGGTACAGATAAGTTCGGCAGGCTGCTTGAGGGTACGCTCAGGGAGGCAGGCATCGATACGCGCGGCCTGATTGCGGCGGACGACGTATTCACCACGCTGGCCTTTGTGACGCTGGATGCAACCGGCGACCGCGAATTCTCCTTTGCCCGCAAGCCGGGCGCGGATACCTGTATCCGCTTTGAAGAGCTGGATCTGTCTTTGATTGATCAGGCAAAGGTCTTCCATTTCGGCACGCTGTCGCTGACGGATGAGCCGGCGCGCAGCGCAACGCAGCAGGCGGTCGCCTATGCAAAGGCGCAGGGCAAGCTGATCACCTATGATCCGAACCTGCGCAAGCCGCTGTGGAAGAGCATGGACGAGGCGAAGGCGCAGATGCTCTGGGGTCTTGAACAGGCAGACGTGGTGAAAATCAGCGATGAGGAAGTCGAATTCCTCTTCGGGCTCGATGTGCAGGCGGGCGCAAAGCACATTCTTGCGCATTTTGGCGTGAAGCTGGTGTTTGTCACCTGCGGCGCAGACGGCTGCTTCTTCATGAATGAAAGAGCCTGCGGTCATGTGCCCAGCCTCTCCGGCGTCCGGGTTGTGGATACGACCGGCGCAGGCGATATCTTCGGCGGCAGCGCCGTATACGGCCTGCTTGAGAGCGGAAAGCAGCCGCAGGAGCTTGACGGGCAGCAGCTGCGCGGCGTCGTGCGCTTTGCCTGCGCGGCGGCAGGTCTGTCCACGACGAGCCACGGCGGCATCTCCAGCGTGCCGGCGTACGAGGACGTGCTTGCGGCGATCGGGTGAAGCGGAGGACGCTGGGGCCGCAGGCCCCGGACCCTGACTGAGAGATTTCATTGCGCAGACTATCTTCTTTCGCTTCGCGGCGCCTGATTGCAGGCGTGAAAAGGAATAAGAAATGCCCCGGCAAATGCCGGGGCATTGATGTTTTGCAGATGCTGGGCTCAGTGGTATTCAGGCAGCCAGCCCTTATGCGCATCGATCAGCGCATCGCACAGGGCGACGATATCGTCGATGGAGAGCTCGCTCTGCAGGTGCGGGTCCATCATGGCGGCCTGATAGATGTAATCCTTCTTCAGCGTGCGCGCCGCTTCGAGGGTCAGCAGCTGCACGTTGATGTTGGTGCGGTTGAGCGCAGCGAGCTGCTCGGGCAGATCGCCGATATAGGTCGGGCAGACGCCGCTTCTGTCCACCAGACAGGGCACCTCAACCACGGCATTGCGCGGCAGATTGGTGATCAGGCCGGTATTGAGCACGTTGCCGCCGATCTTGTAGGGCTTGTCCGTAACCATGGCCTCGATGATGTAGCTGGCGTATTCGTGCGTGCGCTCGTGGCTGAGGGTCGGGTCCTCGGTCAGCGTCTTGCTGCGGGTCTTCCAGTCCTCAATCTGCCTGATGCAGCGGCGCGGATACTCGTCCAGCGGGATATTGAAGCGCTCGATCAGCTCAGGATACTTGTCCTTGATGAAGAAGGGCATGTATTCCGCATTGTGCTCGCTGGATTCGGTGACATAGTAGCCAAAGCGCTTCATGATCTCAAGGCGGACCATGTTGTCGTGCTTTTCAGTGAGCGCGGCGGCCTTGGCCTTGATCTCGGGATACAGGTCCTTGCCGTCCTTGGTGATCTCCAGCAGCCACGCCATGTGGTTGATGCCGGCAATCCTGGTCTGGATATCAGGATCGTTGTCCATGCCGATGGATTTGAACAGGCTCTCGGCGCAGACCTGCACGCTGTGGCACAGGCCGACGGTCTTGATATCGGTCTGACGCAGCATGGCGCCGGTGAGCATCGCCATGGGATTGGTGTAATTGAGGAACCATGCATTCGGGCACACGGCCTTCATGTCCTCGGCGAAGTCCAGCATGACGGGAATCGTGCGCAGCGCGCGGAAGATGCCGCCGATACCCAGCGTATCGGCGATAGTCTGGCGCAGGCCGAATTTCTTGGGCACTTCAAAATCAATGATCGTGCACGGATCATACAAGCCGACCTGAATGGCATTGACCACAAAATCGGCGCCGCGCAGCGCTTCCCGGCGGTTTTCTACACCCAGATAGCTGCGGATGGTCGCCTCAGCGCCGCAGTTGCGGTTGATGGCGTCGAGCATCTTCTGGGATTCTTCCAGACGGAGCGGATCGATATCGTACAGCGCGATATCCAGACCGTGCAGCGCGGGCGTACACATGCAGTCGCCCAGCACGTTCTTGGCAAAGACTGTCGAACCGGCGCCCATAAAGGTGACTTTGACCATGGATGATGCACTCCTTTTATACCAATTGCTTGAGCGGTTTGTCGCTTTGTTTGTATGCCTTATTATACCAATGCGCCGCGAAGATGTCTACGAATAAATGCGATTGCGGCGCGCATTACGGGGCATGAAAGGCCGGGAGGATAAGCAGGTTCAGGTTTTTCTTGTGATCTGAACAAAGATACAGTATAATAGTCATATAAAGGCGGTTTGGCAACACGGTGACGCCGGGCCGCAAAGCGAAAAAACCGGCAGGCGGCGCCCGCCTGCTGAATCACACAACGAAAGAGGGGCTGAGTATGAGTACCGTTGCCTATCAGTGTCCCTGCTGCGGCGCGCCGCTTGAATACGGCGCGCAGAGCGGCAAGCTGGAATGCAGAGCCTGCTCCAACAGCTACGAGCTGGACGCCATCGAGGCGATGCATGCATCCGAGGAAACAGGCGGCATTCAGTTTGATATGCCGACGGAAAGCTTTGGCGCGCAGGAAGCGGCGCAGATGCAGGCCTATATCTGTCAGGGCTGCGGCGCGGAACTGATGACCGAGGAGACGACCACCGCGACGCAGTGCCCGTACTGCGGCAGCCCGACGATCCTGCCTGAGCGGATTGAAGGCGGTGTGAAGCCGGAGCTGGTGATCCCCTTTACCGTGAGCAAAGAGGCGGCGCAGCAGGAATTTGAAACGTATTTCAAGGGCAAGAAGCTGCTGCCCAATGTCTTCCTCAACAGCCGCAACCGCATTGCCGAGATGCGCAGGCTCTATGTGCCGTACTGGCTCTTTGACTGCAGCGCGAGCGGCAGCGCCACCTATGACGCTCAGAAGCGCAGGGTGCGCCGCGAGGGCGATTGGGAGATTACGGAGACGGAGCACTATCTGGTTAGCCGTTCGGGCGCGATGGATTTCAGCGCGATCCCTGTGGATGGCAGCGAGAAGCTGGACAACAAGATCACCGAATCCCTTGAGCCGTACGACATGAGCGCTGCCGTTGCGTTTGCGCCGGCTGTGCTTGCCGGTGCGCTGGCAGATCATGCGGACGTCAAGAGCGCCGACTGTGAGGCACGCGCCCGCGAACGCGTGCAAAGCAGTATGGAGCAGGCTCTGCGCAGCACGGTCACCGGCTACAGCACCGTGAACACGCGCAGGCAGAGTTTCCATGCGGAGGGCGGCAAGGTGACGCCGGTGCTCATGCCCGTGTGGCTGATCACCACCGTGAAGGAAGGCACGACCTATACCTTTGCCATCAATGGTCAGACGGGAAAGCTCACCTGCGACGTGCCTGCCGACGGGAAAAAATCCTTCCTCTGGGGCGGCGGCGTGTTTGCTGGCGTGTTTGCGCTGCTGTGTGCGCTGATGGCTGCTGCTGGCATGCTGGCAGGCGGCACGCTGCTCATCGCGGCGATTATCGCGCTGATTGCAGGCGTGATCACTGTTTCCGTGCTCACCGGACAGCTTAAGCAGGCGGCGCATGCAGGCGGCGCGGGCGATTACATCGTCAAGGATTCCTTCCGGCTCAGCGGACGCAAAGACTACTATCTTCACACGACCCGCACGCGCAGGAAGATTGAGAAAAAGCCCGACAGCCAGCCTGGCAAATGATGCTGACGAATATTGAGAATAACCTTACAGGAGGAAATGCATATGGGACTGATTTCTGCTGCGATTAACGCTGTAACCGGAACGCTGGAAAGCCAGTGGAAAGAGTATTTCTATTGTGATGCGATGCCGGAGAGCGTGCTGGCGACCAAGGCGATGAAGAAAAAGAAGAGCGCCTTTGGCTTCAAGGTCGAGGATGAAAACGTGATTTCTCAGGGCTCCGTGGTTGCCGTTGCCGATGGTCAGTGCATGATGATCGTCGAT
>JAFWXL010000062.1 GCA_017545905.1 Clostridia bacterium | reverse complement strand
GTGAGCAGTGCTTTCTGACTGCTGCGGTTCAGAATATGAAAAGGCTGGCTAAGGCCTTTAACTTGATGGCACTATTTCATTCCATGATGAAAGCCCATGTCTTCAACTCGAAAACATGGGCTTTATTGATGGTCTGAGGGCGTCCGGATTTCCGGACGCCCTTTGCTGTGCAGCAGGGAGATGAAGTTAAGCAGGGGAAAGAACAAAGCTGCCCAATTCAGGATGCTCTTCTTTCCGACGGCGGCGCAGACTGTATTTTTTGCCCGGCACCGCGTTCCAGTTCTTTACGCAGCATGATTGCCTCTTTCGCTTATTTCTTCGCATCCGCGATGGCCTTCTCGTAGCATTGCTCCATCCTGATAGCGAATGCCTCCGTGCCAAAGGGAGAGGCATGCTCGGCGGCATGGCTGGCAATTTCGCGGCCTTCGTCGGAGAAAGCGCGGAGCAGACCTTCGAGCAGAGCCTCGTCAGTTTCACCTGTAAGGATGCCGCTCACGCCGTCGCGGATCACGCCGTCCAGACAGGCGTCATTGACAGCACATACGCACAGGCCGGAGGCCATCGCCTCAATGTAGGTCAGGCCCTGCGTCTCAGAGCGGCTCGCGCTGACGAATACGTCGGCTATCGCATAATACTGATCGATGGTCTCCCAGCGCTTGGGGCCGGTGAATGTGACATGCGCGGCAACGCCCAGATCGCGTGCCTGCCGCGTGAGCGCCTCGCGCATCGGGCCTTCGCCCACGATGACAAAGCGCACGTCGGGATGCACCTTGAGCAGCTCCGGAAAAACGCGCATGACCTGCTCGATGTTCTTCTCTTTGGAGATGCGGCCGATATTGAGCAGCACGCGCTCGCCGGGCTGCACGCCGCATTCGCTTCTGCGCGCTGCACGCTCAAGCACGTCGTGACGGGCGGGCGCAAAGCGGGCGATATCCATGCCGCTGGGAATGATGTCCATCGGCGTGCGCACGCCGTAGTCGTAGAGCAGGCCGAGCGTCTTGCCCGTCGGGCAGACGATGCGGTCAAACCGGTTGCACCACCACTGGGAATACTTCCGGGCGATCTTACGAGCGGCCTCGTCGGCGACGCCGTGGGTGATGTAGTAGGTGTAT
Organism: Clostridia bacterium; assembly: GCA_017545905.1. Lineage (GTDB taxonomy): Bacteria > Bacillota > Clostridia > Christensenellales > Aristaeellaceae > Ventricola. The sequence continues at coordinate 6,325 of JAFWXL010000062.1, read as the reverse complement.
TCCTCCCAGATGGTGTGATAGGTGTGAATGAGCACGCTGTCGTTGGACTTGGCGACGTGCTTGCCGAAATAGCCCATCACAAATTCGCTGTTGGTGTGCACGATGTCAAAGTCGAGTCTGGTTGCCTCCCAGTTGGTGATTGGACCGGGGAAGGCAAAATTGCGGTCCTTGAGCACGAGAAACGGCGCCGAGGCGATGTAGTGAAACGTCTCCTGCTGGTTATCCTCCCAGCCGCGGCATTTGGGCGCAAAGACGTGCACCTCGTGCCCGCGGCGCGTCAATTCGCGGTGAAGCGAGAGGATAGATGTGGCGACGCCGTTGATCTCGGGATAGAATGTATCGGAAAACAGGCCGATCTTCATGGTTTCGGTCTCCTTCAAATGCTGAGGGGTATCGGACTGGCGTATGGTACAGAATATGCATGCAAATAGAACCACATACTATACCATATACAGTTTACCACATTGCGGCGCATCTGAAAAGAAATTTCTGTTATTGGCCAATTTGGGCAATTTAATCTGAATTCATGCGTTTCTCTTGCAAAAAGGATCGAATTGTGATAGGATTTGTATGAATAATCAGGGGAGAATTGCATCTTCCCTTTTTGAAAGTGAGGGGTTTGCTTGGCGATCCTCAGAGAAATCACCGATATCGCATCAGTGAAGATGCCCATCGGCGAGACATGGACCGTATCGCGCTGCCGCTACCGCTCCGATGACGGGGCGAAGGGACGCGTGTGTCTGGCCACGGGCATCCACGGCAACGAAAGAATGGGTCAGCTGGTCGTGTATGACGTCGCCCGGCGCATCAAGGCGCAGCCGGAGTGCCTGCACGGCACGGTCGATATCTATCCGATGCTCAATGCGATCGGTCTGGATATCAGCGAACGCATGGTGCCCACGGGCACAATGCTGGATATGAACCGCGCGTTCCCGGGCGTGCAGGACGGCACGGCTCTGGAGAGCATCTGTTATGCCATCGTGCAGGATATGAAGGGCGCGGATCTGGTGCTGGATATCCATACCAGTTCGCAGATTACCAGCGAGCTTTATGGCGTGCGCGTGCATGAGCGCCATGCGGATGCGATGATCTCAGGCGCGGCGGCGCTGTGCCCGGAGGTGATCTGGGTGCTGCCGGATAAGCCGGTGCACAATGCATCCCTGTGCGGCGCGCTCACGCAGGAGGATACGCATGCCGTTGTGATCATGGTGGATGAGCGCCGCCTGCGCGCGCAGATGGTGGTCGATCAGGTGGTTGACGGCGTCTTCTGCAAGCTCAGAGAGCTGGGAATATGGTCGGGCGAAACGAAGACGGCGCCCGCGATCCAGAGCATTCCCTGTATGTGGGATGAAAAGGATATCTGCCGCGTGACCTGCAGGCGTCCGGGCATGTTTGTGCCCAATGAGAGGAACGGGAGCGAGGTTGCGGCGGGCGATGTGCTGGGCACGATCTTCGACGCGCTTGAGGGCGAGCCGGTGGAAACCGTGACCGCGCCGGAGAGCGGTCTGGTCTTCACGCAGCGCCGCTACAGTGCCGTCTATCCCGGCACGCTGATTGCCCGCCTGTGCAGAAAGGAGCGCGCATGAAAAAAGACGTCATCTTTACCGTGCCGTCGTACTTCCGCGACGATATGAATATCATGGGCTATCGCTTCGGCAAGGGCGAGAAGAGCTGCGCGGTGCTGGGCGCGCTGCGAGGCGACGAGGTGCAGCAGCTCTATGTCTGTGCGCGCCTTGTGGCGTTTTTGCGCGAGGTGGAGCGCGACGGCGGCATCATGCCCGGCAAGAGCGTGATCGTCGTGCCCACGGCGATCGGCCTTTCCATGAACGCGGGCACGAGGCTCTGGGCGCCGGAGGAGACGGACATCAACCGCTGCTTTCCCGGCGATGCAGAAGGCTCCACGACAGAGCAGATTGCCGCTGCGCTCTTTGAAAAGCTGAGCGTATACAAATACGGCGTGCAGCTTACCAGTTTCTATCAGCGGGGCTCCTTCATTCCGCATGTGCGCATGATGGAAACCGGCCGCCAGAACCCGGAGCTGGGCTGCGAATTCGGCCTGCCCTATGTCTATGTGCGCGCGCCGCGCACGGCGGATCAGACGACGCTCAATTACTGCTGGCAGCATGCCGGCACGCAGGCCTACTCGCTCTACGCCGGCAAGACGCAGGAGATCGACGAGGCTGCGGCGGATCAGACGCTGCGTGCGATCATCCGCTTCCTCAATGGCCGCGGCGTGATCCGCAGCGAGCAGACCATGGGCCAGAAATCGACCGTTATCACCGACGGCGATATCCTTTCCGTGTCCTCGAAGTCGGCTGGTCTTCTGCGCCGGGTCAAGCATGCCGGCGCGCATGTGCGCCGCGGCGAGCAGCTGGCATTTATCATCAATCCGCTCGACGGCGCGGTGAAGGAAGTGCTCAAGGCCCCGGTTACGGGCATGCTCTTCTTCATTCAGGACGGCCCGTTTATCACCGAGCATTCTCCTGTTTTCCAGGTGCTTGCAACATAAGGGGAGAACGATGGGGCTGTCGCCCCAACCCCCCTTCTTCGCTTCGCGTTTATCATCGACCTCGAGCATCTCGCACTGATGATTGCAAAGATTCGTCAGAAGTTGGTCCGGCGGAACGCTGGGCTTTGCGAGGAATATAAGAATTTTTTGAAAAATGAAAAAGAAAGAATATAGTTTTACCCGGACGATGCTCTCCATCGCCATTCCGCTGACGCTGCAGAACCTGCTCTTCTCCTCCTTCACGCTGATTGATACCGTGATGGTCGGCAGCCTTGGCGATCTGCCGCTGGCGTCTGTGGGCATGGCGGGCAAGTGGACATGGTTTCTCAATATCGTGCTCTTTGGCTGCACCAGCGGCGCGGCTGTGTTCATTGCGCAGTATTTCGGCGCCGGCGATTACAAGGGCATCCACCGCACATACGGCCTGATGAGCATGCTCTCGCTTGCCTCCGGCCTCGTATTCATGGTGCTGGGGCTGCTGTTTCCGGAGATTGTCGTCGGCATGTTCACCAAAGATCCTGAGGCCATCAAGGTGGCGTCTGTGTATCTGCGCATCATCGCACTCAGCTATCCCTTTCAGGCGCTGGCCAAATCGGCGTCAACCCTGCTGCAGAGCACGCAGCGCGTCGTCATCCCGTTTGTCGGCGCGGCCTGCTCGGTGGTCACCAATATCGTGCTCAATGCGCTGCTGATCTTCGGTCTGTGCGGTTTTCCCGCCATGGGCGTGGCGGGCGCGGCGCTGGCTTCGGCCATCGCCGTGGCGGTCAATGCGCTGGTGATCTATGGTCTCGGCTATGCCCGGGGCACGATGCTGCGCGCGCCGCTCAGAGAGATGCTGGATATCAGCCGCGGCTTTGTCAGGGATTATGTGCGCGTCGGCGCGCCCGCGATGTTCAATGAGACCGTGTGGGCGCTGAGCATACTGATTTACAGCTCGATCTTCGGTCATATGAGCACGGAGGCGTATGCGTCCATCACCGTCGTCAAGTCCATCGAGGATCTGACCTGCGTGGCGGTCTTCGGCATGTGCTCTGCATGCGCGGTCATGGTGGGCAGCTATGTCGGTCAGGGCAAGTTTGATACGGCCAAGGCCTGCGCCCGTTACCATATCAAGCTGGTGACGGCGATGTCGGTGGTCATCGGCGGCTCGCTGTTTTTCCTCAAGGGGCCGATCATGTCGCTGTTCGGCGTGTCCGATGTGGTGCGCGCGGATTCGATGGCCGTCATCATGGTCTATGGCGCGGAGATGGCCCTGCGCAATATTCCGCTGATGCTCGTGGTGGGCACGTTCCGCGCGGGCGGCGATACGAAGTACGGCCTGATCGTGGACAGCATCTCCGCCTATCTGATCGGCATTCCGGTCACGGCGTTTGCCGGCCTCGTGCTGCACATGAGCGTGCCGGTCACCTATGCGATCATGTATTTTGTGGAGGATTTCCTCAAGACCATCGTCTACGGACGGCATTTCTTCTCGGATAAATGGATCAAGCCGGTGGTATAAGCTGCCGGCTGATTTTCACAATTCAGAATAACATCTGCAACGAATGCAGAAAGGAAGGACAAATGGCACAAACAAATCCCGCCTTTGAAGAGAAGGCAGCTCCCGCGCGCGGCTCGATCCGCGAGTTTGCCGGTTATTACAGGCCGCATCTGCGCCTGTTTCTGTTGGATCTGTGCTGCGCGCTGGTGATTTCGCTGGTGGATATCTTCTTCCCGGTGTTCACGCGCCGTGTGCTCTATGATTATATTCCCCATCAGATGATGCGCACCTTTGCGCTCATGGCGGCGCTGATGCTGGTGATGTTCCTCATCCGCACGGCGGCGCAGTGGTTTGTGACGTATCTGGGCCACGTGATGGGCGTGCGGATCGAGGCGGACATGCGCGCGGATATCTTTGCGCACATGCAGAAGCTGGGCTTCAGTTTTTACGACAAGAACCGCACGGGTCTGCTCATGTCCCGCGTGACGACGGATCTGTTTGAAATCACGGAGCTGGCGCACCACGGTCCGGAAGACCTGTTCATCTCCTTTGTGACGCTGACCGGCGCGTTCATCGTCCTGTGGAGTATCCAGTGGAAGCTGGCGCTGGTGCTCATGGTCTGCGTGCCGCTGATTGTGATCTTTGTCGCCCTGCGCCGCAGCCGCATGATGCGCATCTCACGCGAGGTGAAGGCGCGCACGGCCGGCATCAATGCGGAGATTGAGAGCTCGATCTCCGGTATCCGCGTGGCCAAGGCATTTGGCAACGAGCGCGCGGAAATCAAAAAATTCACCCATGCTACCGACCGGTATGTGGAGGCAAAGAGCGGCTATTACAAGGTGATGGCGGATTTCCACTCCGGCACGGAGCTGTTCATGAATCTGATGAGCCTGTCCGTCATCTGCGCGGGCTGCTATCTGATCATGAAGGAACAGATGGACGTGGCGACGCTGGTGACATTCAATATGTACGTCGCCAGCGTGCAGAGCCCCATCCGCAAGCTGACGCAGTTCACCGAGCAGTTTACGCAGGGCATGGCAGGCTTCCAGCGTTTCCGCGCGATCATGCACGAGCAGCCGGATATTGCGGACAGCCCGGATGCAAAGCCGCTCGAAAACGTGCGCGGCGAGATCGAATTCAGGGACGTGACCTTTACCTATGACAGCGAGAAGGAGACCGTGCTTGAGGGCGTAAACCTGCACATCCGTCCGGGCGAGATGCTGGCGCTGGTGGGCCCCAGCGGCGGCGGAAAGTCCACGCTGTGCCAGCTGATTCCGCGCTTTTACGAGGTGACCGGAGGCTCTGTCACCGTCGACGGGCAGGATGTGCGCGACGTCAGGCTGGCGGATCTGAGAAACAGCATCGGCATCGTGCAGCAGGACGTATTCCTCTTTGCCGGCACGATTCTGGAAAATATCCGCTACGGCAGACCGGGCGCGACCATGGACGAGGTGATCGAGGCGGCGAAGCAGGCCGAGATTCACGAGGATATCATGCGCATGCCCAATGGCTACGACACCATTGCCGGCGAGCGCGGTATCATGCTCTCCGGCGGACAGAAGCAGCGCGTATCCATTGCGCGCATCTTCCTCAAGAATCCGCGCGTGCTGATTCTCGACGAGGCAACCAGCGCGCTGGATACTGTCACCGAGCGAAGGATTCAGGCGGCGTTTGACCGGCTGGCAAAAGGCCGCACGACGCTGGTCATCGCGCACAGGCTCTCTACGATCAAAAATGCCGATGAGATCATCGTCATCGGCGAACATGGCATTCTTGAGCGCGGTACGCATGCGCAGCTTGTTGAGCTTGGCGGCGTGTATGCGGGGCTGGCGCATGGCGCGGGCTTGACGGAATAAAAGCCATAAAGCAAAACCGGAGGACAGCGCGAATACGCTGTCCTCCGGTTTAATATGCAATGGGGAGCTAATGCGCAGTAACGAAGATAGGCGCGAAGCGAAGAAGGGAGTTTGAGGGATGAAATCCCTCAAGCGGGTTTGGGCGGCAGCCCAACGTTCCCACGCGTGAAGCGCTCAACAAGAAGAATCTCAGAGGAACCGGAGGCGGGAAATCGCAAGGAGCGCTTGCGCGACTATGCGAGCTTCCCATGCCGGAGGCGACTATTGAGATTCCTGTATACTTTGATAGAATTTCTGCGTTCAGCCAACAGGCTGCGCGCTGCGCTGGGCCCAAAGGGATGAGGGGAAACCCGGGTTTTCTCGGGGAACTCGCATAGTCGCGCAAGCGCTCCTTGCGATTCCCCACGCTCCGCCTCGCTCAATGCGTCCACTGGACGCGCTCGGCTCCGGTGCTCTACATCCCTCTGGACTCCCATACCC
>JAFWXL010000008.1 GCA_017545905.1 Clostridia bacterium | reverse complement strand
GTGACCGAGTCCTGCAAGGAGCCGGAAGCGGCAATGAAGTGGAGCAATGCGTTCTATGATTCGCTCAATGGCCTGCAAGGCTACTGGGGCTCGATGGGCGAGGCGATTCAGAACGACGGCGACGGTACCTACTCCTTTATCATGGACGAGGCGAAGGACGCTGAGCGCGGCTACAAGAGCTACGACAACTGGTATTGGGGCCTTGGCGATGGTGCGCCGGGCTACATCTCCGCTGAGGTTGAGGCTGCGATGGAGGTTTCTCCCAACGATGTGCTCAAGCTCTATGCCGACGAGATTTATGTTGACAATATCCGTGACGAGTCCTATATCTATCCGCCGGTCATCCTTGAGCGCAAGCTGAATGATAAGGCTGCCGAAATCGAGACCGACATGGAAAAGATGACTAAGGAAATGACCGCCAAGTGGTGCGTCGAGGGCGGCGTTGAGGCTGAGTGGGATAACTACGTGGCCGAGATGCACAAGATGGGTCTTGACGAGTACATCGAGATCTACCAGAATAAGCTCGACGAAATCCGCAAGTAATCTTTGCAGATCGCCTGATTCGGGGGATAAGCAGGGGGATGAAGGCGCTTGCCGCCCTCATCCCTTTCTTTTATCAAAGGAAACAACAGGGGGAGAACTGTCATGAATCCAATCCGCGTAGGGGTTGTCGGCGTAGGCCGGGGAAAGAGCATGATTGAATACTGCCTTGCAGCGGGCGACGCGCAGCTGGTCGCCATCTGCGACAAGTGGGAGGAAGGACTCAGGCGTCAGCAGGAAAAGCACCCGGAAGCCCAGATTGCCTACTATACCGACTTTGAGGCGTTTTTGCAGCATGATATGGACGCCGTCGTGCTGGCGAACTACGCCAATGAGCACGCGCCGCTGGCGATTCGCGCCATGCGCGCAGGCAAGCACGTCTTTTCCGAGGTGCTGCCCGTTCAGAATCTGAAAGAGGCTGTCGAGCTGATTGAAGCCGTCGAAGAAACAGGAATGATCCACTGCTACGGTGAGAATTACTGTTACATGCCTGCGCCGAAGGCGATGAAAAAGCTCTATCGCGAGGGTAGGGTCGGTGAAATCGAGTACGCCGAATGCGAGTATGTTCACAACTGCGAACCCTCCTGGCCGCATCTGACGCGGGGCAATCCGAACCACTGGCGCAACCTCATGTGTTCCACGTATTACTGCACGCATTCGCTTGGCCCGATCATCCACGCGACCGGCCTGCGCCCGGTGAGCGTCGTCGGCTTTGAAGGAACGAAGATGGAGCGCAACCTGCGCGTGGGTGCGAAGGGCGGTCAGTTCGGCGTGGAAATGGTGACGCTTAAAAACGGCGCGCTGGTCAAGAGTCTGCATACCTTCCTGTATAAGAATTCCATCTGGTACTGCCTCTACGGCGACAAGGGACGCATGGAGTCTGGCAGGGAGGATACACAGTGCGGCGATATCGACTGCCTGTATGTAAACGCAGATGCGTACGCCGGAGAGTACGGCAAGCGCCCGCCCGAGCGCCTTGAGCCGAAGGATGAGGATGTGGATACCGCGAAGAAGTTCGGTCACGGCGGATCGGATTACTACTGTATGCACAACTTTATTGAGAAGCTGCGGGGCAACCCTGACGCCGATACGATCGACGTGTATGAGGCGATGGACATGGCGCTTCCGGGGCTGATGGCCTACCGCTCCATCCTTTCGGGCAATGTGCCGGTGGAGGTGCCTGACCTGCGCGATCCTGCCGTGCGCGACCGGTATCGCGGCGACGCTTACTGCACGACGAATCCGGATGCGGGCGAATACCTGCTGCCCACCTGCTCAAGGGGAACACCGGACATCCCCGCCGGCGTCTACGCAGCGGTGAAGCAAAAATGGCTGGATGAGCTCCACGAGAAGAAATCCTGAATCAGACAGAAGGAGAAAAACACATGATCGATTTATCTACTGGCGTGTTTTCCTGCTTTGGCTCGCATCTTTCCGTGTTTGCGATGCACAGGGGCGCGCAGAACGCCAACCGCGGCAAAAAGGTGGAAAAGAATACCGGCCGCGTGCTCTATGACGCGGGCCTGACGCCGGGTCTGTATATCCGCAATTTTATTCACAGAAGAAACTACGAGATGAATCTGTTCAAGCTGGAGATTCCTGGCTTTGAAACGGAGTGTCCGAAATACACTTGTATGCCGGAGAAACTGGATATGCATGAGGCGGGCGTTGAGCTTTGCTATGCGTCTGCAACGACGCTGCTCATTCGCACGAAGCGTGCGATGGCTCTGACGTCCGCCTGCCTTGCGGGAGAACAGAAGGCTGCGGAAACGACCTTCACCCTCTATGACGAGGCGAACCACTACGGGCTTTACATCAGCCCCGTGAGCGGCGATGTAAGGGTGCAGGCAGAGGAGGGCAGCGTGCGCGTGGAGCTTGCTGCCGGCAGCGAGCTGCGCATTGAAGAGAGCTTCGAGCGCATCGGCGCGCAGAAGGAGATTCCGGACTTTGACGCCTGTGTGGCGGCGCAGCGCGCGAGCTATGAGGAGTTCCTGCATAAGCTGCCTGAGCCGCTTGAGGGCGACGAAAAGCTCATGGAGCTGGCGGCATACGGTCTGTGGAGCGCGGTGGCGTTTGCCCGCGGCAACTACAAGCGTGACTGTATGCTGGTATCGAAAAACTATATGTGCGGGATGTGGAGCTGGGATCACTGCTTCGCGGCGATGGCGACGTCCTTCGTTTCGCCCGAGCGCGCGTGGGATCAGCTGATGTGTATGTTCGACGACCAGCGCGAGGATGGACGCATCGCGGACTGCATTGAGGCTGTCAAGACGGAATGGGGCTATGTCAAACCGCCGATTCACGGCCTGACGCTGACCATCCTGCGCAGCCGTATGGAGCTGAATGAAGAGCAGCGCCGTGAGGCGTATGAGAAGCTCAGCAAGTGGGCGATGTTCTGGATCGGCACGCGCGATCTGGCCGGCGACGGCATCCCGCAGTACCTGCATGGCAACGACTCCGGCTGGGACAACAACACCGTCTTTGACAAGAAGGGCAACATCCAGTCCGCCGAGCTGCCGGCGTATCTGATCCAGATGATCGAAGAACTCGTGAAGCTGGCTCAGGAATTTGAGCCGGAGGCCATCCCGGTATGGCAGGCGCGAGCAGAAAAGCTGAAGCAGGCGATGCTCTCAGAACTCTTTGTGGACAACCTGCCTATCGCGCGCCTTGCGGATACGCATGAGCGTGTTGGCCTGTATTCTCCGCTGCCGTACATGTCCCTGACGCTGGGCATGACGCTGCCTGAAGGAACGCGCAAGGCGATGCTCAAGCGCCTCGACGATCCGGACTTCCTCACGCCTTACGGCATTGCCTCTGAAGCGCTCAATAGCCCCGAGTATCAGCTGGACGGCTATTCCCGCGGATCGATCTGGTCCTACGGGCAGTTCCTGCCGGTCGTTGGCCTGATCAAGATGGGCGAAATCGAATATGCGAAGAGAATCATGAAGGGATTCCTTGCCTGCTGCCGCAAGGGCGGCTTCTCGGAGTGCTTCTGTTCAAAAGACGGCGCGGGTCAGCGTGACCGATTCCTCAACTGGAGCGTGTGCGTCTATGTGATGTTCACCGCGTGGCTGCGCGAATTCGGGGAGAAGTAAAACAATGAAGGCGAAAGAAATCATCGCGCGCATGGAATCCTGGGCGCCGGGAACTTACGAAAGAACCTGTGACACGATCAAGTGCGGCGACCCTGAGCGGGAAGTTACCCGCGCTGCCGTGTGCTGCTTTGCTACGCCGGAGGTTATCCGGACGGCAAGGGCATGGGGCGCGCAGCTGCTTATCACGCACGAGCCGACGTTCTATGACCATTGGGATTATATTGAAGATACGCCGGTGGGGAAGGCCAAGCAGCAGCTGCTTGAAGAGAGCGGCCTTGTGCTCTACCGCTATCACGATCATCCCCACGCCGCGCCGTCCGATCTGATCGGACTTGGCGAGGTTGAAGCGCTTGGACTGGAAGGCGCGCTGGAGGAGCGCGGAACGGAGAAAATCAACCGCTGCACGCTGAATTCACCGATGACGCCGCGCGAAATGGCAAGGCATATTGAAAGCAAGCTGGGCATCGCGCATGTGCGCATCTGCGGCGCAGCGGATAAGCCGGTTACGAAGCTGGCGCTGGCCTTTGGCACGCCGCGCGGCGTGTTTGAGGAGCTTTCCGGCTGGGCGGACATGGTACTTACGGGCGAAGCCTGTGAATGGCGGTTGGGCGAGTATGCCCGCGACGCTGCGCAGCTGGGCTTTGCCAAGGCGCTGCTGATTCTGGGACACTGCGGTTCTGAGCGCGACGGCATGCGCTGCATCACAGGGATGCTCAGGGAGGCGCTGCCTTCGCTCGATGTGTGTTATTTTGAGAGCGGTGAAGTGTATACATATTGCGAGAAGTAAGTGCGGATGCACCCACCTCATTCTGCATTCGTCCCTTGTATCACAGTTTACCTCTTTAGCCAACAGGAAAGGGTGGATTTGGTTGGAAGCAGTACCTTTCGATGCTGATGCCGGTTCTTGTGTGTGAGGTGGTCTGGAGCTTGGGAGAGAATGGATATGCAGCGATCTATGGACGAATAGGAACAGCAGCGAGTGCTGCAATGACGCTCACGAATCCCATTCAAGGGCTGATGACAGGCGCACTTGTGGGACTTTCTCAGGCGGCAAGCGTGATGATTGGAAAGAAACTGGGAAATGCAGAATATGATGAAGCATACTCGGCAGCCTGTAAGCTGCTTCGATATGGTGCGGTTGGTGCGACTATACTTGCATTGCTGGTTGTCGCAACGAGATCGTTGTATGTGGAGATTTATCAGGTTGACGCGCATGTCAAGATGCTTACGCGCCAGATTTTGTTAGCATATGCCGTGGTAGCGCCTTTTAAGGTGCTGAACATGATTCTGGGAGGAGGAATCATTCGCAGCGGTGGAAAAACCCAATATGTGATGATCATTGATATGATTGGTACTTGGGGATTTGGGATTCCGCTGGGACTTTTCAGCGCTTTTGTGCTGAAGCTTTCTATTGCGCCGGTGTATTTTATGCTTTCTTTAGAAGAATGTGTTCGATTTGGTATATCTGTGTTTGTGCTGCGCAGAAAGAACTGGATGAAGCAATTGTGAAATACAAATGCTTGATTGCGGGAATGGCCTTTGGGTGATAAAACCCGAAGGCCTTTTTACATCAATATAGGATATTTTACACGGTGTTTATGTAACGCTTGCAGGCTTGGATACTTTTATCAAAACCTTTACTTTTATGTGCGCTTCGAATTTACTTGGGCGCTGTATAGTGTAGTTGTTCCAATCAGGAACGGAACATGTATGTATAAGGAGTGATAAGAGGATGAAAATGTTCAAGAAGATGCTGCTGCTCGCCCTCACGTTGATGTGCGTGACCATGACCGCTCTGGCGGATTTTGACGCAGGCAAGCTGATCAACGTGATTTCCCGCGAGGAGGGCAGCGGCACGCGCAGCGCGTTTGTCGAGCTGACCGGCGTGGAGCAGAAGATGGGTGACAAGAAGGTCGACATGACGACCGAGGACGCGCAGATCACCAACAACACGGCGGTCATGCTCACGACCGTCGCGGGCGATAGCTATGCGATCGGCTATGTCTCTCTGGGCTCCATGAACGAGAGCGTCAAGGCTGTCAGCGTTGAGGGTATAGAGGCGACCGCGGAAAACGTGGCAAACGGCAGCTACAAAATCGCTCGCCCGTTCAACATCGCCTATCGTGACGATGCCATCACCGATCTGGGCAAGGATTTCATCGCCTATGTGATGAGCGCCGAGGGACAGGCCATCGTTGCGGCAAACGGTTACGTTGCTTCTGGCAACACCGACGCTTACGCGGGCAGCATGCCGCAGGGCAAGCTGGTGATCGCCGGTTCTTCCTCCGTCTCCCCGGTGATGGAAAAGCTGGCGGAAGCGTATCAGGCGCTGAACCCGGATGCGCAGATTGAGATTCAGACGAGCGACTCCACGACGGGCATGACCGCCGCGATGGACGGCGGCTGCGAAATCGGCATGGCCAGCCGCGCGCTCAAGGAAGCCGAGGCGGCGCAGCTCGTGGGCGTGACCATCGCGATGGACGGCATCGCCGTGATCGTCAATCCCGAAAACCCGGTCGGCGATCTGACCGTGGAGCAGATCGGCGCGATCTACACCGGCGACGTGATGAGCTGGGACGAGATCTGAACCCGCGAATAACCGACAAAACCCTTCCGGAGCGGATGACGCTTCGGAAGGGTATGGTCTTTGAAAGGAACGGAGCATGAAACAGGCAAAGGAAACATTCATGGAGATCGTCTTTCTGCTTGCGGCCTGTATGTCCATCGCAAGCGTGGCGCTGATCTGCATCTTTCTTTTTGCAAACGGACTGCCTGCGATGAAGGAAATCGGCTTTGGCAATTTCCTGCTGGGCAGGATGTGGAAGCCCGGTGCGGACATCTACGGCATCTTCCCGATGATTGTCGGCAGCGTCTATGTGACGGGTCTGGCGCTGGCAATGGGCGTGCCGGTTGCCATCCTCACGGCGGTGTATCTGGCCTTCTTCTGCCCGCAGAAGGCGTATCGCGTGATAAAGACTGCCATTGAGCTGATGGCGGGCATTCCATCCGTCGTCTATGGCTTCTTTGGCATCGCCGTGCTGGTGCCGCTTGTGCGCACGATCAGCGAATCTGTGAACGGGCGGGGAAACTCCATCTTTACAGCGGCGCTGCTGCTGGCGGTGATGATCCTGCCGACGGTCATCGGCGTGATCGAGCCTGCGCTGCGCGCCGTGCCGCGCAGCTATTACGAGGGCGCGCTGGCGCTTGGCGCGACGCATGAGCGCAGCGTGTTCTTCGCCGTGATGCCCGCTGCGAAAAGCGGCATTCTGGCCGGGATTGT
>JAFWXL010000061.1 GCA_017545905.1 Clostridia bacterium | reverse complement strand
TGGCTGCTGCTGGTGCTGCCGGGCGTATTGTTTGTGACGCTGTTCATGTTGATTCCGCTGTTTTCTCTTTGTATGACCTCGTTTTTTCCGGATCAGTCATTTTCATTTTCATCCTATTTTTCCCTGTTCAGGGATGTCTATTTCCAGCAGACGTTTGTGCGCTCGATCCGCCTGAGCCTGCTCAGTACGTTCATGTGCGCGCTGCTGGGCTATCCGACGGCGTATTACATCAGCAAGTATTCAAGGCATAAGGGAATGATGATGGCGTTTGCCGTGTTCCCGATGTTTACCAGCCCGGTTGTCCGTTCTTTCAGCTGGATGGTCATACTGGGAAAGCGAGGCATTGTGAACAATTTCCTCGTCTGGTCCGGTCTGTTTGCCAAGCCGCAGGATCTTCTGTACAATGAGTTCTCCATGACGGTCGGCTTTGTGCAGCTTTTCCTGCCGCAGATGATCCTGGCGCTTATCGGCGTGATGGATAATATTCCGGACGATCTGACGCTGGCGGCGGGAAATCTTGGCGCGGGCAAACTCGAATCGTTCTTCCGGGTGATCTTCCCGCTGAGCATTTCCGGCCTGGTGACCGGCAGCGTGCTGGTGTTCACAGGCTGCATGACGGCGTATACCACGCCGCAGCTGCTGGGAGGAACCGACACGCGCGTGCTGGCGACGATGGTCTATCAGTACGCGATGAGCCTGAGAGACTGGACGCAGGCGTCGGTCGTGGCGGTGGTCATGATTGTATGCACCATGGCAATTTCCAGCGTATTCAATTCGATGAGCCGAAAGATCAACCCGATGGCGTAAGGAGGAAAACATCGTGGCACTGCTTGAGCTGAAAAACATCACCGCCGGTTATGATTCAAATATCATTCTCAAGGATTTTAACATCAGCGTGGAGAAGGGAGAATTCGTCTCTCTGCTGGGCTCTTCCGGCTGCGGCAAGACAACCTGCCTGCGTTTGATTGCAGGCTTTGCTGATCCGATGAATGGTCAGATTCTCTTTAATGGAAAGGATTATACCGGAGTTCCGCTGCATAAGCGCAATTTTGGCTTTGTCTTTCAGAGCTATGCGCTTTTTCCGCATCTGACCGTCTTTGATAACGTGGCCTTCGGCCTGAAGATGCGCAGGATGGACAAGGAAACCATCAAGAAGGAAGTGCTGCATATCCTCAAGGTCGTCGACCTTGAAGGCTTTGAGAACCGCTATCCGCGCGAGATGTCCGGCGGACAGCGGCAGCGCGTGGCGCTGGCGCGCGCGCTGGTCATCAAGCCGGATCTGCTCATGTTCGACGAGCCGCTTAGCAATCTGGACGCGAAGCTGCGCGTGAAGATGCGCGTAGAGATCCGCAAGCTGCAGCAGGAGCTGGGCTTCACCGCGATCTATGTCACACATGATCAGGAGGAGTGCTTTGCGATCTCCGATAAGGTTGCCATCATGAACAAGGGCGTCATCGAGCAGATGGACACGCCGAGCGAGATCTATAACAAGCCGAAGACCGAGTTCATCGCGCGCTTTGTCGGCTTTGAAAACTTCTTTGATCTCACGCGCACGGGCGCATGCGAGTTCAAGACGAAGAACGGCGCGAAGATCACCGCCGGCACGGATCATGCGCAGGGCGCGTGCAAGGGCTGCATTCGTCCGGGCGACGTCACCGTGCATCCGGCGGGCGCCAATGTGGTAAATAGCATCGAGGGCCGCGTGATGGTTTCCACATTCCTGGGCCAGCACAATCAGCTCAACATCATGACGGATATTGGTGAATTCGTGGTCAGCACGGATCAGACGCAGGTTTTCCCCGTAGGCGAGACGGTTACGCTTTCGCTTGCGGCAAACAAGATTATTCTTATCGACTAACCATCTCAGGAGGAAAAGACAATGAAGAAGATCATCTCCCTGATCGTGGCGCTCGTGCTGGTGATGAGCCTTGCCTGCGCCGTGGCCGAGAAGCCCTACGAGGGCCAGACTCTGGTCGTCTCCAACTTCGCTTTCAACGGCGAACTGCTCCAGAAGAACATCTATGATCCGTTCATGGAAATGACCGGCTGCGAGATCGTGGTTGACGCCGCGGGCAATGCGCAGCGCGTGACCAAGATCACCGAGTCCCCGGAAGACTATGACGTTGTCGTCATCGGCGATATGTTCGTTAAGCAGCTCATGGACGCCGGCTGCATCGATACCGTTGACGCCAGCAAGCTGACCAATCTGGAGGGCAT
Organism: Clostridia bacterium; assembly: GCA_017545905.1. Classification (GTDB taxonomy): domain Bacteria; phylum Bacillota; class Clostridia; order Christensenellales; family Aristaeellaceae; genus Ventricola. The sequence goes on along the minus strand of JAFWXL010000061.1, from coordinate 1,697 downwards.
CTATGAGTCCGCCCGTGCGCCGATGGGCGCCGAGTATGGCCCGGCCTACACCTTCAACCGTCTGGGCATCGTCTATGACAGCGCGTACTGCGACGTCGAGATCAAGTCCTTCGCGGATCTGTGGAATCCGGAGCTGGAAGACAGCATCGCGATCCCGGATATGACCGCGACCACCGGCCCGATGTTCTACTTTGCGACCGCCGAGACCTTCGGCCTCGTTCCGGGCAAGGACGACGAGGCGATCTTTGCCAAGCTGGCCGAGCTCAAGCCGAACGTCGTGAACACCTACACCTCCGCCAACAACACCATCACCATGCTCAATCAGGGCGAGATCTCCGTGGCTGTCCTGCTGGACTACAGCTACACCACCGCCAAGAACGCGAATCCGGATTACATCTGGGTTGACCCGGCCGAAGGCTCCTTCGCCAGCTACAACATGATCAACCTGATCGCCGGCTCCGACGTGAAGGATCTGGCGACCGAGTTCATCAATTTCTACATCAGCCACGACGTGCAGCTGGCCGAGGCGCTGGACGGCGTGGACAGCCCGGTTCGCACCGATGTGGAGCTGACTGCCGAGCAGTCCGGCAACTTCACCTACGGCGCCGAGATGGTTTCCGGCCTCAAGTTCGTTGACTGGAACATCATCACCGAGAACCAGGCGAAGTGGATCGAGATGTGGAACTCCACCTACTCCGTGCAGTAAGAGAGGACGATAGGGCTGCCGCCCTATGACCTGCCTGAGGGACATTGTCCCTCAGACTCCCTATTGCACTTCGTGCGGTTTTAAGAAAATGAACCTTATGCCCTCCGCTGCGCGCATGCGCGCAGCGATGAAGGGTGCAGGGACAATGTCCCTGCCAGGGGTATGGGGACAGCGTCCCCATACGTAACTTTGGTATTTGGAGCGGTTGTGCTATGAAGAAGAAAAACTGGTCGCTGATGCTCATCACCTTCCTGGTGTATGTCTTCCTGATCGGCCCGCTGCTGGTCATCGCCGCAGCGTCCTTCTCGGAGACGAAGGCGCTTAAGTTTCCGGGACAGGGCTTTACGCTGGATTGGTACAAGCAGGTACTGACCATGAGTTCCTTCATTGAGGCGGCGAAGCTCAGTGTGATTATCGCCATTGCGGCGACAGCGATCGCACTCCTGCTGGGCCTTCCGGCGGCTTACGCGCTCAATCGTTACCGCTTCAAGGGCAAGGAAGCCGTCAAGACGCTGTTCCTTTCCCCGGTACTCATTCCGGTGATCGTGCTCGGCTTTATCATGCTGCGCTATGTTGTCAATACGTATGATCTGGAGGTCATTCCCAGCCTGCTGATCGGCCATACGCTGCTGTCGATTCCGTATGTCATGCGTGTGGTCACATCAAGCCTTGCGAACTTTGATTTTGCGATTGAAGAGGCGGCTGGTTCTCTGGGCGCGACGAGGGTATATACGTTTTTTAACGTGGTTCTTCCGAATATCAAGTCCGGCATTGCATCTGCATGCATCATGTCGGTGATCAACTCGTTCAACAATGTGTCGCTTTCCGCATTCCTTACAGGTCCTGGTGTGAATATGCTGCCGATTGAGATCATGAGCTACGTCGAGTATCACTTCGATCCGACGATTGCAGCACTTGCAACACTGCTGATGATGGCGACGCTGGGCGTGATGCTTCTGATTGAAAAGACGCTGGGGCTGCAGAGCGTGGT
>JAFWXL010000007.1 GCA_017545905.1 Clostridia bacterium | reverse complement strand
AGAAGGCCAGAAAGCGTGCTGCAGAGCTGAAAGCCCAGCGCGACGGTCTGCAGGAGAACAACCCGGTACAGACCGGTAAGCCGCCGGGCGCGGGCTTTGAGTCCGAACGTCAGCGCGCCAAGACAGCCCTTCGTGATGAGCTCGATACCTTTGACGGCACGGGCGTACACAAGATCGCCGCCAATGCAGACCGACAGCAGGAGGAACGCATCCTCAACGTTGCCGCATACTGCCGCGTTTCCACGGATGACATTGAGCAGACCATTTCCATTGAGATGCAGAAGAAAAACTACCGGGAAATGATCCGCAGCAACCCAAAATGGAAGTTCTGCGGCCTGTATGTCGACGATGGATTCAGCGGGACAGAGACATTGCATCGTCCCGGCTTTCAGCGGATGATGAAGGACGCACTGGCGGGAAAGATCGACATGATCATCACCAAATCCGTCAGCCGCTTTGCGAGAAACCTGATCGACTGCATCAGCTGGGTGCGCAGGCTGAAGGAGCAGGACCCGCCGATCCCGGTACTGTTCGAGCAGGAAAACCTCAACACGCTGGATTCCACCAGCAATATCATTCTTTTCGTTCTGGCAATGGTCGCCGAGGAGGAATCGCACATGAAGAGCGAGGCCATGCTGCTCTCCCTCGAATGGCGGTTCAGTCGGGGACGATTCATGACGCCGAAGCTGCTGGGCTATGACAAGATCGATGTGATTGAAAACGGAATCCACCGCAAGAAACTGGTGATCAATGAGGAGCAGGCGCAGACGGTCCGGCTCATGTACTACATGCTGCTCAACGGCAGCAGCACACAGGAGATCGCCGAAACCCTGACCGAGCTGGAGCGTGAAACCGGCGGACGCAGGCGTGACGGAACACCCAACACAAAATGGACGGCAACCGGCATCGCAACGGTGATGCGCAATGAGCGCTACTGCGGCGACGTCCTTGCCCGCAAGACATGGACGCCCGACTTCCACGACCACAAGTCCGTGAAGAACCGCAACAAGAAGAACAAGTACTACCAGCCGGCGCATCATGACGCCATCATCACGCGGGCACAGTGGAATGCTGCCCAGCGGATTCTGAACAGCCACCGCTACAGGCACACCGGCACCTACATTCCCATGCGCGTCATCGACATCGGCGCACTGCGCGGCTTCATCTCCGTCAACCGCTCCTGGGCGGGTCATGAGGAGGACGAATACTACCGCGTCAGCCGCATCGCCATGGGCATGGAAGAGGGCGAGCTTCGTGCAGACCTTGAAAACGAGCATCTTCCCGATGCAGGGAAACGCCTCGTGGGCATGACTGACGACAACGGCATCCAGCGCATTTCCCGTGAACTGAGCGACATGGAAAAACGCGTCAAGGCCCAGCTTGAGGGCAAGACCATGGAAGAGTACGAGCAGGAAAACGCCCCGCCCGTCAAAAAGGGCTTTCAGGTGGTCGGCGCAGGCATGTTCAGCCAGGCATTTGAGCCGGTGGTGCGCATCAGCAGCAGGTTCATTTCCTTCAATGCGAAATGCATCAGCAAGCTCAACACCATGTTTGAGGATGACGAAGGCCCCATGCTCAGGCGCTGCCAGTATGTAGAGCTTCTCTTCAACCCGGT
>JAFWXL010000060.1 GCA_017545905.1 Clostridia bacterium | reverse complement strand
GGGGAATCGAACCCCTGATTTTGCCTTGAGAGGGCAACGTCTTAACCGCTTGACCATGGAGGCTTATGGCTGGGGAACTAGGATTCGAACCTAGACAATACGAGTCAGAGTCGTAGGTGCTGCCGTTACACAATTCCCCAATTTTATGCCGGATCGTTCCGACGAAGTGTATTATATCGAACCCGGCAAGTTTTGTCAATTACTTTTTTTCGAATTTTGTATTTTTTCGTTGTTTATCCGGGGAAGGCACATACTGCGCGGACTGTCGTGATGATGAAAAGCCCTGCTGCTGTCCCTGCGGCATAGAGCAGCGCGCAGTATGCTGCTACGCGCGTGGTTCCCAGAGCCTGCACATCCATGAATGGATAAGGATAGGGGCTTCCGGCTTCCTCGATGATGCCGCGCCGCGGCGCCCGGATGAAGATGTAAGCCGCATACAGCGTGGGAATAGCCATCCAGTACAGCGCATCGCCGTAGGTAAGCGTCTCTTTTCCGGGCGAGCAGAGCAGCCAGTAGGCCAATACGCCAAGCGGAACCAGATAATGGATGAACAGATTGTCCGTACATACGATCATGTAAGCCCGTGTGCGCGGCATCTTCCTGATGGTTTCTCTTACGGCGGGAAAAAGCACCAGATGGAAAACCGAAAGCGTCAGCAGAATCTGCATGGTGACGGCAAATTCTGCATGCGGGATGAGCGGATGGAGCGACTGGCTGGCGTAGAGCCTCGGCGAGACGGCTGCAAAGTAGATCAGAACGATCAGATTGCTCACATTCGTGTAAAAACAGAAAAAATCCTTACGGAGTCGGAGCGCATAGAAATCTCTGTGCATGGTCAGGCCGATGACGCAAGCAATGACGATCAGTGCGCAGAGGACTGTGCCCAGACGTGAGCTCAGAGAAGAATGAACAGCAAGCATAGGCGCCTCCTTCGGGAATTATCCTGTGAAGAAAGCGCCCTGAATATACAGAAGCTTTGGGTTAAAGCCGGCAAAGCACGGCCAGCACGGCCAGATGAACCGGATAAAAGCCGTAGAGAAACCATTTGGGCAGATGCAGCCTTCGTTTCATCGGCAGACAGCAGAAGATGACGGCCGGAAGTGCAAAGATACGCATTCCGAATGAATGCCCGAGGATCGTGTAACCGGTTCCGCCCGACCATGCGATCATGTAAGCGCTCAGCGCTGCAAGCGCGCACAGCGGATGCTCGCAAAGCGCATAGTACAGAATCATCAGCCGGATGCCGCCCAGTCCATAATCCAGATTGGTGGAAAAACGACAGCACAGGATATATACGAACAGCGCCAGCAACCATTTGCGGCTGCGTATGGCCGTGAGAATGCACAGTCCGAGGGAGAGCGAGAGGAGGATACTCGGCTTTTGCCAGCTATTTATATAGAAAGCCCGCACTGCGCCAAGAGGATTTTCCCATAAGGAAATGGAGAACATGGCGCTGTTTGCGTGATCCAGTCCGAGCGCGTACAGCGGCTGGGAAACAAGGGCAAGCAGGACGAGCCGGGAAAGATACTTGATCGGATCGCGTGTGTATACGGCGCCGACTGCGATGCAGTAGGCAAACATTGGAAACGCCAGCCGCCCGATCAGCCGCATCTGCGGAATATGGGGAAAGAGCATTTTGCCTGCGTGATCGATAAACATGAAAATGCAGGCCAGCAGCTTGATCAGATCCGTATCGCGGTTGGTGGCAACCAGCGCCGGGCGGGTGGCAGACGCCGCCCATGAGCAGGCGTGTTCGTGCAGCGCAGACAGAAAATGCATAGTTCCTCCTCGGGAGAACAGAATCTGTTCATCAGTATAGTCTGCTTTTGCAAAATGTCAAGACTGAAACACTTCCTTAATATTTCTCTGGTATACTGTTCTTTAATTATGGATTGTTCTCATGCCGAGCGTGTACAGGAGGAAATAACATGGTTCACGTGCTTGTCGTTGAAGATGATGTGAAGCTCAATCAGATCGTCTGCTCCAGCCTGAATGCTTCAGGATATCATGCGCATGGCTGCCTGAATGCACAGGAGGCTTTTGACGCGCTCTTTGACGGCGGAATCGACGTCATTGTGTCTGATATCATGATGCCCGGCGTGGATGGATTCGAGCTGGTTGGCCACGTTCGCAGCGTCAATAGAAAAATCCCGATTCTGCTGATGACAGCCCGTGATGATATCGCAGCCAAGCAGCGCGGCTTCCGGGCGGGAATCGACGATTATATGGTCAAGCCGATTGATGTGGACGAGCTGCTGCTTCGCATTGAAGCGCTGCTGCGCCGCGCGCGGATTGAAGCGGAAAAACGCCTTGTCATTGGCAATACCGTGCTGGATGCGGAGGAGATGAGCGCGTATGTATCCGGCGAGGAGATTTCGCTGACTGTACGCGAGTTCAATATCATCTATAAGATGCTCTCCTATCCCAAGCGCACATTCTCCCGTGCGCAGCTCATGGATGAATTCTGGAGCGGCGAAACCAGCGCCAGCCTGCGTGCGGTGGATGTGTATATCACGCGCATCCGCGAGAAGTTCTCCGACTGTGAGGATTTCAGGATTGTGACGGTGCATGGTCTTGGCTATAAGGCGGTGCCTGCCGTATGAAGATGAAGGGGCTGAAGAATCTGGAAATCCAGTTGCCGGAAATCCAGATCAAGCCGGGCGAGACACATCCTTTCGGCGAAGAAGATCCGCGTGTTCGCAGGCGCGCGTTTTCATGGCGCATGTTTATCCTGATTCTGCTCGTTCTGTGCCTGCTCAGCGCAGCCAACGTGATGATTCTGGAAATGTTTCTCAAGATGGATGTGTTCTCCATCCTGGCGGGCATGGGCGTGGGCACATACTGGATCGGTATGGCGTTTGTCGCTGCGATTGTGATCCATCAGGTCAGCTGCCATAAGTTTGATAAGCCAATGCGCCGCCTCAGCCGCGCGATGCGCGCTGTTGCACAGGGCGATTTCACGGTTTCTGTTGCGCCTGTGCACAAGCGCAATAAGTTTGACTATATGGATCTGATGTTTGAGGACTTCAACCGTATGGTGCAGGAGCTTTCCAGCATTGAAACCATGAAGGATGACTTCATTGCCAATGTCTCTCACGAGATTAAAACGCCGCTGGCCGTCATCCGCGGCTATGCCAGCGCGCTGCAGCGGGAGAATCTGTCTGATGAGGAGCGCAGTGAATATGCACGCACCATCGCATCTGCCAGCGAAAATCTGAGCATACTGATTTCCAATATCCTCAAGCTCAATAAGCTCGAAAACCAGGAAATCGTGCCCAACGCCCAGCCGTATGACCTGACGCGCCAGCTCAGCGACTGCGCGCTTTATCATGAGGAAGCATGGGAGAAGAAGGGGATTGAGTTTGACGCGCAGCTCGAGGAGCGTGTGATGATCATGGCGGACGAGAGCATGCTGGAAATCGTCTTCAATAATCTTATCGCCAATGCAATCAAGTTTACCGAGCGCGGAGGGCGCGTGCTTCTTCGTCAGGAGAAGGAAGGTAATGACGTTGTGGTGACCGTGTCCGATACGGGCTGCGGCATGGATGAAGAAACGACCAAGCATATCTTCGATAAATTCTATCAGGGCGATACCTCGCATTCCAAGGAGGGAAACGGACTCGGGCTTGCGCTGGTCAAGCGCGTGCTCGATATCTCCGGCGGCAGTATCAGCGTCTCCAGCGCCCCCTCGGAGGGTACGGAGTTTGTCGTGCGGCTCAAGAGAATCACAGGATAACGGAAGAACGCCGCTGAGCCGGCGTTTTTTCTGTTTGCATATGGTTTTTCGGTGCGGTGAGATCAGTATTTTGATCCGTATTCACAATTCAGCAACAATTTGCCAGCAATTCAGAAATGACTTGCGTCTATACTGAATAGAATGAAATCAATCCAATGAGGTGGATGAGCATATGAATCCGATTCTTCTGATGGCCGAATCCGGTTCTGATATCACGCCGGAGCTAGCTGCGAAGTATGGCGTGACCATCGTGCCGATGCACGTGGCTTTCGGCGGAGAAACGCGCGACGACGGTTCTTTCCCGGTGACTGAGATGTTTGCGCATTATGCGAAGACGCGCGATCTGCCGCGCACCAGCGGCTGCATGCCGCACGACTTTGAGGTCGTTTTTGAGCGTCTGGATCAGCAGCAGCCAAAGCGACCGATTCTGCATCTGGCGTATTCCGCCTGCACCACCTGTTCCATGCAGAGCGGTATCATCGCAGCGGAGGGCCGGGAGAATATCCGCTTTGTGGATACCAAGCAGGTTTCCGCTGCGCAGGGCGCAGTGGTCATTGCCGTGGCGGATTATCTGAAGGAGAATTCCGATGCGACGCTCGATCAGGCTGCCGAAAAGGCGGAGGAAATCGCGAAAACCGTTCGTATGGGCTTTTTCCCGGGCGATCTGGATTATCTGCGCGCAGGCGGACGCGTAAGCAATGCAGCTTATCTGGGCGCAAAACTGCTCAGCCTCCATCCGCTCATCGAGATTCTGGATGGCAAGCTGCTTTCTACCAAGAAATACCGCGGCAGCATGGCCAAGGTCGTTACCAAGCTGGTGAGCGAATACACAGAGAATCTGGATCCCGCAAAGCCGCTGTATCTGATCTATGGCGCCGGTCTTGACGAGAAGATTATGCGCGATGTGGAGAATATCGCCCGAGAAAAGGGATTCGAGCGCTTTTCATGGGTGCAGACCGGCTGCGTCATTGCCGCACACAGCGGCCCCGGTGCGTTTGGCATCGTCGGTTTTGCGAAATAATGGCAAAAAAATAAGCGACTGATGGTCGCTTATTTTCATATAGAATCAGTTTTTGAGGAAGCCTTTTCCGACAATTTCGGTTGACGCGGTGATGATCATAAATGCATGCGGATCGATCGTATGCACATGCCTGCGCAGGGCGATTGCCTGCGAGCGGTTCATGACGGTGACGATCATCGTTTTCTGGCTGTTGGTGTATGCTCCGTGCACGTCTTCCAGCGTTGCGCTGCGGTGCAGCGTGCCAACAATGAAATCGACGATCGGCTTGGGATGATCGGTGATGATCTGGAAGCATTTTTTCATGCGGAAGCTGTCGCCGACATAGTCTACCAGCGTCGATTTCATCAGCAGACCGAGGATCGAATACAGGCCGGCCTCTACGCCGAAAAACACCAGCGCGGAGACGGTGATGAGCGAATCGGCAACCATCAGCGCGGAGCCGATATTCATGCTCGTGTATTTGCGAAGGATCATGGCAATGATGTCCGTGCCGCCGCTGGAACCGCCCAGATGGAACAGGATGGCGGAGCCGAACGCAGGCAGCAGAACCGCGAAGCATAACTCAAGGAAAGGCTGTGTGGTCAGCGGCGCGGCAATGGGGAAGAGCCTTTCAAGAACCGTCATCAGCACGGACAGGAGCATCGAACAATACACCGTGCTGAATGCAAACTCCTTGCCGATGAAAATAAAGCCCACGCCCAGAAGCGCAGTGTTGATAATAAACATCAGCACACTCGGCGTGAATACTTCCGAAGGGATCAGCCGACCCAGAATCAGGGACAGACCGCTGACACCGCCTGTGGAGAAGTTATTTGGGAATTTGAAGAAATAGGTGCCGATTGCAGTGATCAGAATGCCGACGGAAAAGAGCAGATAACGCTCAATCGTCGATACTTCACGTGCTTTTGTTATTTTCATGCGGACGCGGTCCTTTCTTGCTGCGCTTTAGCGCAGAAGCATTCGTTGGTTAATATTATACCTGATTGCTGAGAAAAAGTCGAGAGGTTCGTGAAAATCGACACATCCGGCATGCTTGAACCGGAAAAATGTGAGACAAAAGTGCGAATATGCAAAAATCAATCGTCAAATCACGGATTATGGTGTATAATGTGACATTGTGAAATCATCAAAGGAGAATTGCCGATGAAAAAACCGGTATGCCGGATCGCGTGTCTGTTTCTGCTTCTGACCCTTATCTGCGGCGCGGCGCTTGCCGAACCGGCGTGGGTGGAGACGGGAAAGGGCGCGCTCAATGCCCGGAAGAAGCCGAATTCCAAGGCCACAATCGTCATCAAAGTGCCCAACGGAAGCAAGGTTGAGCTGCTTGAAAACGAAGGCGAATGGAGCCGGATCAAGTATAAGGGAAAAACCGGTTATGTGAAATCGGATTTTCTCAGCGACAAGCCGCGTGTGGAAGAAAAGGCCGAGGAAGAGGAAGTCAAGCCGGTTGTAATTCAGCAGGGCGGCTATGCCCGCATCAGCACGCAGAGCGGCTCGCTGAATATACGCAGGAAGATGGACGCCAAATCCGCCGTGGTCGGTCAGGCGCCCAATGGCGCGCGCGTCGGTGTGATCGAAGCGAATGAGCAATGGAGCAGCATTGAGTACGCAGGAAAAAAGGGTTATGTGCGTACAGAATACCTGATGCTCGATTCGCAGATGACCGGCAAAGAGATCTATCCAGACAATGAATACCTGCATGTGCGCGAAGAGCCGGATTCCGCCTCGCTGAGCCTGCTTGCTGTCAGCGCTTCGCAGAGCGTGACGGTGCTCTCCTTTGAAAAGGAATGGATCCGCGTATTCTGTCAGGATCCGCTCCATGGCGATGTGCTGGGCTATGTGCGCCTTCAGGACGTCTCCCTGATGCGTGAGCAGCCTGCGCCGGACGCCAAGCCTCCGGTTTATGCCCGGCTGGATATCAGCCGGGAACAGATCGATCTCGGCGAGGAGCTGAATATCGCGGTCACCTGTGCTGAAAACGCACAGGTCAGGGTAAAGATATCCTCCGGCGGCAAAACGGTACTCAAGGAGCAGACGCTGGATGTGCGAGCCTTTACCTACAGGCCCCGGGCAAGCGGCGCTTATCAGATTGAAGTGATCGTATCGGAGCCGGGCAGCGGCGCAATCGGCTGTGAGCGGCGCTTCACTGTGTCGCAGCAGCAGACTCAGCCGGATGATGGCTTTGTCATCTACAGCCAGAAGGACGGCTGGTGGCTGGATAAGCGTTACAGCCGCAGCAATCTGGATCAGTCTGGCTGCGCGATCTTCACACTGTCTCATGCGCTCGCACTGCTGGGCAAATCGGCTGATCATACGGCGCCGCAGGTGCTGGCTAAGGATTATGGGGCCTATCTGGCCGAGAGCGGAACGGTGACCAGCAATCTGCTTGCAGCGGCGGGCAGAAACTTCGGCTTTACCACGAGTCAGGACAAGATTCACGATCAGCGTCAGATCGTGCAGTGCTTTGAGGATGGCGCGGTGTTCAGCTTTGCGATTGTGAACGGGCATATCGCTCTTGCGGCAGGGATGAGCGGGGATGGCACGAAGGTACGCGTGATCGACTCTGCACCGTCGGCGACGATGGAGCGCATCCAGAATGCCAGCATGTATATTCAGGACGAGGCGGGGCAGTGGCAGGCTATTCAATCCCTTTGGGATGTGCCGGGCGCGAGATACTATGCGGAGACAGGACAGTTCTCCGGCATGGAATACTATCTGGATCTGTCTTACGTCGCTTCCCGCGGCGTGCGTCTGATCGCGCCAAAATAATGGCAGACACATGAAAACAGCAGGAAGAATCTGCCGGTCTGGTTCGTCATATAGACAAATGCTGAGTTGGAGGCATAAAGTATGAAACGAATTCTTCCGGTGCTGATGGCTGCGCTGCTGTTTCCGCTTGGTGCGCTGGGTGACGTTGCGCCCTGCTTTCGGTATGCGGTCATCGGAGCCAATGCGCTCTATGGAACGCAGGCTGCTTCGGTTTATGAGCGGATGGACGAACAGAGCCGCGAGATTGGCACGATTGCTCCGGGCCAGCATCTGCATGTCGAGCGGGTGGAGCGCGATGCAGGATGGGCCTATGTGTATTTCCAGCAGGATGATCAGCAGACGGAATGGATATTTCCAGAGGATTGTCCGAAGGGCTGGCTGAAGACGGAGTATCTGGTCTTCTTTGGCTACGATCTGGAGAGCACCTATGTGGTGACGACGGATAAACCGGGTGATCGCCTGAATCTGCGCGCCAAACCGGATGCAGACTCGTTGTCTCTGGGCAAATACTACGCAGGTGCGGTCGTGCATCAGCTGGAAGCGCCGAAAAACGGATATATGAAGGTGCGAAGCGCCCACATGGTAGGCTATATGGACGTGCGCTTTTTGAAAAAAGGCATGGAGTATGAGACAAACGAGCTGCCGATTCTGACGGTATCCAATTCCGGCGGAACCGGTGTGAATCTGCGAAAGCTGCCTCAGAAAGGATCTGAAGTGATACAGACTGCGCCAAACGGCGTGCAGGTAACGGTGCTTTCCGTCAGAGATGATGGATGGTATCAGATCATGTATGAAAATGAAATTGGTTTTGCGCGTGCGGATATGATGACGCCGCGTCTGAAATTCTGAACATGAAAAACAGGCTCTGCCGAAAAGGCAGGGCCTGTTATCATATGTGTCGATGCTTCGCAAAGCATGGCGCATCGGGCGCCATGCCGCTTATTCAGGATAAGCTGTCCGGAAATGGCTGCAGCCGCTGGCTGATTAGCAGCGCATAAAGCGGCGTACGAGCGCGACGGACTGCTCGGCGGCCATCTTTACAAACGTGGGATAGTCCATGTGGGAGGAACCATCCGCGCTGTCGGAAATCGCGCGCAGCACGCAGAAGGGAACCTTATTCGCGTAGCAGACCTGGCCGATGGCAGCGCCTTCCATTTCGCAGGCAATCGCCTTGAAATGATCGACGATGAATGCCTTGCGCTCAGCGGATGCGACAAACTGATCGCCGGATGCGATTACGCCGCTTTCGGTTTTGATGCCCATGACCTTCGCGCAGGCGGAGAGCTGGCCGGAGAGCAGCCTGTCGGCGGGCAGCTCGATCTTGTTGATGCCGGAGATCAGGCCGACCGGATCGCCGAGGGCGGAGGTATCGATGTCGTGCTGCACGACAGCCGTGGAAACGGCAATGGAACCAATGTTCAGCTTGTCGGTCAGCGTGCCGGCTACGCCAGTGTTAATAATTCTGTCCGGCGTATAGTGCATGATCATGGTCTGGGCGCACATGGCGGCAAAGACCTTGCCGATTCCGCATACGGCGGTGACGACTTCCTTGCCCTCCAGCGTGCCGCGGACAAAACGGATGCCGCTGATCACGTCGGTTTCGGTGTTTTCCATATGGGAGCGCAGAGATTCCATCTCCACGTTCATCGCAGCAATAATGCCAATCATGTTTGAATCCTTTCTGAAAATGCGTCCGGAGATTACTCTTCGTAGACGAAGGTCTGCTCGCGGGAATTGAGTTCGCCGAGATAACGCTCCGCCTCAATCTTGGCCTTTTCCAGGCTCAGGTTGCGGTAGTTGCCGCACTCGCGGCTGGCTTTGCCGAAGACCTCGCCCTCGTGCGCAAGGATGCGCTCACAGGTCTTCTTGACCTCGCGCAGCACGGTTTCGTTGTCGCTGCCGCGGATGAGCAGGTAGAAGCCGGTCTGGCAGCCCATCGGACCGTAATAGATGATGTTGTCGCGCAGTTCGCCGTTGCGGATATAGGTGGCAAACATGTGCTCCAGAGAATGCAGGGTGGAGTTGTCGATCAGATCGTCCGTGTTCGGGCGGCGATGGCGCAGGTCATAGGTGGTCACATCGCCGTCCACGCGGCTGACATAGATGCCGGGGAGCAGGATGTCGTGGTTGATGGAGAAGCTGGCGATGCGGGCAATGTTATTCATACAGAGAAACCTCCTGCTGATCTTTGAAAAACCGATTCATTATATCAGATAATGCTGATGCACGCAACCTTTTTTGATGATGCGGGCTGCCAGATAATTGAAACGGTATGCGCTTCATGGTATAATTTCATCGTACATCGTTTTCTGGTATCAGTCTTCAATAATGATGGAGGTATTTGATATGAGCAATGAAAAGAAACTTCGAGGCCGCGTGACGATCCCGACCGACGTGGACGTTGTTCCTCAGACGCTTGAACTGTTCGCGCGATGGGGTGCGGATGCAATCCGCGACTGCGACGGCACCGATTTCCCGGCGGAGCTCAAGGCTGTGGACGCCAAGGTTTATTCCACCTACTATACAACCCGCAAGGATAACGCATGGGCCAAGGCCAATCCGGACGAGGTGCAGCAGTGTTATATCATGACCGGTTTCAAAATGGCCAAGGACGAGCCGCTTGCTATTGAACTGATGGATAATCTCTCCACCGAGCTGCTCGAGCCGAATACCCGCGACGATATCCGCCGCTGGTGGGAGGTTATCGACCGCACGACGGGCGAGGTGGTCTCTGTGGATGCGTGGCGCTATGAGAACGGCTGCGTCATCATCGATAAGCCGGCTGCCTATCACGAGTATACCGTTTCCTTCCTGTGCTACCTCATCTGGGATCCGGTGCACATGTACAATGCTGTGGTCAATGACTGGAAGAACGTCGAGCATCAGATCACCTTCGATGTGCGCCAGCCTAAGACCCGCCAGTTCACTATGGAGCGCCTGCGCAAGTTCATTGCGGATCATCCGTACGTGGACGTCATCCGCTATACGACGTTCTTCCATCAGTTTACGCTGGTGTTTGACGCCCTCAAGCGCGAGAAGTACGTCGACTGGTATGGCTATTCCGCATCCGTCTCTCCGTATATCCTTGAGCAGTTTGAGCGCGAAGTCGGCTACAGGTTCCGCCCGGAGTTCATCATCGATCAGGGCTATTTCAACAACCAGTACCGCGTGCCGAGCAAGGAATTCCGCGATTTTCAGGCATTCCAGCGCCGTGAGGTCGCCGCGCTTGCCAAGGAAATGGTCGATATCACCCACGAGCTGGGTAAGGAAGCGATGATGTTCCTCGGCGATCACTGGATCGGCACCGAGCCGTTCATGGATGAATTTAAGACCATCGGTCTGGATGCAGTGGTCGGCAGCGTCGGCAATGGCTCCACGCTCCGCCTGATCTCCGATATCCCGGGCGTTAAGTATACCGAGGGCCGCCTGCTGCCGTATTTCTTCCCGGATACGTTCAATGAAAACGGCGATCCGGTCAAGGAAGCGAAGGTCAACTGGGTGACTGCCCGCCGTGCAATCCTGCGCAAGCCGATCGACCGCATCGGTTACGGCGGTTACCTCAAGCTTGCGTGCGATTTCCCGGAGTTCCTCGATTATGTCGAGAGCGTGTGCAACGAATTCCGTGAGCTCTATGAGAATATCAAGGGCACCACGCCGTACTGCGTGAAGACGGTTGCCGTGCTCAATTGCTGGGGCAGGATGCGCGCGTGGGGCTGCCATATGGTCCATCATGCGCTCTACCAGAAGCAGAATTACTCTTATGCCGGCATCATCGAGACGCTCTCCGGCGCGCCTTTTGACGTGAAGTTCATCTCCTTTGAGGATATCCTGGCCGACAGCAGCGTCCTCGACAACGTGGACGTCATCATCAACGTCGGCGATGCGGATACCGCGCATACCGGAGGCGTGTATTGGGAGAATCCGATGGTCGTTTCTGCCATCCGCGGCTTCATTGCGCGCGGCGGCGGCTTCATTGGCGTCGGTCAGCCGTCCGGTCATCAGCATCAGGGCCGTTTCCTGCAGCTGGCAGGCGCGCTGGGCGTGGAGAAAGAGACCGGATTCACCCTCGGCTATGACAAGTATAACTGGGAAGAGCATCCCGAACATTTCATCACGGCCGATACGACGAAGGAAATCGACTTCGGCGAGGGCCAGAAGGGCATGTATGCTTTCCCGGGAGCGACGATCATCTGCCAGCGTGACAAGGAAGTGCAGATGGCCGTCAATGAGCTGGAGAAGGGCCGAACGGTCTATATCTCCGGTCTGCCGTATTCTTTTGAGAACAGCCGTCTGCTGTACCGCTCCATCCTCTGGAGCGCGCATGCAGAGGATCAGCTGCATCACTGGTTCTCCTCGAATTTCAACGTCGAGGTGCATGCTTATGTGAAGAATGGCAAGTACTGCGTGGTCAATAATACCTATGAACCGCAGACGACCACCGTCTACCGCGGCGACGGCTCCAGCTTCGAGCTGTCCCTCGACGCGAACGAGATCCGCTGGTACGAGATCTGAGCATAAAGCGGGAAAAGGGAACGTTGGGGCCCCAACCCCCGCCTGAGGGACATTATCCCTCAGACTCCCTTTTTCGCTTCGCGGCGGAGGCATTATGCTTCTGCGGCTTTAAGAAGCGTACGCAGGCTGAGGAAGAGCGTGATAATCTGCGCTGCAGCCATGGCGAGGATCACACCCCACAGCTGAAGGAACGGCTGCGCAGCCAATGCGTAGGTCATCAGCGTTGAAAGCAGATTTGTGCCGACAGCGATGCGCAGAGACGTTCCCTGCAGCCCCAGACCGTTCATCAGTGCCGATACCACCTGAGACAGCGACATCACAGGAACGAGCAGGCAGCACCAGCGAAGCAGCGGGAGGAGCTCCGCCTGCCGGTAGAGCGTGTGTGCAAACACAGGCGCAAAGAGAAACACAGCCGCCGCGGCGGCAAGCCCGATCAGCAGCGTCGCCGTCAGCACACGCCGGACCAGCCGCTGCTGATCGTGTCCCTGCGCCTGTCTGCGGGTGAGCTCTGGCGCGGCTACCATGCTCAGGCTGCATGTGATGAAAGAGGGCAGCATCAGCACCGGCATCAGCATGCCGTTGAGCATGCCAAGGCGGGAAAGCGCCTCTCCTGCGGCAAGACCGGAGGCTTGCAGCCTCGCAGGGATGAGCACAGACTGCACCGTTCGCATGAGCGAGGAGACGAGCTTCATCCCGGTGAGCGGCAGAGCAAGCGATGTGATTTCGCACATGATCTGCCTGCGGCTTCCCTTTGCGGGCGCAAAGAACAGAATCTTTCCGGTGATCAGCAGCATGAGCAGAAGGGCGATCGTTTCACCTGCCAGCGTGGCCATGCCCGGAATCGCAGCGCGCAGCATCACGGGCCAGCCGCGCAGCGCGCTGACCAGGCGCAGCGTGAGAATGAAGCGGACAACCTGCTCGATGATTTCGGATACCGCCGGCGGTACGGGCCTTCCCGTGCCGTAGTAATAGCCATTGAGCGCGCAGCTCACGCCCAGCACGGGAATACAGGGCAGATAAACCAGCAGAGCCGGCAGTGTGCGCACATCGCCGAGCCACAGGCTAAGCGGCGTGCGAAGGGAAAAAGCCAGCGCACTCAGCGGCAGACTGATCAGGAGGGAAAGCGCAATGCCGCAGCGCAGCACGCGAACCTGCTTTTCCGGCTCCGACTTGGCGCATACGCGCGACATGGCAGCCGGAAGACCGGAAATAACCGGCGTGATGAGCAGCATCTGCGCGCTTCCTGCCAGCTCAACAAGGCCGATGGCGAGCGCGCCCAGCTTGCGCGAGAGCCAGATGCGCATGGCAAAGCCGATCACACGAACCAGAAAATGAGAAGCGCTCAGAAACATGGTCTGATAAACCAGCGTGCGCATTTTCATATCATCACCCCGCAAAGGGTATGCGGCGCATGCTGTGCGTCAGAACGGAGGAACGGATATGTTTGACAAATGGGATCACCGGTTTATGGAGATGGCACAGTTTGTTTCCGGCTGGGCCAGCTGCAACCGCAGAAAGATCGGCGCGGTCATCGTCAAGGATAAGCGCGTGATGACCACCGGCTATAACGGCGCGCCGGCGGGCATCAAAACCTGCGTGGAAAAGGGTGTATGCCCGAGACAGGAGCTGGGCATTCCCTCCGGCCAGCGGCACGAGCTGTGCTACGCCGTTCATGCAGAGCAGAATGCCATCATTCAGGCAGCAAAGCTTGGTGTGAGCATTGACGGCGCTACGCTCTACTGCACCCATCAGCCGTGCATTCTCTGTGCGAAGATGATCGTCAATTCCGGCATCAGCCGCGTTGTCTACGGCGAAGGATACCCGGACGAGTTCTCCATGCAGATATTTGAAGAGGCCGGTGTGAATGTCGAGTGCTTCGGCAGTGACGGAGAACAGGTATAACGGTGATATACGCGTGTGTGTTTCTCTGAGCGGAAAGGTTGCCTGATGCAGATCGTCAAGATTACGGAGAATAAAAAAGCGCTCCTGCCGCTTCTGCTGCTGGCAGACGAGCAGGAAGATATGATCGACCGGTATCTGGAGCGCGGCGAGCTTTACGCGCTTTCAGATCAGGATACTGTCTGCGCAGTCTGTGTCGTCACGGATGAGGGCGGCGGCGTGCTGGAAATCAAGAATCTCGCTGTTTCGCCGGAGAAGCAAAGACGCGGCTATGGCAGAGAGATGATTGAATTCATTGCAGACCATTATCGCGGCCGATATCACATATTGCTCGTCGGCACGGGGGACAGCCCGCTGACGGTTCCTTTTTACGAAAGATGCGGCTTTATTCGTTCGCATGTTATCAAGGATTTCTTTACAGATCATTACGATCATCCAATCATGGAAGGCGGCATGCTGCTCACGGATATGATCTGTCTGAAGCGGACAATTGGAAAAGCATGAGAAGCCGACATCAATTCGTAAGGAGAGAAATGCGATGAAAAGAATTGCGCTGCTGCTGGTATGCCTGCTATTGTTTGCCGATGCAGCGGCGCTGGCCGCAGCAGGAGAACAGATGCAGCAAAATGGAAAAGCGCCGACCCTTTCACAGGAGGAAATGGAAAGGGAGGAGCGCAAGCGCCTCGAACGCCTTCAGGAGGAAGCCAGACAGGATACGCTGGATAAACTGCGCAGGCAGTATGAGCCCAAGGAGAAGGAATACTATAAAAACAGCGTCTGCTCCTTCGGTCCGCAGTTCAAAGATGTATCCGCGCGTCTGACGGATGATTGGTATATGTTCACGCCGCTGGATCTCAGCCGGGATGGCGTGCAGAAGTACGATCTGATCGGCGGCAATATGTACGTGATCGGCGAAATCACCGTGACGGTGAAGGATGGCGCCGTGACGGTGGACTATGTCTATGCAGACAGAAGCATTCAGGCGGGACGAGAGTATTTCACATTCTTTGCGGACATTGACAGCGTAGAGAAGAGTGCGCTTGAGAATCTTCATATGCAGAAGAAGTATTCCTATGGCCGCGCCTATAACATCGAAAAAAAGCTGGGCGGCGACACGGATGTGCTGCTCTTTGTCTGCAATACTGCGACATTTCAAAAGACGACGCCCGGTATCGTCCGCTATCATTCGAACAATCCGGATCGTATAGCGCTGCGCGAGGCTATGCTTGATATGATCGGCAGATAATCCTGTATACAGGAAAACCCCTCAAGCCAATTCATGGATTGACTTGAGGGGTTGTTTGCATCTATTCGGATTGCGAAAAGCAGTATCCGGGGCTTATCCGGCCAAAGCTGCCGTCTGCAGGATCAACTGACTTCGCCGAGCGGATGATGCCGTCAGAAGCAAGGCGAAGCGCAGCGGAAATGCCCGCTGAGCGTCAGGTGCGCATCTCGCGGTTGAACGGCTTGCCCAGCATCGCAGGGCCGACATGCTTGCTCTTGCCAACAAATACCAGTACGACAACCACCAGCACGTAGGGGAGCATGACCAGGAATTCGTACGGGAATGCGCTGAAGCCGTACGCCTGAACGGCAAGCTGGAGAGCCTGTGCCAGCGAGAAGAGCATCGCGCCGCCCAGCACGCCGACGGGAGACCAGCGGCCGAAGTACACCAGCGCAACGGCGATGAAGCCGCGGCCGCCGACGAGCGTATCGGTAAAGATCTTTGCATAGCACACGGACAGATACGCGCCGGCAAGCGCCGCCATCGCGCTGCCGAAGGCCAGCGCCTGATAGCGCGTCTTGCTTACGTCGATGCCCATCGAGTCAGCCGCGCGGGGGAACGTACCGCAGGCGCGCACGCGCAGTCCCCACGGGGTCTTGAAAAGGATGTAGTGCACAACCGGCACCATCAGGAATGCAACATAAACCATCGGGTTGCAGGAGAAGAGCATCTTGCCCACGATCGGCAGATCCGACAGGATCGGAATGCGGATGGAATTGATGCCGGCAACGCCCTGCGCGCCGCCGATGAAATGACGGTAGAGTGAGCCGGCAAGACCTGTGCCAAAGAGCTGGAGGCCGATGCCCGCAATGCCCTGCGGCGCGCCGAATTTGATCACAACCACGCCAAAGAGCAGACCAAACAGCGCGCCCACAACCGCCGCAGCCAGCAGGCCTGCAACGTTTACATACCATGCAACGGGGCCGGAGCCGCCAACCATGAACGGGATGAACATGCCCACAAATGCGCCCATGCACATTACGCCCTCGCAGCCGAGGTTGAAGACGCCGCTGCGCTGGTTCACCGTCTCGCCCAGAGAGGCCAGCAGCAGCGCGCTGGAAAGGGGAATGCCGACCGTGAGGAACAGCACGATAAAGTCGAGCATATCAGGCGGCCTCCTTTCGATTCAGCAGGGAGAGGACCTTGCGCTGCGCTCGGTCCATCAGATACGGGTTGGCGATAATCAGCTTTGCTGCGACGATGACCAGAATGACCAGACCCATCAGCACGTCGATCACGTTGCTGGGAACGGGAATCTTGTTGATCTGCAGCGCTGAGCAGCCGAAGGAGATCAAAGCAAAGAAGAATGCGGCGGGTACGACGCCCAGCGGATGCAGACCGCCGAAGAGCGCCACGACGATGCCGGAGAAACCGTAGCCGCCGGTGCAATTGCCCAGACCGCGGTGGTGTACGCCGAGAATCTCGACCGTACCAGCCAGACCGCAGCACGCGCCGGAGACGAGCATGGCCAGCACCAGATACTTGTTGACGCTGATGCCGCCGTAGCGCGCGGCACGGTCAGAAGCGCCGGCAGCGCGCATCTTAAAGCCCACAGGCGTCTTCCACATGAACAGATAGACGATCACCGCCAGAATCAGCGCGATGAAAATGCCTGTGTGGAAACGGGTGCCCTTGGGCACGTTTTCGATCACTTCGTTGATGCGCGGGAGCCACTGGCTTTCAACCAGCTTCACCGTCTGCGGATCACCCGCGCCGCCGGCGACGGCCGGGTCAAGCAGCGGAACGCGCAGACAGTAGGAGTAGAGCTGCGTGGCGATATAGTTGAACATGACCGTGGAGAGCAACTCGCTCACGCCGAATTTGGATCGGAGAATGCCGGGGAAGAAGCCCCAAATTGCGCCGCCGATCATGCCGGCAAGCATGATGAGCGGAATGGAGGCCGGTCCTTCAAGGCCGGAATAAAGCGCAAAGACGATTGCACACAGAAGTCCAATCAGCATCTGGCCTTCGCCGCCGATGTTCATGATGCCGCTTCGATAAGCCACGCAGATACCCACGCCAACGAACGTCAGCGGCGTCATGATGTTGATCACGCCGGAGAGGTTTTTGAATGTGGTAAAGGGGTAGCAGAAGATGACCCAGAAGGTCTTGAGCACGTCTGCGCCCAGAACCGCAAGAATCAGGGAGGCGATACCCAGCGTCAGCAGCACGGCGAGCACGATCACGCCGATGGTGTAAATCAGTTTGAAGTTTTTCATATCTCTTTCACTCCTGCCATCATCATGCCCAGCTTGCGCTGCGTTGCTTCGCCGTGGCCCAGCGTGCGCTGGATCTGTCCCTTGAAGATGACGGCGATACGGTCGGAAAGGTTGATGACCTCTTCAAGCTCCTCAGAAATCAGCAGGATACCCACACCGCTGTCGCGCAGCGCCAGCAGCTGCTTGTGGATGAACTCTGCCGCGCCCAGATCAAGACCGCGGATCGGATAGACGGCGATGAGGAACTTCGGGCCGCGGCTGATTTCGCGCGCAAGAATGACCTTCTGAATATTGCCGCCGGAAAGAGAACCGGCAGCGACGTTCACACTCGAGCAGCGGATGTCAAATTTCTCTCGCATGGCGTCAGCGTTTTCGTCGATCTTCTTGTTGTTGATGAGCACGCCGCTCATGGAGAACGGCGCTCTGGCGATATCCTTGAGCACCAGATTCTCACGGATCGTCATGCTCGGAACAATGCCCTCAATGTTGCGCTCCTCAGGCACATAGCCCATGCCCTGCGCGATGATCTGCTTGGGGGTCTTGCCCACAAGGCTCACGCCGTCCAGCGTAACTTCGCCGCTTTCGATCACGCGAAGGCCGGTAAGCGCCTCGGCGAGCTCTCGCTGGCCATTGCCGGATACGCCGGCGAGGCCGACGATCTCGCCCGCGCGCACGGTGAGGTTGAGCTTGTTGAGCACCATGTTGCCGCGGTCGCCGCGGACAAAGAGGTTATGTACCTCCAGCATCGGCTCTCCGGGCTTCTGCTTGCTCTGGTTTGTGGGCAGATACACCTCGTGGCCGGTCATCAGCGCTGCAATGTCGGCGGCGGAGTGATCGGCAGTATTGCCGCGGAAGACGAGCTTGCCGCCGCGCAGGATTGCAACCTTGTTGGAAAGAGCCTTGACCTCGGCCAGCTTGTGGCTGATGAAGATGATGGACAACTCATTGGACATGCGCTTGAGCAGTGCGATCAGCTCGTCCGTCTCCTGCGGGGTGAGGGCGGAGGTCGGCTCATCCAGAATCAGGAACTTTGCGCCGAAGCACAGCGTCTTGACCAGCTCGACGCGCTGCTGCTCGCCGACGGAAAGCTGCCAGATATACGCATCGGGATCAACAGCCAGACCGTAGTGCTCGGAGATGGCAATGATATGGCGGCGTACGGCGTTCAGATCCAGCTTGGCAGCTTTCTTGATCCTCTCAAGCGTGCGGCTGGCGATCTGTTCGGTCTTCATCTGGGAAAGGCCCAGCGCGATGTTTTCGGTGACCGTCAGATTCGGCACGAGCATGTACTGCTGATGCACCATGCCGATGCCATAGGCAAAAGCGTCGCTGGGGGATTTGAAGACAACTTCTTTGTTGTTGATGTAAATCTTGCCTTCGTCCGGCGTGTAAAGACCCATCAGAATGTTCATCAGCGTCGTCTTGCCTGCGCCGTTTTCGCCCACGAGCGCCAGCACCTCGCCCTTGCCGACGGACAAAGAGATGTCGCTGCAGGCGACAATGCCGGGAAAGCGCTTGGTGATGTGGTCGATGCGAAGGCTGGTAATCGGATTTGCCATGGTGATCCTCCGTCTTTCTCTTGAGTGGCGGTGTTTCAAAAAAGCGGCCGTGGCCGCTTAAACTTCAAAATCGCTCAGATGCAAGCACGATTCTGAAGTTTAAGCAGCAATGCTGCATAAACCCTTTGGAATAGCGCAGAAAAGACTGCCCGCCCCCAAGGGGAAATGCCGGTTTCACCCGGCATCCCTAACCTTGCAAGGGCCAGGCAGTCTCACGTGATTACTTGAGCTCGATGGTCTTGTAGTCCAGCGTGTTGGCCGTGGCGACCAGCTTGTCCCACGCAGCCTGCGCGGCGTTCTTCACATCTTCCGGAAGCAGCTCGGCATTCTCGGAGAAGGTGTAGACAAAGCCGTTGTTGTTGTAGTTGAGCGGGATGCACTCGTTGCCGGTCTTGCCCTCGGCGATGCGGTCGATCAGGCCGACGATAACGGCAGAGTAGTCATAATCAGCAGCAGCGACGGTGACCTCCGGGAAATCGATCAGCTGAGCGGTGGTCTGGCCAACCCAGAGCACGCCCTCGGTCGCAGCGACGTTGCGCAGAGCGCCAACGGCCTGCTGAGCCGGTCCGACGAGCACGTCGCAGCCGGCCTGGATGAAGGTGTTGCCGATGTCGCCGGCGCCGACGGTGTCGGAGAAGCTGCCGGTCCAGGAGAGCATATACTCGGCGTCCGGATTGCTCTCGTTGAGGCCCATGACGAAGCCGCGGACATAGCGGGCGGAGTCAGCGCCGTCGGTGGAGCCGACGATGCCGACCTTGTTCGCCTTAGTCATCATGCCGGCAATGATGCCGTTGATGTAGCCCGGCTCCTCGGACATGGGCATGTAGGTGAAGACGTTCTCGCCGAAGAGCTGATCGGTGGTGCCGGCAGCCCAGATCTGATCCGGATACTCCGGCGCGATCTCCTGGCAGGCGGTGTTGAACATCGCGCCGTGACAGAGGATGATGTCATAGTTCTCAGCAAGCTGATCCAGCGTGTTGGGCGCGTCGGCGGTGGCGACGGACTCAACCGGGGTGTACTCGATGTCATAACCCATGGAGATGGCTTTTTCTACGCCCATGTGCATGGACTGGCACCAGCCCTTGTCATCCACGGTATCCGGATAGACGATGGCGATGGAGGTGGCTTCGGCGACGGCCGTGCAGGCGATGACCAGCATCAGCGCGCAGATAAGCAGAGCGATGAACTTCTTCATGGAAAATGCTCCTTTTACAAATATGTTCTGTGTGATGGGGGAAAAGTCTTATCAATTAATACTAAGTCAAAATGAAACGCTTGTCAACCGTTTGGCGAACGATTTGAAAAATAGAACTAGTTATATTCGTAACAGGAAACAAACGCGTTTGGTTGTTGTCCCCATGCGGGCTGTCAGGATTATTTGAGCAAAACGCCGGAGAATCGATGATACCGGCTTCGGTGGTCATGGCGTCAAGCACGCTCTGCACGGCAGCAAAGCGCAAGTGCAGTAAGCTTTTTCATTTGTTACGGTCCTTTGCTTATGTTGAAAAGTGGAAGGGCGCATATGAGGCGCAATAGCGAATGCTTCGAAGATTCTGTTTTGTTAAAGCGCAAAAGGTCGACATTTACACCGACAATTAACAATTCTTGACAAAGAGAATTGCCCGAATATATAATATATATTGAGTATGTATGTGCCGCACGGCGGCGGAGGTTTGCAATGGCAAAATACAAAAACTATGTGCTTGCCCGGTCCATTGAAGAGGCGTACGAACTCAATCAGAAGAAGAGCAGCGTGATTGTGGCAGGCAACATGTGGCTGCGCATGTGCGGCATGAATAAACAGACGGCGGTTGATCTGTCGCTGCTGGGGCTTGACAGGATTGAAAAGACGCAGGACGGCTTTGTCGTGGGTGCGATGACGACGCTGCGCGCGCTTGAGACGGATACAGCGCTGAATGATGCGTTCGGCAGCGTGTTTGCCAGAGCGCTTGCGCCGATTGTCGGAACACAGTTCCGCAGTACGGCGACCGTCGGCGGCAGTGTGTACAGCCGCTTTGGTTTTTCAGATGTGAGCGCGCTGCTGCTTGCGCTTGACGCTGAAGTTGTGCTTCATCAGCGCGGCGTCGTAAAGCTGTCCGAATATCAGCTGGAGGCATGGGACCGCGATATCATCACGCATATCCGCATTCCCGGCGGGCAGCGTGCCAGCGTGCAGAGCGTCCGCGTCAGCGGAACGGATATCCCGACGCTGGTATGCGCGGCTGCAAAGTCCGAAAAGGGAATCCGCATCGTGCTTGGCGCACGTCCGGCGCGGGCTGTGATTGCGGCGGATGGATTGAAACTGGTCGATGCACAGAATATACATATAATAGAAGAAATAGCCGGAAGAACGGCGTTTGGCACAAATCTTCGGGCTGGCGAAGCGTACAGGCGCAGGATTGCGCCTGTGCTCATGGCGCGTGCGGTAAAAGGCTGCATGGAATGCGAAGCAAAGGAGGCGGCAGAGGATGAATGTTGAATTCATGCTCAACGGCAGAAAGGTTTCTGCTCTGATTGAGGCGGACGATTCGCTTTACACCGTCCTGCGTGCGCTGGGCATGTATTCCGTCAAGTGCGGCTGTGAGACAACCAATTGCGGGCTTTGCACGGTTCATATGGATGGGAAAGCTGTGCTTTCCTGCTCGGTGCCGGCGGCCCGCTGCGCGGGACATGAGATCACCACGCTCGAGGGCATGCAGGATGAGGCGAAGCTGCTGGGCAGCTGCCTGGCCGGCGAAGGCGCGGAGCAGTGCGGATTCTGCGCGCCGGGTATGATGATGAACGTATTTGCACTGGCCAAAGAGAACCCGCATGCGACGGATGATGAAATCGATGCATTTCTGGCCGGTAACCTGTGCCGCTGCTCGGGCTATGTGAGCCAGCGGCGCGCGGTAAAGAAGTATCTGAGCATCAAGGCAGGGGAGGTATGCGTATGAGCGAACAAAAGCGCGGTCGCGTCATCGGCGGCGTTGGAAAACCTGTGCCCAAAAAAGATGCGCCTGCGCTGCTTACGGGCAAGCCTGTCTACACGGCGGATATTGCGCCCAAAGACTGCCTGTGCGTGAAGCTTCTGCATTCTCCGCATGCACATGCCATGATTGAGGAAATCGACGTATCCCGTGCCCAAAAGATGCCGGGCGTCGCTTGCATTCTTACCTATAAGGATGTGCCGGATGTGCGCTTTACTCAGGCAGGACAGACGTATCCGGAATTCAGCCCGTATGACCGCCTGATTCTGGACCGTCATCTGCGCTGCGTAGGCGATCCGGTTGCCATCGTTGCCGCGGAAACGGAAAAACAGGCGCTTGCCGCGATGAAGCTCATCAGGGTGAAATATCAGGTGCTTGAGGCGATCCTGGACGCGAAACAGGCCATGGACAATCAGACGCTGATCCATCCGGAGGAAAACTGGCGCGCGCTCGTGCCTTCCTGCGGCGCGGATAATCGGCGCAATCTTGTCGCGATGGGCGAGGACGCGCATGGCGATGTTGAGGCTGAGCTGGCCGCCTGCGATATCGTGATCGATCAGGAATACTCCACACAAGCCAACCAGCAGTGCATGATGGAGACGTTCCGTGCCTTCACGCGCATGGATTATTACGGCAGGCTGGAGATCGTTTCCTCCACGCAGGTGCCCTTTCACGTGCGCCGCATCATTGCGACCGCGCTGGATATTCCCAAGAGCCGCGTGCGCGTGGTCAAGCCGCGCATCGGCGGCGGCTTCGGCGCAAAACAGACCGCGGTCTGTGAGCAGTATCCGGCGATTGTGACGATGAAGACCGGACGTCCGGCGATGATCATCTATACCCGCGAGGAGTCGATGACGCTCTCTTCGCCGCGCCATGCGATGACCATGCATGTGCGCCTCGGCGCGATGAAGGATGGTACCATCCGCGCCATCGACCTGCATACGCTCTCCAATTCCGGCGCCTATGGCGAGCATGGTCCCACGACCGTTGGCCTGTCCGGCCACAAGTCCATTCCGCTGTATACCCATCATATGAAAGCGTTCCGCTTTGCGTGGCATACCGTGTATACCAATACCATGAGCGCAGGCGCTTACCGCGGCTACGGCGCGACGCAGGGTCTGTTTGCGGTGGAATCTGCCGTAAATGAGCTTGCGCATGCGCTGAATATGGATCCGGCGGCGCTGAGGGAACACAACATCGTGCGCGAAGGCGAAGCAATGCCGGCGTATTACGGCGAAACGGCTGCCAGCTGCGCAGTCGATCGCTGCATTGCACGCGCCAAAGAGATGATCGGCTGGGAGAAAAAGTATCCCGCCAGAACGCTGGAGAATGGTCATATCCGTGCAGTCGGCATGGCGCTGGCCATGCAGGGATCCGGCATCTCAAACGTGGATACCGGTGCGGTCATGATCCGCCTGGGCGACGATGGCATCTACAATATGTCCATCGGCGCAACAGATATGGGCACCGGCTGTGATACGATTCTTGCGCAGATGGCCGCCCAGTCGCTGGAATGCCCGGTGGACAATATCACCGTGCACGGCGTGGATACGGATACGTCGCCGTATGACTGCGGCTCCTATGCATCCAGCACCACCTATGTCACGGGCATGGCTGTCGTCAAAACCTGTGAAGAGCTGAGAAAGAAGATCATCCGTGTCGGCGCGCAGCTGCTGGACTGCGCGGAGGGTGAGGTGCTCTTTGAGGGGGACCGCGTTGTGAAGGCGGACGCAAGCGTGAGCGTCACACTTGCCGAAATCGCCAATGCCCACATGATGGCTGGCTATGAGGACATATCTGCGTGCATATCCAGCGGCTCGCCCGTGTCACCGCCGCCGTTCATGTGCGGCTGCGCTGAAATCGATCTGGATCCTATGACAGGCGAAGTGAACGTGGTGGATTATGTGGGCGTTGTCGACTGCGGCACGGTCATCAATCCCAATCTGGCGATGCGCCAGACGGAGGGCGGTCTGCTTCAGGGCATCGGCATGGCGCTTTATGAGCGCCCGACGCTGGATCATCTTGGGCGCACAGTCAGCAATTCCTTCCTTCAGTATAAGATCCCTGCGCGCATTGATGCGCCGAGCATCCGTGTTGAGTTTGAGCCGAGCTACGAGCCGACAGGCCCGTTTGGTGCAAAATCCATCGGTGAGATCGTGATTAACACGCCGTCTCCGGCGATTGCTGACGCAGTGTACAATGCCTGCGGCGTGCGCGTGCGCCATCTGCCCATCACCAGCGAGAAGGTACTGCTGGGTGAGCGCGAATGAGCATGAAGCTTGGCGCTGTGCTGCTGGCTGCAGGCAGCAGCACACGCTTTGGCAGCAATAAACTCCTTGCTGATTACGGCGGCAGACCGCTTGTCTGCCGGGCGCTGGAGGCGATGCATGCAGTTTTTCCGGCGAAGGCGTGCGTTGTCACAGGCTGCGCAGAAGTGGCGGCGCTGGCAGAGGAATATGGCTGTCAGGTGATTGTCAACAGCTGTCCGGAACTTGGCCAGTCGCATTCCATTCATTTGGGCGTGCAGGCCATGCTGGAGATGGACGCTATCCTGTTTCTTGTTGGTGATCAGCCGCTGCTTCGCGCAGAATCGCTTTTGCTGTTGACGAAGTCGTATCTGTCCGCCGGGAAGGGGATTGCCTGCCTGCGCGATCAGACGCACATGGGCAATCCTGCGATCTTCGGGGCGAAGCATTACCCTGAATTGCTTGCGCTTTCGGGCGATAGAGGGGCAAAAGGCGTTCTGCGTGCGCATGATAAGGACTTGCTGGTTGTCCGTGCGATCGGCGCAAATGAGCTCAGCGATGCAGATACGCCGCAGATGCTTGATCAAATCAGAATATGACCAAAGGCTGTCGGGATTCCGGCGGCCTTTGGTCATATTCTGATGATATTCTCCGTCGATCCTGTGCAATCTGCGGCTTGCCAAACCGCTTCAAAGTGCTATAATACCGCTGAATTTGAGAACAATCCCAAATGTGACAGTATAACTGACCTGACGAAGAAAGGGCGGCGGCGCTTTGATGACAAAGGACATGACAAAGGGCAGCCCGGCTAGGCTGATTATCCGGTTTGCCATTCCTGTGCTGGCAGGCATGCTCTTCCAGCAGATGTATAATCTTGTGGATACGATGATTGTCGGCCGTACGCTGGGCGTGCAGGCGCTGGCCGGCGTAGGCGCGACAGGATCCATCAATTTCCTAGTGCTCGGGTTTTGCATGGGGGTATGCTCTGGCTTTGCAATTCCCGTGGCGCAGTGCTTTGGCGCCGGGGAAAGGGAGCGCATGCGCGAGTATGAGGCTAATGCGATTTATCTTGCTGCGGCCTTTTCTGTGGTCATCACGGGTGTGACCGTGCTTGCATGCCGCCAGATTCTCAGAGCAATGGGCACGCCTGAGGATTGCTTTGAAGAGGCATATCGGTATATATCGGTCATTTTTGCCGGTATTCCGTTTATGGTGCTGTATAATCTATGCTCCGGCTTTCTGCGTTCGCTGGGCGACAGCAGGACGCCGCTTGTCTTTCTGATCATTTCTTCGGTGCTCAACGTCGTGCTGGATCTTACGCTTATTCTGGTTTTCCGTATGGGAATCATGGGTGCTTCTCTGGCAACGGTGATCAGTCAGGCAATTTCCGGACTGCTTTGTCTTCTCTGGATTATCCGCAAGGTTCCGATGCTGCATATCAGCGGTCAGCAGTGGAAGGCGAAAAGGGAGAGGATGGCTGTCCTGTGCAACAGCGGGATCCCGATGGGTCTGCAGTATTCGATTACGGCAATCGGCTCTGTTATTTTACAGACTGCTGTCAATTCTCTGGGTTCATTGGCGGTGGCAGCCATGACAGCCTCGATCAAGGTGCTCAATTTTCTGGCCTGTCCGTTTGATGCTCTCGGCTCAACCATGGCGACTTATGGCGCGCAGAATGTCGGAGCAGGGCATTATGACAGGCTGAACAAAGGCCTGTTCGCTTCGTCCCTGATGGGATTTGTGTATTCGGTCGGCGCGTTTCTTGTCGCCATGTTTGGCGGCCGGATGCTTACACAGCTCTTTGTCAGCAGCGGCGGAGAAGAACTGGTCCGCCTTGCGCATCAGTATATGGTGATGCAGGTGGCATTTTATCCGCTGCTCACGCTGGTCAATGTCGTCCGATTTACAATTCAGGGCATGGGCTTTTCGATTTTTGCGATCATTGCAGGAGTGCTGGAGATGATTGCAAGGAGCCTTACGGGAATTTTTCTCGTGCCGGTTTTAGGCTTTGACGGTGTTACACTGGGCAGCCCGCTGGCGTGGATTCTGGCGGATGTTTTTTTGATTCCGGCGTATTTCCATTGTAAAAAAAGGCTGATGGGGAAAGTGCATCACGCGAAAATCTGAATGGATTTATGATTCTGGAAAAAATCTGTTTTTTTTAAATTTTCTTATTGACAAAACCTGCGTGCGGATGTATAATAAGTCTCGCTGATTGAGCAACAGCCAAGGAGATGGAGAGTTGGCTGAGTGGTCTAAGGCGCACGACTGGAAATCGTGTGTGGGCTGATACCCCACCTAGGGTTCAAATCCCTAACTCTCCGCCATAAGAAAACCACCGATGATTCGGTGGTTTTTCCTTTTTGCAGCAATGATTGATTGCTGAATATGATGAATTGTATTCTTTGATTAAAAAATATCTTTTGACCTTGGCAAAGTCAGAACACTTTTGTATTTTTTAACATTGCTTCTTGATTTTATCAGCGTACTGGTGTATCATGTTTAATGTATCATGAGGATAAAGGGGCACTTATAGGGTCGCTCCGTCCTGTCACTGGGTATTCATCGTTATTGATGGATATCGACACATATAAGAGAAAGAGGTTACGAGCAACATGGCTAAGATTGATCTGACCAAGTACGGCATTGTCAATGCCACCGAGATCGTCTACAACCCGTCTTACGAGCTGCTGTTCGAAGAAGAGACCAAGCCGGAGCTGGAAGGCTTTGACAAGGGCCAGGTTACTGAGCTGGACACCGTCAACGTCATGACCGGCATCTACACCGGCCGCTCTCCCAAGGATAAGTTCATCGTCATGGACGAGAACTCCAAGGACACCGTGTGGTGGACTTCCGACGAGTTCAAGAACGACAACAAGCCGATGTCCGAGTCTACCTGGGCTGCCTGCAAGGAGCTGGCTGTCAAGCAGCTCTCCGGCAAGCGTCTGTTCGTCGTGGATGCCTTCTGCGGCGCCAACCCGGATACCCGCATGGCCATCCGCTTCATCATGGAGGTCGCCTGGCAGGCTCACTTCGTTAAGAATATGTTCATCGCTCCCACCGCTGAGGAGCTGGAGAACTTTGAGCCCGACTTCGTTTCCTTCAACGCTGCCAAGGCCAAGGTTGCCAACTTCAAGGAGCTGGGCCTGAACTCCGAGACCGCCGCTATCTTCAACATCACCTCCAAGGAGCAGGTCATCCTGAACACCTGGTACGGCGGCGAGATGAAGAAGGGTCTGTTCTCCATGATGAACTACTTCCTGCCCCTGCGCGGCATGGCTTCCATGCACTGCTCCGCCAACACCGACATGAACG
>JAFWXL010000059.1 GCA_017545905.1 Clostridia bacterium | reverse complement strand
TCGATTTGTCTTGCCTTCTCGTTTTAGTTCTTCCATTCTTGGCCCATACTGTTTGATCTTCATGCAAAAGCACCTCCAGTCGTAGTCATCCTACAACTAGAGGTGCTTTTCTTCAATGTCCGTTTTCAGCGGAATACTTCAATTGTCCCCGGATCCCTTTTCGTTTCGAGTCTGTTTAAGCTGCTGTATCTTCAGAATGCGGCCTCCAGCGGCCCCAGCTCGCCCACGTACACAGGCAGGCTGCTTTCCTCAATCACATCGTCATCCTGCATCAGGCGGCAATTGAGTATGAGTACACATGCCTTTTCAGGCAGCTGCGCCTCAATCACGCCGGCATAGCCGCTCTTTGCGCACGGCGCATCATACCGGGCGATCTCATGGCCCTCTTCATCCTCCAGTACGGCAAGCGCGCGGATCTTTCCCCCGTGATTCTCCGGCAGGAATGCCTCCAGCGATGCAGAAAAACGCGTACCCGTCCACCACGCGCCGCAAAGCGGCAGCGCGCTCAGATGCACCGGCGCAAACGCCGTACGCAGCGCCTGACAAATTTCCGGATCCTTTGCCTCCCCGGCGCTGCACAGCGCGCCCTGCCAGCGTCCCTGACGGGCGGCCTCCGCTCTCAGACGGATCTGAACGCAGCGAAGCCACGCAAGCGAAGCACGCACGCCGGCCTCTCCGCTGTCAAGGCGGCGGCCGCTGGCGTCATAGAGCAGTTCATCCGCCGTGAGCGATTCATCCACCGCGCGCGCATAGGCGACCGATCCCGTCATCTGCCACGCGCATGCCTCCGGAGGCATGCGTTCCTCTGCGGCGGGCTGACTGAGAAGCGAGAGACACGGATAGCGCGTCAGCGCAGGCCTGAGCATTTCCGGCGCATACTGGCAGGCCGCGACGCCTGCCCGGCCAAACGCGCGGTATACTCCATCCGGCGCAGGCGCGCCCAGCAGAACAGCCGGCACATGCAGATCGCAGATCCAGCCTGCCAGCGCATCCGCATCACCCATACAGTCTCTATCGTCAATCGGCAAAAATGCCTTCGGCGCATCCGCGCCGAAGCCGCACAAAAGCAGCGCATCGTCGCACGGCCTTTCGCGTCCCTTACGCTTGCCGGCTGAAAGCAGCCGTATCCGCATCGCGGGCGCGTGATATGCGCTGCCGGGCACAAAGCGCGCAAAAGGCGCTTCCATGGAGAGCACCACGGTCTTCTCCATGCCCTTTTGCAGGGTGAAGCCCGTCTCCCGTGCCGGCGGCGGCGTCATACCGGGCCGCTCCGGCGTCATCTGCGCACGGAAGATATACTCGCCGCCTTCAATCGCCGTCACGCGCGCGCGCACGGTCATCGTCCGGCGTCCGGCGTCGCCCTGTATGCTCACGCGGGAGAGATACGCGCCGCTGCTCACATGCAGAAATGCCGCGCCGCACACGCCAGCAGGCCGCGCGCCGGAAAACCGGATCTCCAGCGTTTCCTGTCTGCCCAGCAGCAGCGCATCCGTCACATCCGCACACAGGCGGCAGGGCATGCCCTCCATGTCAAAGGCGCCAAGCAGCGCGTCCGTCGTAAAGTTTTCGCTGTCAAATGCGGCGATCTGCCTGCCGCCAAGCAGGATCTCGCCCCTGCCTGCGATATGCTCAAACGTGATCAACGCGCGATCGCCCGACAGCGCGCCGAAATCGATCTGCCTGACCAGCGAAATTTCGCCCGGCATATCGTCCTCAAACAGGCCGCACAGCGCATAGCGCGCGCCTTCCTCCTGCGCAGGCTGCATATCCTCCCCTGCATCGCCGCCGATCAGATCGGCAAACTCGCCGAGCATATCCGCGCCCGGCAGGGAAAACGCACGTGTATCCCCGTCATCCTTCAGGCGGTCAGGCATCTGCTGCATGCGCAGCGTCCAGCTTTCAAGCGGAAGCCGCATCACGCCTGCTCCTTCTTGGCGGCGATGACGTCGCGCGCAAGCAGCAGACCGCAGATGGTCTTGCTGTCGCGGATCTCGCCGCGCATGATCATGCCGATCGCTTCGCTCAGGGGCATGCGCACCACGCCGAGGAATTCGTCCTCGTCCGGATGCATGTCTCCCTCGGTGAGGCCCTGCGCCAGATAGATACCGATCTTCTCGGTACAAAAGCCCGGCGTGGTAAGCATGGAGGTGAGCAGCGTCATGCGCTCGGCCTTCAGGCCCGTCTCCTCGCGCAGCTCGCGCACGGCGCACTCGAGCGGATCTTCGCCGGCGCTGTCGAGCTTGCCGGCCGGGATTTCCAGCGTCACGCGGTCCACGCTCACGCGATGCTGCCTGACCAGCAGCGTGGTACCGTCCTCATAGACCGGCACAACCGCCGCGGCGCCCTTGTGCACGACGATCTCGCGCGGCGCTTCATGCCCGTTGGGACAGGTAACCTTCCACTTTTCCACGTGCAGAATCGCACCCTCATAGATGGTCTCTTTTTCAAAGGGAATCTCCCTGAGCTCGCTGTAATCCATTTGCAAACAGCTCCTTTTCCTGATCAATCCCCGAATCCATACGGATTCTGGCACAAAATTCAACTGTTTTATTCGATCCCGCCGGGAAGAATCCCTGCCTCGGCTTCGTCTGATATGTGTAAACCCTATGCACGGGCGCGGTTTTCCTGCATATGTTTGATCATCAAAGACATGCGCAAGGTTGACAAGGGGAAGCGGCTCGTTTTACAATGCATATATATAATGGATGTATATGGCCGGAGGGAGTTTTTTCCCCCGTGTTACCCGAAAAAGGAGGATAAACGATATGAGAAAAATCACCCGCCGTCTGACGGCTGCGGTGCTCAGCGCCTGTCTGGCGCTTGCGCCTCTTGGCGCATTTGCCGAGCAGCCGCAGATCATCACTGCGCAGGTGCATGCCCCCATGAGCGACGGCACGCAGCTGGTGCTGTCCGTTCAGTCGGCAATCACCTCGTCGGGCGAAACCGTATACTGGCTCGACAGCAGCATGCTCAGTCAGGAGCAGCTTGCCGCGCTCGCCGCTGCACAGCTGGTGATCTATGACGAGCAGGGCGTGCCTGTGGGACAGTATCTGCTCAGCGAGATGCAGGACGGCGTTGTGGAGATGATTGACGCGTTCAATCCCGAAGCAACTGTATCGATGATGATCGCGCCGCAGGCTATGCCCGAAACGACGCAGGAGATTGACGCTGCGTTTATCCAGGATGGATATGACGATGCTGCTGAAGAAGCCGCTCGCATCGAGGCCGAGCGCCTTGCCGCAGAAGAGGCCGCTCGCATCGAAGCCGAGCGTCTTGCCGCAGAAGAGGCTGCGCGCATCGAGGCTGAGCGCCTTGCCGCAGAGGAAGCCGCTCGCATCGAAGCCGAGCGTCTTGCCGCCGAGGAAGCCGCTCGCATCGAGGCCGAGCGCCTTGCCGCCGAGGAAGCTGCGCGCATCGAGGCCGAGCGCCTTGCCGCAGAAGAGGCTGCGCGCATCGAGGCTGAGCGTCTTGCCGCCGAGGAAGCTGCTCGCATCGAGGCTGAGCGTCTTGCCGCAGAAGAGGCTGCGCGTATCGAGGCTGAGCGCCTTGCCGCAGAAGAGGCTGCGCGCATCGAAGCCGAGCGTCTTGCCGCAGAAGAGGCTGCGCGTATCGAAGCCGAGCGCCTTGCCGCAGAAGAGGCCGCGCGCATCGAGGCTGAGCGCCTTGCCGCCGAGGAGGCCGCGCGCATCGAAGCCGAGCGCCTTGCCGCAGAAGAGGCCGCTCGCATCGAAGCTGAGCGCCTTGCCGCAGAAGAGGCTGCGCGCATCGAGGCCGAGCAGGCTCAGCAGAACGCCGCCCAGAACATCGTGGTTCCGGGTTACGTCGTTCCCCAGCAGAACAACACCAACCTGCGCAGCGAGCCGCGCGTAGGCGATGACACCGTGCTCATGCAGGTCAATGCCGGCGACGCGCTGACCGTCACCGGTCATGTGGTCGACGGAGAGGGCCGCGTATGGTGGCAGGCCACCGATTATCTCTCCGGCGTGAGCGGCTTTATCATGGCCGACGTCGTCATGCAGGTGGATGAAGATACCTATAACGCCTTTGTTCAGGAGATTGACGCCAGAATCCTCGCTGACGAAGAGGCTGCCAAGGCCGAGGCTGAGCGTCTCGCTGCCGAGGAGGCTGCTCGCATCGAGGCCGAGCGTCTCGCCGCCGAGGAGGCCGCTCGCATCGAGGCTGAGCGCCTTGCTGCCGAGGAGGCCGCACGCATCGAGGCCGAGCGTCTTGCTGCCGAGGAGGCTGCTCGCATCGAGGCCGAGCGCCTCGCCGCCGAGGAGGCTGCTCGCATCGAGGCTGAGCGTCTCGCCGCCGAGGAGGCTGCTCGCATCGAGGCCGAGCGTCTCGCCGCCGAGGAGGCTGCTCGCATCGAAGCCGAGCGTCTCGCCGCCGAGGAAGCCGCACGCATCGAGGCCGAGCGCCTTGCCGCCGAGGAAGCTGCTCGCATTGAGGCCGAGCGCCTTGCCGCAGAAGAGGCTGCGCGCATCGAGGCTGAAAAGAATGCCGTGCGCTATGCCGTGACCAGCAACCGCAACAACCCGACCAACAACCTGCGCAGCGAAGCGGATTCCGATTCCGCAGTGGTCGGCGTGTATGAAAACGGCGAACTGCTCATCGTCGGCGAAGCGACCGGCGACGGCAAGTGGTACCCCGTGACCGTCGTGCGCGATAATGCGCAGGGCTATATGCGCGATTACCTGCTGACCGAGATCTCCGAAGCCGACGCCAATGCCCGCATGGCGGAGATTCTCGCTGACAAGGCGCAGGAAAACAACAGCAGCGAAACCCCGGATGAACCGGAGAATACCGGAAATACAGACGAAAGCTCTGAAGAAGACTCTGAAGAAGATTCCGAAGAGAATTCCGAAGAAATCTCCGGTGAGACGGATAACAACGGGCAGGAAATCACCCCCGCCGAACCGACCGTGCCGGATATGTCCGGTCTGATCACCGTCTTCCCGGCGTATGCGATGTCCATCGCTCAGGAAAACGACGTGGCCATCGTCCTGCGTGAAGAGCCCGCCGGCGGCATGCCGCAGAGCGGCAGCATCCCGATGCTCACCGGTCCTACTCCGCTGGAGATCCTTGACGTGAAGCTCGACGGCGCCGGCAGCGGCTGGTACCTCGTGCGCAACATGAACAACGACGAGACCGGCTACATCGAAGCCGCCAAGCTGGAAGAGGTCACCCGCGAGACCGCCGAGCAGAATATCGTGAAGCCGACCGAAACGCTGCCCCCGGTTCCCAGCGACAATGCAACCCCCGTGCCCGAAGCGCCCGAAACCGGCGATGACAAAGAAACCGAACCTGAAATTGAGGTCATTCCGGATACGCCGCAGGAGCTCGCCGACGGCGATATCTACCACTACGGACGCAACACCGGCCGTCAGGTCGGCCTGCGTAAGGAGCCCAGCAAGAAGGCCGACCGCATCTACAACATGGAACAGGGTACCGTGCTGTGGGTCATGAGCATGGAGGCCGACTGGTGCCACGTGCGCACCGACCGCGCCGAAGGCTATGTGATGGCCGAGTATGTCGAGCTGATGGGCGTGCGCGAGGAAGCCGAGTACATCGCTTCCATCGATGATCCGGAGACCGCGCCCGACAGGGGCGAGGCCGTGCTGCCGGAGGCAACCGATCCCAATTATCCGGAGTTGATCGTGCCGGAAGTCACGCCGGAACCGACGACTGAACCGACCGCCGGGCCCACGGCTGAACCCACGGCCGAGCCGACTGCCGAGCCCACGGCTGAGCCGACCTCTACCCCTGCGCCGCAGGAGCTGGAGCGCTACGGCGTGGTAATCACGGACAATACACAGCTGCGCAGCAACCCGACCATGGACGCCTATCTGCAGAGCGAAATTGCACTGGACAGCGTTGTCTATGCGATGCGCAGCGAGATCAATACCCATGGCGAACTGTGGATGCTGATCCAGTACGACGGTCAGTGGGGCTGGGTCCTCGCTGACAACATACGCCTGATGGACGAGGAGGAACAGGCCGCCTATCTGGCCGCCATCGAAGCCGCCAAGGCGACCCCGACCCCGACGCTTGAGCCGACCGCCACGCCGGAGCCGACTGCGACCCCCGCGCCGCAGCGCCTGGAGCTCTATGCCCGCGTCATCAGCGACGGCACGCCGCTACGCGGCAATCCTGACCCCAACGCCTATCTGCAGACAATCCTTGACGAGGAGACCGTGGTCTTCCTCTTCCAGAGCCAGGTTGCCGCCGACGGCATGCTGTGGTATCTGGCGCAGCACAGCGGACAGTGGGGCTACATCCGTGCCGATCTCGTGCGCCCGATGGGCGAACAGGAGACAGCGGATTATCTGGCCCAGCTTGAGGCCGAGCTCGCCACGCCGACCCCGATGCCCATTGTGACGCCGGAACCCGTCGGCCCGGATTCCACCAGCGCATACGCCAAGCTCATCAAGGACAAGGTGAACCTGCGCCGCACGCCGTCCTCCTCCGGCACGTCGCTTGACCGCATCGCTCAGGGCACGCTTCTGCTTGTTCTGGGCAGCGAATACGACGGCACCTATACCTGGTATCAGGTGATTCATAACGGCAGCGAGGGCTATATCCGCAGCGATATGGCGCAGATGCTGACCATTGCCGAGCTTGAAGAGCACTTCAGGGAGCAGATGGAGCAGGCGCAGCAGACCTCCAGACCGGGCGTGAGCACCACCCCCAACAAGAACAACAATACCGATATCGTCATCAACGGCTCCCAGCTGCAGGATCTCATTCCTGTGGACAACAGCTGGACGAACAACGTGATTCAGGGCATGCCGCTCTACGCGACCGCCACCCCGGATCCGAACGCCACGCCGACCCCTGTGCCGCCAGAGAAACCCGCTGCGCTCATCCGCTCCAGCGGCGATATCACGGTAAGCAACGTGCCGGCGCTCACCAGCGAGGCCTCCTTCACGGTCTACGGCAAGACCAAGGCCTACACCACCGTCACCGCTACAGTCAATGTTGAGGCGAAGACGACCCAGCCTGCTGTCATCGGCATGAACCTGATCGCGCCTGCGATCGCCGAAAGCGCGCAGACGGTGAAGCGCACCGTCGGGCAGGCCATCTCTGACAAGGACGGCCGCTTCCAGATGAACGTCACACTGCCTGAGGCAGGCGAATACATCGTCGAATTTGCCACTGCAGACGGCGCGTTTGCTCAGTACGGCGTAACCTATGACACCGGCGCTACCCCGGTTCCCACCGCAGCCCCGCTGCCGACCGCAGCGCCAGTTGAGGAGCAGGACAGCGGTATGGGCGTGTGGCCGTTCGTGATCGGCGGTCTTCTGGTTGTGATTGCTGCGGCTGTCTACGGCGTATATGTCTACCGCCGCAGGGCCGAGGAGGAAGAGGACGAGGAAGACGAGGACGAAGAAACCGAGATGCGCGAGGCCCAGCTGAACATGCAGCGCCAGCGTGCCAAGAACTCCGCACCGACCTCCACCGTCATCCCGGGCGCGCAGCATGCGCCCAAGGCTCCGGCAGGCGTGCAGATGCAGAAGCCTTCCTACATGAAGACCGGCGATGCATCCCCGTATGCCAGACCGTCCGCCCCCAGAGCGCCGCAGGCTCCGGTCGCGCCGCAGCCGCCGGTTGCGCCCAAGGCCCCGGCTGTGCCCAAGGCTCCGGTCGCTCCGCAGCCGCCGGTCGCCCCCAAGGCTCCGTCTGCACCGCAGGCGCCCGTCTATGACGGCGACGAAGCAGGCAGCGCGCCGCGCCGCCGCCGCCGCCCGCCGACGAACCCTGAAGCGTAAAATCAAGAACAGGGACCCATCCTGACGGATGGGTCTCTTTTTCTTGCGAAGAAAGCATGTGCATGGTATGATATAGATATGAAATTATGCCCGTTTTCCGGTCGGAGGTATGAATAGATGATCAAGAAGGTATGGAGCATTGCAGCGCTGTGGCTGTGCCTGATCGTGCTCGTCTTTGTCTACACGGACAGGGACGAATATACATGGCGCTTCTCCGGAGAAGCGCTGTCCCATGTGCTCATGACCCGCGAAACAGCCGACGCACGCGAAGCGGCGGCGCAGCAGGCCATGGATCAGGAAAGGGAGAGAGTGCTCGCCCGCAGCGGACAGTGGACCTCCGAGGATCAGTATGCCGGCGCGCCCATGACCCAGCCCGCCGTGGACGCAGAGCTCGGCCTGAACCTGATGTGGGGCAGCTATGAGGCGACAATCTCCTATGCCTCTCCCGAAGACGTCGATATCTATGCGGTCAGCGCGCTCAGGCAGCCCTTTATCCGGGATGATCATGCCGTGCTCGACGCTTTTGAAAAGACCGCTGTGTTTTCCTTCACCCTCACGGATTCCTGCGAGCAGGTCGCCTTTGCCTGCGACCTGCCAAGCGGCGCTGCAATTCACGATATTACCGTACACAAGACAGGCGCAGGCATATTTTCGCGCGATCTGGCGGCGTATGCGCTGCTTGCCGGCGCTGTGCTCACCGTGCTTCTCGTGCTCGCATGGGACAGGAGCCCCGAGGGCGCGCTGCGCCGCCGCGACGCAATGATCATCGTGCTGACGGCTGCGTTTGCCTCTATGCCGCTGATGTGGCGCGGCATATTCGACGGACACGACCTGTTCTTCCACCTCAACCGCATCGAGGGCGTCGCCGCAGGCCTTCGCGCAGGCCAGTTTCCTGTGGCCATCCATGCCTCAACGCTGCTGGGCTACGGCTATGCCGCGCCGCAGTTCTATCCGGAGCTTTTCCTGTATATTCCCGCGATCATGCGCAATCTCGGCGTGTCGCTTGCCGCAAGCGTATGTGTGTTTGAGATGATGATCCACCTTGCCTGCGCCTCTGTGTGCTATGTCAGTGCGCGCGCCGTGCTGGGCAGCAGGCGCACCGCGCTGGGCGCCATGATGCTCTACACGCTGTGCAGCTACCGGATCTCCAATGTCTATGTCCGTGCGGCGCTGGCCGAAAGCCTTGCCATGATTTTCTTCCCGCTGCTCATCTGGGCGCTGTATGAAGTGCTTGTGAGGGACGAGAAAAAATGGCCGCTGCTCGCGCTTTCCATGGGCTGCATCTTCCTGAGCCATCTGCTCAGCACGCTCTTTGCCGCAGGCATGTGCGTCCTGTGCGCGCTGCTTGACGCAAAGAAGCTTATCCGCGAGCCGCGGCGCATTCTCGCCTGCGTGAAGGCGGCGCTCGTGACGATCCTGATGAGCGCGTGCTTCCTCGTGCCGTTTCTGGATTATGCCCGCGCGGGCATCAACACCAGCGTCGCACTGATGGCGGGCGACCATGTCCTCATGCCCGGCGCGCTGTTTGTCGGATTCCCCGGCGCGGCGAAAGATCTGGTCTATGAAGCGATGGACTTTTCCTACAGTGTCGGCGTGGTGCCGGGTCTGGCGATCGTGCTGGGCTGCGCAATCCTGCTTATCCGCCTGTACAGCCGCGCGCACGCGCAGGACAGATGCGACAGGCTCTGCCTCGTCTTCCTGCTTCTGGGCGCTTTGCTTCTGATTCTGTCCACGCAGGCATTCCCGTGGGCATGGCTGTGCGCGCTGCCCAGACGCTATTCCGCCTTCTTCCAGCAGATTCAGTATCCGTGGCGGCTGGTGGGCGCAGCCGCACCGCTTCTCGCCTTCGCCGGTGCATGGGGCTATATGCGCGATGAGCAGCACCGCACGCAGGCGCTGTGCCTGATCGCGGCGCTGTGCGTGGTCTTTGCCGGATACAGCATGCAGTCCGTCGTGCAGGATGTGCCGCTGCTTGGCAGGGAGGACTACTGCGATACGCGCATCGGTCAGTACGAATACATCTACGAGGGCACGGAAAAGAGCGCGCTCAGGCCTGGTGAAATCGTCGCAGTAGGCGCGTCCGCCTGCACGGTATCGGATTACAAAAAGCAGGGCACGAATCTGTCTTTTGTCATTGATGCGCCCGACGGGCTTGCCAGCCTTGAGGTGCCGCTGCTCTATTACCCCGGCTATCAGGCCGAGGCCGACGGCATTCCCTGCCGCGTATCCATGGGCAGCAACAATGTCGTGCGTATCTACGGCATTGCCAATACGGATCATGCACAGATCCGCGTATGGTTTGAGCCGCCTGTGATGTGGAAGGCCGCAGCGCTTGCCTCGGCTGCCGGGTTTGTTCTCCTGTTTGCGCTGCTGCGCAGGAGGACGCGCGCATGAGCCGCCAGACCATCCGCATCAGCGTGCGCGCAGTTGTGGAAACGACGCTTCATGAGAGCGATCTGATCCCCTCAGGCGCGGGCATGCAGCGCATGCAGGAGGGCGCAATCGCCCATCGCGCGCGCCAAAGCAGCGCGCTGGAAACAGGATACCGCAAAGAAACGGCGCTTTCCGCTAACTACGAAGGGAAAGCGCTGATTTTGCATGTCACGGGGCGCGCCGACGGCGTCTTTGAGCGCGAGGGCGGCATGACCGTGATTGAAGAAATCAAGCTCGGCGGCGAAAAACAGCCGCTCATCCCTGCGCACAGGGCGCAGGCTGCGATGTACGGCCACATGCTAGCATCCAGCGAACAGATGCAGCGCGTCACACTGCGCGTTCTGTATGTGGATGCAAAGGGACGCGAGCTCGCCGTCTACGAGGAAATAAGAACCGCCGGCGAGCTCATGGAAGAATTCAATACCCTGTGCGCCGCCGCCGCCGCATGGGAAGAAAAGAAGCTCGCAAGGCGCATATCGCGCGACGCCTCGCTGAGCACGCTGCCCTTCCCCTTTGACGCATACCGCGAAGGCCAGCGCAGGTTTGCCGCCAATGTATATGTCGCCCTGCGCGAAAAAAAGCGTCTCTTTGCGCAGGCGCCCACGGGCATCGGCAAGACGATGGCCGCACTCTATCCCGCGCTGCGCGCCATTGGCGAGGGCAGATGCCAGCGCGCCGTATTCCTCGCCGCGCGCACGACAGGCAGGCGCAGCGCGCTGGACGCGATGGACCGGCTCGTGCGCGCAGGCGCCTCGGTGCTGACCACAGAGATCACCGCCAAGGACAAGATCTGTCCGAGGGAAATGCGCGACTGCCGGCCGGATGTCTGCCCGCTTGCATCGGGCTTCTATGACAGGCTGCCCATGGCGCTTGAGCAGGCGCTGTCCATGCGCGTGCTCGGGCGCGAGGATATCGCCCGCCTTGCCGCAAGGCATAGCGTCTGCCCGTTTGAATTATCGCTGGAAATCGCCGCGCTTTCGGATGTGGCTGTATGCGATTACAACTATGTCTTTGATCCGCTGGTGAAGATGGACCGGCTTGTGCAGTGTACCGGCGGCGCAAGCCTGCTGGTGGACGAGGCGCACCAGCTTGCCCCACGCG
This sequence comes from Clostridia bacterium, assembly GCA_017545905.1. Classification (GTDB taxonomy): domain Bacteria; phylum Bacillota; class Clostridia; order Christensenellales; family Aristaeellaceae; genus Ventricola. The sequence continues at coordinate 27,249 of JAFWXL010000059.1, read as the reverse complement.
TGCGGGATGCATATTCATCTGAGCTCTCTTTGGATGCGCTCAAAGCGCTGCGCCGCGAAGCCGGACGTCAGCTGGGCCGCAAGGGCAGGCTTTACAGGGCGCTCACAGACGCGATCCGCGCGATGAAGGATATCGCCGCACAGGAGAACTTTTCTGCCCTTACAGCGCCTCCTGAGGCGATTTGCAGGACGCTGGAGCGCGTACGCGAAGCGGCGGGCGAGCAGCTTGCACTCGGCGCGGGCGCTGTGGCGATGGACAGTTTTTCCCTCGCGGCGGGCTATCTCTTTGCCGCGGACAGGTTTGACGAACGCTATGCGCTCATCGCATCCGGCGGAGAAAAACATGCAAAGATCGAACTCGTGCTCCTCAGCGCGGCCAGAGAAATTCTGGAGGCGACAAAGCGCGCCCGCGGAACGGTGTATTTCTCCGCGACGCTTGCGCCGTTTGACGCAGCAAAGAAGATGCTGGGCAGCGAGGAGGGCGACGCCTGCCTGTTCCTGCCCTCGCCGTTTGATCCCTCGCAGCTGAGCGCCTCTGTCGCGCCCGTCGACATCCGCTACGCCAGCCGCGAGAAGACCGCGCCTCAGGTCGCACAGGCAATCCATGCGCATCTGACGGCGCACAGCGGCAATACGATTGTCTTTTTCCCCTCCTATTCGTACATGGCGCGCATCGCAGAGCTGCTGCTGGGCATAGATGATTCGCTTGAAACGCTGTCCGGCATGATCCGCGAGACACGCGGCATGAAGGAAGAGGAGAAAAACGCGATTCTCTCGCTGTTTGAGGGAAAAGAGCGCGTGATCCTCCTTGCCGTGCTGGGCGGCGCGTTTTCCGAGGGTATCGATCTGCCGGGCGACAGGCTCAAAAATGTGATCATTGTATCCACCGGCCTGCCGCAGCCGGATGAAAAGCTGAAGGCCATGCAGGCGTATTACGATTCCATCGGCGAGGACGGCTTTTACCTGTGCATGACGCTGCCGGGGATGATCCGCGTCATTCAGGCAGCAGGTCGGCTTATCCGAACGACAAGCGACACGGGTACGCTTCTTCTGATCGACAGCCGCTACCGCTATGCGGGCATCCGCGCGCTGCTTTCCGGCACGCTGGCAGGCAGCGCGCTTAGTATGACCTCTCAGTCATTTCGCGACAGCTCTCCATAAAAGGAGAGCTTTTTTTGCAATATAAAAGCTCTCCCTGAAGGGAGAGCCGGCACGGCGCATGCCGTGACTGAGAAGGCTATTCCTGTATGACGTCCACGACGGTGAGCGTACCGCCGTCCACGGTAAATCTGACATTATGCTGCGCATAGCGCACGCCGTACACGCGCGACGGATCATGCTGATACGACGGCCTTGGATCGCCGGCGAGCACGCCGAGCAGCGCCCCGCGCTTTTCTTCGTCAATCCGCGCAAGCAGATCATCCGGGAAGACGACCTCAAGCGCATAATCCGCCGTCCTTTCCGTGAAGCCGCCGCGGGCCTGCGGATGGCTGTCCACATAAGGCAGATAGGGCTTGATATCGTAGATCGGCGTGCCGTCGAGCAGGTCCGCGCCGCCAACCACGAGCACGGGCCCGTCCGGCGAATGGAGGATGACCTCCTCAAGCGTGACGCTGGAAAGCCCGATGGCATTCGGCCTGAACGGCGAGCGTGTGGCGAATACGCCAAGGCGCGTATTGCCGCCCAGCCTCGGCGGGCGCACCGTGGGCGACCAGCTGTCGCGCTCCGCCTTTGAAAATGCCCAGATCAGCCACAGATGCGAATACGTTTCGATGCCGCGCAGCGCGTCGGGATTGCGGTATTCCGGCTCAAAGACAATCCTCGCCCTCGTCTGCGGCACGAGGCCGCTCTGGCGCGGAATGCCGAATTTCTCCTTGAAATCACAGTGAATGCGGGCGATGATCTTCATGATCATATCCCCTTATCGCGTAAGCGCAGCCGGCACTTCAACGCCCGAATCGTGCATGGTCTGCACCATGTGGCGCTGCGCCGCAAGACGCGCGCGGTCGGCGTCGCCGTCCATGATCGCGCGGTAAAGCTCCAGATGGCACTGGCTGGCACGCTGATAGCTGCCCTCCACACGGCGGGTATGCTGATAGCCCGCGCTGATGGATTCATGAATCGTGGGCAGCAGGCGCATGATGACGTCGTTACCCGTACACTTGGCAATCACAGAATGGAACTGTGCGTCATAGGGCGTGTAATTGTCCCCGTGCAGATATGCATTGTCCATTTTATCCAGCAGCAGCTTCATCTCCTGCAGCTGCCGCTGCGTTCTGCGGCCTGCAGCCAGCGCCGCAACGCTGGGCTCGATGAGCAAACGGGTTTCCAGCAGCTGGGCGATGAGCTCCTCCTGATCGGCAAAGCGCAGCCCCAGCGGATCATCCGCCAGGCCCGGCATCGCACACAGGAACGTGCCCTGTCCCTGACGGATATCGACGATATGCTCCGTCTGCAGGATCTTGACCGCCTCGCGCACCGTGGATCGGCTTACCCCGAAGCGCGCCATCAGCTCCGCCTCCGCCGGCAGCTTGCTTCCGGTCTTCATCTCTTCCTGAATGATCATCTCTCTGAGCTTGTCGGCAATCTGCTCGGGCAGCTTGCGCGGCTTTCTGACCGTGTCCATTTTACATCCTTTCCCGCACGGGCAGCATATTCTCCCGCCCTGCGATACCAGCATGATGAATTGATCTGTTATCTGACCATCTGATGATCTGATTATATCATACGCCCCTGCGATTCTCAAGGCGCTTTCTGCACAGTCATACCGCCCGGAAGCCGCGGCCTGCACGCATGCACGCAGGCATGTGCATATAAGGAAGGTTTTTTCTCTGCCGTGCAGGAATTCACAGGGAAAACGCGAATACTGAATATGATTGAATTTGCCTTTTTGTGCCCTGAAGGCGAAGACAGATATCCACCTGTCGGCATGACGCCGAGTTATCCCCAAACCTGTGGAAAAACTGGGGATATTTACACACCTTTGAACAGGGTTTTCCACAGCCAAAAAGACAGGCAGGTTTTGGCTTTTTGGCAGTTATCCTATTTTTCCACCGTACTACGGCTACTCCTGCTGATTCCTATATACTGCTACTACTCCATGGAGGTTGATGATATGCGTTTTTCCTGCGACACCAGCGAACTGAATTCCAGCCTGTCCGTCGTCAGCCGCGCGCTGGCGGTTCGTTCCCCGAAGCCGATTCTGGAAGGCATCCTGTTTGAATCCTGCGATGAAGGCCTGAAGCTGACCTGCACGGATCTGGCTCTGGGTATTGAGACGATCATTCCGGCGACCTTTATTGAAGAAGGACGCGCAGTTCTGCCCGGAAAACTGCTGTGTGAAATTGTACGCAAGCTGCCGGGCGGCATGTGCGATATTTCCATCTCCGAGCGCATGCAGGCGACCATCCGCTGCGCAAGCATCCGCACGACGATCACCGGCTTTGATCCGGTAGAATATCCGGAGCTGCCGCAGGTGGCGGGCGCATCCTTTGCCATGGCGCAGAACACGCTGCGCGACATGATCGGCCGCACGCTCTTTGCCATCGCCGTGGACGAGAGCCGACCGATTCTGACCGGCTGCCTGATGGAAGTGGGCAAGAGCGAAATGCGCGTGGTCGCGCTGGACGGCTTCCGTCTGGCCATGCGCAAGGAGAACATCAACGGCCCGGACAAGGACGTCGCGGCTGTCGTGGGCGGCAAGGTGCTCGGCGATATCGCCAAGATTCTGAACGATACGGATGAAGAGGTTTCCCTGTGTTTCAGCCGCAGCCATGTGCAGCTGAACATGGGCGCCACGCACATTGTGGCGCGCCTGCTCGAGGGCGAATTCATCCGATACCGTCAGATTCTGCCGCAGGAATGGCAGACCCGCGTGGCCGTACGCCGCAGCGAGCTGGGCAGCGCGATTGACCGCGCGAGCCTGATTGCGCGCGAGGGCAAGAGCAATCTGGTGTGCTTCAGAATCGACGGCGACACGCTGGACGTGACCTCCAACTCTGAAAACGGCGATATGGAGGAAAAGATCGACGTGACGACCGAGGGCAAGGATCTGACGATCGCCTTCAATGTGCGCTATATCACGGACGTGCTCAAGGCGCTTTCCGACGACGAGGTCTTCATGCGCTTTAACTCCAACGTGAGCCCGTGCGTCGTCTGCCCGACCGAGGGCGACAGCTATCTGTATCTGGTGCTGCCGGTGCGCGTGTTCAACAGCTAAAAAACTTAGATAGGCGCGAAGCGTAATAGGGGTCTGGGGACAATGTCCCCAGGCAGGGGTTTGGGGATAAAATCCCCAACGTAACCCATGCGCGCAGCGCCAATAAGCAAGAATCGGAGAGGAGCCGTCAGGCGACAATTACGATTCCGATCAAGTTTGAAAGAATATGGCGATTTATGCAGTGATTCTTTCAAACTTTACTTGAATCTCAATTGTCGCCTTCGGCATAGGAAACTTGCATAGTTGCGGCAAGCTGCCGCTCCTTGCGATTTCCTGCCTTCGGCTCCGCTGAGATTCCCGATTCTTTTCGCTTCGCGGCGGTTTTAAAGAGAGTAAAGGACATTATTTCTATGCGTGTAAAGTCGCTGGTACTCAAAAATTTCAGAAATTACGAGCAGGCGACGATCGTGCCCGACAGCGGCGTGACCATATTTGCCGGCCCTAATGCGCAGGGCAAGACCAATATCCTCGAGGCCCTGCACCTTTGCTGCCTCGGCCGCAGCCACAGAACGGCGCGCGATGAGGAGCTTATCCGCTGGGGATCGCAAAACGCACGCGTTCAGATTCAGACCGCGCAGCGGGACGGCACCCACGAGGTCGCCATCCTGCTGGACAAGAATCAAAAGAAAAAAAAGCAGGTGCGCATCGGCTCGCGTCCGGCGGAGCGCATCGGCGAGCTGCTGGGCCATGTCTGCGGCGTGCTCTTCTCGCCCGAGGATCTATCCATCGTCAAGGATGGACCGGCGGAGCGCCGGAGATTTCTGGATATGCAGCTCTCTCAGCTGAGACCCCAATATTTCTACAGCCTGCAGCGTGCTGTGCGCACGCTCAATCAGCGCAACACGCTGCTCAAGGAGATCGCAAAAAACCCTTCCCTGCTGCCCACGCTGGATATGTGGGACGAGCAGCTCGCGCTCATCGGCGCTGAAATCGCGCGCAACCGCCGCGAGGCTGTCGCTTTGCTCAGCGAAGAGGCCAGAAAGGCGCATGATTCGCTCACAGGCGGGCGCGAAGAGCTCAGGCTATGGTATATCTCCCAGACCGTGGATGCGCCGGATGCCGCCGGGCAGCTCCTTGGCCGCCTGCGCGCCGCCCGGCAGGAGGATCTGCGGCGCATGACCACCACAGTGGGCATTCACCGCGACGATATCGGTGTGACCATCAACGGCAAGGAGGCCAGAACCTACGGCTCGCAGGGACAGCAGCGAAGCGCCGTGCTCTCGCTCAAGCTGGCGCAGCTGGAGATGGCCGCCCGCGAGACGGGCGAAGCGCCGATTCTGATGCTTGACGACGTGATGAGCGAGCTTGATCCCGGCAGACGCCGCCAGCTGATCGAGCGCATCGACCGCGTGCAGACATTCGTCACCTGTACGGACGTCAGCGACCTTGCCGGCGCAAGGCAGGGTACGGTGTATCATGTGGAAAACGGCTTGCTGAGCGTTTGATCCGCGGCGGCGCCTCCTTTTGGGGAGAATCGCGATTTTCAAGCAATATATAGAAAAAACATACTTATCCGGAAGATATCAACACATGTCCACAAATTATCCACAGTTATCCACAAAAGTGTGGAAAAGTCTGTGGATAATATGCGGACAAGCTGCGGATAACCAAAATGAAACGCATGGCGAACCGGTTTTGGGGACTGCCAAAAAGCTGATCTGCGCTTGCTTTTTGGGAAAAAGAAACGCCATATATTCCGGATCGGGTTTTGGAAAGCTCCAAAAGTGGAAAAGTGGGCGGATACCAAAAAGAGAACATAAAACCGGGGAAAAATTCCCCATAATGAAGCCGGGGCTTCGAATTTAGATTCCGAAAGGATACCTGACATGGATCGCAACAAGAGGCGCGTGACGTATATGACCGGCGCGAACAGCACGCTGAGCGGATACGGCATGAATGAAGGAAAAAAGAAGAAAAAAAAGAACGGACTGGTGCAAAAGCTCAGAAACATGCTTTCGGTTGCCGCGCTGGCAGCAGTAATCGCGCTCGCGGTGAGCTATGCATTTTCAAATACGGGCCGCACGATGCTGGGCAAGGTGACGCGCATCGGCGCGACGCTCTCCCAGAATGTGACGCCGTTTGGCGACAGTGTGATTTTTTATGACGGCACGACGCTGCACTGCATGTCCGCAAACGGCGGCAACGAGTGGAGCTATCAGATCGGTACCAATGCCGACTACGACGCCACGCAGGAGCGCATTGTCGCATGGTCGGGCAACGACCTGTATATCCTCAACAGCCGCGGCAGGCTGATCTATAACAACAAGATGTCCGATTCGATTCAGTTTGCGAGCGCGGGCAGCGGATATGTCGCGGTGTTTGTCGGCGATATCGACAATGGCGTCGTATCGGTGATCAACGATGCAGGACAGATCGTGGACAATGTGACCATCAGCAACCAGACGCTGCTGGATATCGGATTTTTCAAGACCATCACCACGTCCAGCGCGCAGGAACAGGAACTGATGTGGGTGCTGGGGCTGGATACGACGGGTACGGTGATCTCTACCGAGCTGCAGACGTTCCAGCCGGGCAAGCTGTCTACCGGAAAGAGCTCTCTGGGCGAGAATATCGCTTATAAGGTATATTCAATCGGCGGCAAGCTTGAGGTTGTGACCACACGCCAGATCATGCATTACAATTACCGCGTACTCGAGGAAAGCAATCCGACGCTGATCTACGGCTACACGGTTGAGGACGTGAAGGTGAACGGCGGCGTGACCTATCAGCTGCTCATTCCCGCGCAGGAGAGCCGCGAGGGCGTACACATCAACAACGTGCGCCTGATGTACAACGACGTGGACCGCGTGCTGCACCTGCCCAGCGAGTGCATCGGGGCGGCGCTGGGCACGCATTCCGTATATGGCTTCTCTGGCAACGCCGTGTATGCATGCCGGTTCGGCGAGACTTCCTTCTCCGCGCATGCGATGCCGGTCAATGTGACGGCTGTGCTGGGCATGATCACGGATAACCGTGCGGTCATCGCCTCCGGCTCTGAGATCTACGTCGTGGAACTGCCCAGGTAACGGGGAGAATATCCCTCAGGCAGGTCTTAGGGCGGCAGCCCTAACGTCCCCTTTTAAGAAGTCTTCCGAAAGGAGCTTTCATGAATATCATTGACATTCTGATTCTGATCATCATCGGCGTAAGCGTCATCTTCGGCATGCACCGCGGCTTTATCAGCGGCGTGCTGAGCGTGGCGGCGCTGATCTGCGCTGCGGCGTTTGCGCTGCTGGCCAGCGGCGATCTGGCGGCGTGGCTCAAGGGCAACGAAACGCTGGTGGAGACGCTGATGTATTACACCGATGCGGGAAGCCGCATCAGCAGCCTTGATCTGTCGCTGATGAGCGTATCGCAGGTGGGCGAGGGCGCGCTTGCGCAGATTCTTGCCGGCGCAAAGCTGCCTGCAGCATTTGAAAGCGCATTCATCAGCGCTGTGGCGGCTGCTTCCGCGTCCGTGAGCGCATCGGCGATGACGATGGCCGATCTGCTCAGCCAGACGATCGTGAACGTATCGATTTCCATCCTCAGTTTCCTGATCTGCTTTTTCCTCGCCTATGTTGTGGCGACGTTCGTGATTCATCTGGTGAATTACGTCTTTGAGCTGCCGGTGCTGCGCCATCTGGATTCGCTCATCGGCGGTGTGTTCGGCCTTGTGCGCGGCGTGATGCTGGTGTTCATTCTCTTTGCGCTGATCCCGATCGTGCTGGCGGTTGCGCCGGTGGAGCTGATCGAGGAGCTGATCGCGGCGTCGCGCTTTGCGCCGATGTTTGACAGCCAGCTGATCCTTTCGATTCTGCGCGGCGGAATCTGATTCTTTACACAGGAGGCATTTCCATGGAAGTATTCTATTATCGCTGCAAGGTCTGCGGCTACGTGCATCAGGTGCCCAGCTACTGGATGAGCTATGCGGCTGAGGATGAGCACGAGCAGATGCACTTTGATCCCCGTACGCAGAGCGTCTGCGCGAATCAGACGCTGGATTTCGCAGGCGAAGGAAATACCGATTAAAGAATGTTTTGTGTTGAGCGCAGCAGGTTACGCGCTGCGCTGGGCCCAAAGGGAGTAGGGGGGATTTGGATTTTCTCGGGGAACTCGCATAGTCGCCCAAGCGCTCCTTGCGATTCCCCACGCTCCGCCTCGCTCAATGCGTCCACTGGACGCGCTCGGCTCCGGTGCTCTACATCCCTCTGGACTCCCATACCCCCTTAAAACCACCAGGGTCCTCACGGCCCTGGACCCGGGGCTATATATGGAAGTCAGAGAGTATATGATCCTTCGCTGGCAAACGTAGTTTGCCATGATCAGCAGCTTAAAACCGCCGCGAAGCGAAGAAGGGGTCTGGGGATTCATCCCCAGTCAGGGGTTTGGGGATGAAATCCCCAAGAAAGGTTTCGTATGGACTATCTCAAGTTTCTTTCTCATGTGACCACTGTCCCCGGTACGAGCGGCTTTGAAGCGCCGGTCGCCGGGGTTTTTGCGCAGGCATTTGCGCCGTACTGCGACGAGGTGCATGTCGATCATCACCAAAGCGTCGTGGCGCTTCAGCGCGGCAGCGGCAAAGGGCCGAAGATCATGCTCTGCGCGCATATCGACGAGGTCGGCCTGATGACGATGAACGTGGAGGAGGACGGCTCCGTCCGCTTCATTTCGCTGGGCGTGGCGGCGCAGACGCTGCCCGCGCAGGAGGTCACGATCCTCACGAAGGACGGACCGATCTACGGCATCATCGGCGCGGTGCCGCCGCATCTGACGGCGGAATCGGAGAGAAATGCCGTAACGCCCGTGGAGGAGCTGTTCATCGATACGGGTCTGCCGTATGACGAGGTCGTCCGCCGGGTGAAGCCGGGCACGCCCGTGCAGCTTGCGGGCCGTACGATGGCGCTGGAAAATGGCCTCATCGCCAGCAAGACGATGGACGACCGCGCGTGCGTGGCGATCCTGCTGGACTGCGCTGAGAAGCTCAGCCGCCGCGCGCATGATGCGGATGTGTACTATGTGCTCTCTGCGCGCGAGGAGCGCGACAGCCTCGGCGCAAACATGGCGGCGGAAAGCATCCGGCCGGACATGGCGTTCATTCTCGACGTGACGCACGGCACCATGCCGGACTGCCGCCCGGGCAGGACGTTTCCGCTGGATGTGACGCCTGTTTCCTGCGGCCCGAACACGCACAGGAAGCTGGCGGCGCTGCTCAAGGCGCATGCGGAAAAGCTGCACATCAAGACCATGGACGAGGTCGCCCGCGGCACCACGTGGACGGATGCGTGGGAGGTGCAGGTTTCCTGCGAGGGCGTTCCATGCGTGGTGTTGAGCCTGCCGCTCAAGTACATGCACACGACGGTGGAAGTGGGCAGCATGGACACGATGGCCGATCAGGCGAGGCTGATTGCTGAAACAGTTTGCGCGATGGATGCGGGATGGGAGGAAACGCTGTGCTTTTAAGAGACATCACCGCGCTTCGCGGACCTTCCGGCTGGGAGGATGAGGCGAGAGACGCCATCCGCAAAGAGGCCGAGGCGATCCTCGCAGGCAAAGAGGGCCGCGTATACGGCGATACGATGGGCAATCTCTACGCGTACCGCAAGGGAACCGATGAGAGCAAGCCGCATGTCATGCTCGCGGCGCATATGGACGAGGTGGGCTTTATCGTCCGCTTTGCGGAGGAAGACGGCCAGCTGCGCATCGACTGCGTGGGCGGCGTGGATCCGCGCTGCGTGGTTTCCAAGCGCGTGGTCGTGGGCGAAAAGGCTGTGCCGGGCGTGATCGGCGTGAAGGCGATTCACCTGATGAGCGCGGCGGACAGGAAGAAGGCGCCGGATTACGACAGCATCTTCATCGATATCGGCGCAAAGAGCAAGGAAGAGGCAGACCGCCTCTGCCCGCCGGGCAGCTATGTGACATTCGAGAGCGAATACTGCGAGTTCGGCGACGGCTTTGTCAAGGCGAAGGCGCTGGACGACCGCGCAGGCTGCATGATCCTGCTGGATGTGCTGGCAAACAGCGATTACGCGGGCGATATCACCTGCGTATTCACCGTGCAGGAGGAGGTCGGTCTTCGCGGCGCGAAAATCGCCGCCAGAAAGGTGAAGCCGGACAAGGCGATCATCCTTGATACGACGACGGCGAACGACATGGGCATGGTGGACAGCCACAAGCAGGTGACCCGCTGCGGCGACGGCCCGGCGCTGACATTCATGGACAGGCGCGCGATCATCCCGCAGAGGATGCGCGATCTGGCGATGGACGCGGCGCATAAGCGCGGCATTCCCGTGCAGATAAAGCGCGGAAACAGCGGCGGCACCGACGCGGGCGAGATTCACCTGACCGGCGAAGGCGTGGAATGCCTTGTGATCGTGATTCCCTGCCGCTACTGCCACAGCGGCGCGAGCGTATGCAGGATCAGCGACATCGAGAACGCGGGCAGGCTCGCGTTTGCGGTGCTGGAGGATATGTGACGCTGGGCTGCCGCCCAGACCTGCTCGGGGACATTGTCCCCGAACCCCTTCCCCTGCTTCGCAGCGGTTATAAGAAGCATAGAGGATATGAGTGGGCGGATAATATCCGCCCATGAAAAGACACTTTAAGCAGCCGCGAAGCGAGAATGGGTCAAGGGATGAAATCCCTTGTCAGGGGTATGGGGATGAAATCCCCATCGTATTCCCATTGATTAAACAGTAAGGAGCTGAATCAATATGAATATGCAGCTTTTGGAAAATATTCTCACGGCCTACGGCCCGTCCGGCCATGAGGGCCGCGTGGCGGATACGATCCGCGAAGCGCTCAAGGGCCATGTGGATGAGATGTACACCGACGTGATGGGCAGCCTGATCGCAGTGAAAAAGGGCGACGGCACGGGCAGGCGCATCATGACCAGCGCGCATATGGACCACATCGGCCTTGCCGTGGTGGATGCGGACAAGCACGGCTTCCTTCGCGTGTGCAATGTCGGCGGCATCCGCGCGGCAAAGATGGTCAGCGGTCATGTTGTCTTTGAAAACGGCGTGCACGGCGTGGTCGGCGCGGACGAGAAGGTCAAGGGCGATCTGCAGGTCAGCGATCTGTACATCGACATCGGCGCGGAAACGAAGGAAGAAGCGCTGTCCATGGTATCCCTCGGCGATATGTGCGTGATGGCGCCGCGGATGACGAAGCTGGGCGAAAACAGAATTGCTTCCCCGGCGATGGACGACCGTATCGCCTGCTATGTGCAGGTGCAGGCTGTGCTCGAGCTGCCGGAGAATATCAAAAACGACGTATACGCCGTCTTCTCCGTGCAGGAGGAGGTCGGCCTGCGCGGCGCGATGACGGCCGCGTATCATGTGAATCCGGACATGGGCATCGCGGTGGATGTGACCGGCGTGGGCGACGTGCCGAAGGTTGCGACGAAGGTGCCCGTAGCGCTGGGCAGGGGCGCGGCGATCAAGATCATGGACCGCTCGCTGCTGTGCACGCCCGGCGTGGTTGCGATGATGGAAACGCTGGCCGAGGAAAACGGCATTGCGTATCAGCGCGAGGTGCTGCCTTACGGCGGTACGGACGCCGGCGCAATCCAGAAGACGCGCACGGGCGTTGCCGCCGGGGCGATATCCATTCCCTGCCGGTTTATCCACAGCGAAGCGGAAACTGTGGATAAGCGCGACGTTCAGGCGTGTATTGATCTGCTCAAGGCGTGCCTGACTGCGTAAAACCGCCGCGAAGCAAAGAAGGGAGTCTGAGGGACCGTGTCCCTCAGGCGGGGTTTGGGGACAGCGTCCCCAAAAAAGGAGTTTATTTGTCATGAAAGAAGCGATTCGCCTGACCAATAAGACGGCCATTGCGCTCAGAAAGAGCGCGCAGAAGGTACGCAGGGCGTATCTGATTGCCGAGGTGGTCATCAGCCTTATGCTGGGCGCGGCAGGCGTTGCACTGGGATTTATGTGGCTGTGGGTTGTACCGGCGATGATTGCAGTCATTGCACTGATCGACTGCGCGCTGGCGACGGCCGCCAGATGCCACTATCTTTCTCTGCTGGGTCAGGCAATCTGCACCGAGGCTGCGGCCAGAGAGATGCGCGCCGGGCAAAGCGAGCGGGCGCGCCGCGAACAGGCCATCGGCGATCTGATGCGCATGAAGGCGGATATACAGCAGACGGTGGAAAAGAAGCCGGGCGCAAAGCCGTTCTTTGAAAAAAAGGACGACGAGAATGAGGAAGAAGAGGAAGACGAGGATATGCTGCCTGAGGCGGTCAGAGAGCAGCAGGCGGACGCACCGCGCCGCCGCAGACGGCAGGGAAAGCTGGCGCTGATCCGCAGCGAAACGGCAAAGTGAGGAATCATTCATGGCGGCAATACTGTATACCCTCTTGTTTATGATGGGCGGCGCGGCGATTATCCGCACGCAGCTGCCGGGGAAAAGCCCGCTTGTGCGGGCTTTTCTGGGCTTGGCGCTGGGCCTGCTGCTTGAGATGCAGCTGCCGGCGCTGTGCGCCAATATATTTGATTTTACGCTGAAGGCGCATTATGTCGCGGCGGTTGTGATGCTGGCGCTGGTCGGCGTAAGCGCTGCGCTGCGCGATCCGGGCGACGTCAAAAAGCTGACTGTCGCCGATGTGAAACTGCTGGGCGCCATGGCGCTGGTTGTGCTGCCGCTGACGGCGATCTCCGGCTATCTGCAGTACACGCATATGCTGATGCCGGCCGGGGACGGCTCATACTGGTGCGGCCAGTCCACCTACGGCGATCTGTGCATGCATCTGTCGTTCATCACGTCGATGCGGGATATGCAGTTTCCGCCCACGTACAACCTGCTCTACGGCACAGCGCTCAATTATCCGTATCTGGCGGATTCGCTGTCGACGACAATGCTCATGCTGGGCATGGACATCCACTCGGCCGTGACATTCCCGGGCACGCTGCTCATGGCGCTGACATACGCCGGATACATGATCATGGCGCATCAGCTGCTGGGCGACCGGCGCAAGGCGGTGATGGCGGCGGCGCTCATGTTCTTCTTCAACGGCGGTATGGGTTTCCTGTATGATTTTGACATGATGGGCAGGGACAATTACCAGAAGATTGCGGAGATATTCACCGGCTATTACAAGACGCCGGCCAATCAGCCGGATCTGAACCTGCGCTTTTCCAATGTCATTGCCGACCTGCTGATCCCCCAGCGCGCGCTGATGGGCGGCTGGGCGATGGGCATTCCGGCGCTGTATCTGGTCATCTCCTCCATGCGCGAAAAATCCATGCGCCAGACGGTGCTGCTGGCGCTGTGGGCCTGCTGCCTGCCGCTGGTGCATACGCATACGTTCCTTGCGCTGGGCCTGTTCTCCGGCGGCATGGTGATCGGCAGGCTGATTGTGGATCGCGCCGACTGGAAGGGTATCCTCACGCGCGCGGGCGTGTATCTGGCGATCGTGCTGGCGCTGGCGCTGCCGCAGCTGCTGGGCAATGCCGTCAGGCAGACGGTGGAGGGCGGTTCGCTGCGCTTTCAGTTCAACTGGGTGAATAACTCCGGCGGGCGCGGCATGATCGACGGATACTTCTGGTTCTGGGTGAAGAATGCAGGCCTGCCGTTCATCCTGATGATCATGGCTGTGCTTGAATCCAAGCGGCGCGGCTATCTGGATATCGTGATGGGCATGGCGGGCATCTTCGTGATCGCGGAGACGATCCTCTTTCAGCCCAATGAATACGACAACAACAAGCTGTTCTATATCTGGTACATGTTTGCGGTGATCCTTGCGGCGGACTACGGCTCCGTCATCATGCAGCGCCTTGCAGGCCTTCGCGGCAGATATGTGCTGTGCGCGCTGTTTATGGCGGTCTCCATGACCTCCGGCGCGCTGTCCATCGCGCGCGAAATGGTGAGCGGCTATCAGCTCTTCTCGCGCACGGCGGTGGAGGCCGGCAAATGGATCGACGAAAATACCGACAGGGACGCCGTTTTCATGACCGGACAGCAGCATATCAATCCGGTTTGCTCGCTTGCGGGCAGGCAGATCATCTGCGGCAGCGACCTGTATGTATTCTTCCATGGACTGGATTACAGGGAGCAGGCGGATAACTGCCGGCGCTTTTATGAATTCCCGGCGCAGCACAGCTATGTGCCGGATATCTACGGCGTGGATTACATCTATGTGAGCGACTATGAGCGCGCGGAATTTGCGGTCGATCTGGAATACCTGGACGAGCATTACGAGCTGGTGTACCAGAATCCGGACGTGCGCATCTATGAAACGGGCATCGACGGGGAATAAGCGATGATTGACAGATTTCTCAGATACTCGCTGGAGCGGGAAAAAAAGATATGCGCCGTGCTGATGCAGGACGGACAGATGATCAGAAAAAACCTGCTGGTTGTGGCTATCGATGAGAATGAAGCGGGATTTACCGCGAAGCTGCCCGGCAGAAAGAGAGAAATCCATATTTCCTGTGAGGATGTGCTCACCTGCGCCTATGCGCGCGGGGATCAGGGCGAACTGGAACAGCTATGATGCAAAGAGAAATAATCGGAGAAATCGCGCAGCGCGTGCATGCGCTGGGCGGACAGGCGCTGCTGGTGGGCGGCTGTGTGCGCGATGAGATTCTGGGCATTCCCTGCTATGATATCGACTGCGAGGTACACGGCGTCGCGCCCGGGCAGCTGAAGGCGCTGCTTCTGGAAATCGGCGAAATTGATGAAAGCGGCGTGAGCTATGGTATTTTTACGCTCAAGGGCACGGGGCTGGATATTGCCCTGCCCCGCCGCGAAACGCGCACAGGACCGGGGCACAAGGATTTTGCGGTGCATGCCGAGCCGATGCTCGCGCCCCGGGCGGCGGCGGCCCGGCGGGATTTTACCATCAATGCGATCATGCGCGACGCGCTGACGGGCGAATATATCGATCCCTACGGCGGGATGGAGGATCTCAAAAACGGCGTGCTGCGCGCGGTGCCGGGCGGCCAGTTTGAGGAGGATCCGCTCAGGGTTCTGCGAGGGGCGCAGTTCGCTGCGCGGTTTGATCTCACGCCGGAGGAAAACACGCTTGAGATGATGCGGCGCATGTCTGTTGGTATGCTCAGCGCTGCGCGCGTTTTTCAGGAGATGAAAAAAGCGCTGCTGATGGCGAAGAAGCCCAGTATTTTTTTCCGCATTCTGGAAAAAGCCGGCGCGCTGGATGACTGGCTTTCTGAGCTGGCCGCTCTGCGGAAGGCACAGCAGAATCCGGTATATCACCCGGAGGGCGATTCCTTTGAGCATACGATGATGGTGCTCGATGCGGCGGCAGAGATGCGCAGCCGCATGCAGGATCCGCTTGCATTCATGCTCGCTGCCCTGTGCCATGATCTGGGCAAGGCGGTATCGACAAAGAAAAATGAAAAAGGCGTCTGGCAGGCGATCGGTCACGAGCATACAGGCGTGCCGCTGTGTGCGGATATGCTGACGAGACTTGGCGTGTCAAAGAGCGTGATTGCCTATGTGCAGAATATGTGCGCGCTGCATATGCGCGTGCATACCTGTTACTACGGAAAAGCGCGCGTATCGAGGACGAATCTGCTTTTTGACGAATCGATGAATCCCTGCGAGCTTTCGTGGCTGGTTGTATGCGACAGCCGGGGCACGCTCAAGCCGCGCGAAGCGGCGGACGAGGAAGAGCGGTTTATCTTTGACCGGCTTGAGCAGTATGAAAATGTGATTGCTGCGGGCATGCCGGATGCGTCAATGCTCATGGCGCTGGGGCTGAAGCCCGGGCCGATGATGAAAAAGGCGATCGCCTATGCAAGAGAGCGCGTGCTGTGCGGCACGAAGACCGGCAGGGCGTGTGAAGAAGCGGCAAAAAAGTATATATGAAAAAATCCCCGCCATCGGCGGGGGTTTTCTGTTGAATCAATCGTCTGAATGCTTTTTTCTTATAGAACCCTTGAAGGCATGCATGGTCTTGAAGCCCTTGCGATTGCGGAAATACTGCAAAAAGCACAGCGCCACAAGCGCAACGGTGACCAGCACAAGGATGTCGGTATGCCTGAAGCCGGTCAGCGCGCACAGGAGCGTGATGACGGCGCTGGCGGCTGTGAGTACGGTCAGGCCGAGCGCATTGATCTTGCGGCGCTGAATGAAGGCGGCGAGTTTTTTTCGGTTGAACGATCTGGCCATGGAAGGGAAATCCTCCTTGTATCGGGTAAATGGATTTCAGAGTATATTCTGTGATGCAGGGCAAAATGCCTGTTAATTTTCCGTTAAGAGACGGCGGAGTCTCTCTGTATACCGGCGTAAAAATGAACTGAATCATCCACAGATGAACGAAAAGTGTGGATAAGTTTTGCCGTTTACAGAAACAGAGAGAACAGCCACGCACCCGGCACCGTGAGCACGCCGGCAACCACGATGGAAAGACCGCTCATGGCGCCTTCGATTTCGCCCATCTCCATGGCGCGCGTTGTGCCGATGGCATGGGACGACGTGCCGACGGCTATGCCGCGGGCGACGGGCTCGGTGATGGAAAAGATGCGGCAGACGGATCGGGCGATCATATTGCCGAGGATGCCGGTGATGATGATCACCGCGACGGTGATGGACACATGACCGCCCAGCTCTTCGCTCACGCCCATACCGATGGCTGTGGTGATGGATTTGGGCAGCAGGGTCACATATGCCGCATGGTCAAGGCCAAAGAGCGCGCTCAGCGCGAGCACGCACACAAGGCTTGTGATCACGCCGGAGAGGACGCCCAGAAGGATGGCCTTTTTGTGGCGTCTGAGCAGCTCAAACTGCTCGTAAAGCGGCACAGCCAGGCAGATGGTCGCCGGGGTCAGCAGCGAGGAAAGCAGCTTTGCACTGTGGTTGTATGCGGCATAATCGATTTTCAGCACAGATAAAAGCATAATCAGCAGGCATACGGCGATGAGCAGCGGATTCATGAGCGCGAGGCCGGTTTTCTTTTTCAGATAAAGGCCGGTAAAATAGGCGCCAAGGCTCATAAAGACGCCGAAGAACACCGAGGAAGAGAAGAAATCAGGCATGACGGCGATCCTCCTTTTCCCTTTCGCGGCGGATGACATGCTGGGTCACGCGGCCGGATACGACCATGACGGAGACGGTGGAGACGGCGAGAATCACGACATAAGCCGCCAGAGAACCGCGCAGCAGGGAGAAAGAATCCATCAGCCCCACGGCTGCGGGAATGAACATGACGGGCATGATTTCAATGAGAAACGCAGAGGCGTCTTTGACCGATTCAACCTTCAGCCTGCCGCTGACAAGCAGCGCAAAGAGCACAATGATGCCGTAGATGCCTGCAGGAACGGGCAGCGGAATCAGAAAGCTGAGCGCTTCGCCGATGAGCGTGATCAGGGTGATAATCATAAACTGTCTGAGATGATGCAAGCGGCAACCTTCTTTCGTTCATACTGATTCTATTGTATCATTCCGGCGGAGAAAGTACAACAAAGTTGACAGGCGATTCCCCGCGGATTTATAATGCTTGTGTATGACCGGGAGGATGATGACATGATCTATACGTCCGCAGAGCAGCTCATCGGCAGAACGCCGCTGCTGCAGGCAAAGCATATCGAAACAGAAGAAGGACTCAAGGCGCGCCTTCTGCTCAAGCTGGAGGGATTCAATCCCGGCGGCTCGGCCAAGGACCGCGTGGGTCTTGCAATGATTGACGATGCGGAAAGAAAGGGCGTTCTCAAGCCCGGCAGCGTGATCATCGAGCCGACCAGCGGCAACACGGGCATCGGCCTTTGCGTGGTCGCCGCGGCGCGGGGATACAGGGCGATCATCGTGATGCCGGATTCCATGAGCATGGAGCGCCGCCTGCTGATGAAGGCATACGGCGCGGAGCTGGTGCTCACCCCCGGCAGCGAGGGCATGAAGGGCGCAATTGCCAAAGCCGAAGCCCTTGCCGCAGAGATCCCGGGCAGCTTTATTCCCGGGCAGTTTATCAATCCAGCCAATCCGCAGGCGCACTATGATGCGACCGGACCGGAAATCTGGGAGGATACTAACGGCGATATCGATATCTTTGTCGCCGGCGTGGGCACGGGCGGCACGGTTACGGGCGTGGGCCGCTATCTCAAGGAGAAAGAGCCGGGTGTGAAGATTGCTGCGGTCGAGCCGGCGGCTTCGCCGCTGCTGACCACGGGCGTCGCCGGTGTGCACGGCATTCAGGGCATCGGCGCAAACTTTGTGCCGGATGTGCTGGATCGGAGCGTGATCGACGAGATCATCACGGTTACGGATGAAGACGCGATGGCTGCCGGGCGCAGCATGGGCAGGCGCGAGGGCGTGCTCATCGGCATATCTGCCGGCGCATGCCTGCATGCGGCGATTGAGCTGGCAAAGCGGGAAGAAAACGCCGGAAAGACCATCGTCGCGCTGATGCCGGACAGCGGCGATCGGTATTTATCAACGGCTCTTTATCAGGAATAAGGATTTTTTTAAGAGATATCCCTGCTGATTGGGGAGGAGCAGATCCCCTTTCCTGCAAGCGGTTTAAAGAGAAAAAGTGTAGGGGCAGCGTTCTGCTCCGCCCGAATGGACAGCTACTTAAAGTAAGCGCGAAGCGAAGAAGGGTGCAGGGACAATGTCCCTGCCAGGGGTTTGGGGACGGCGTCCCCAAGAAAGGAACTTCCGATGAACTATCGTTTTGAAACCATGCAGCTCCATGTCGGTCAGGAGCAGGCAGATCCCGCAACCGGTGCGCGCGCCGTGCCGATCTATCAGACGACCAGCTATGTCTTTGACAGCGCCGCGCATGCGACCGCGCTGTTTGACCTCTCCGAGCAGGGCAATATCTATGGCCGCATGAACAACCCGACGCAGGATGTGCTTGAAAAGCGTATCGCCGCGCTGGAAGGCGGCGCAGCGGCTCTGGCGACGGCCAGCGGCGCGTCTGCCATCGCCTATGCGCTGCAGGCGCTGTGCAAGCAGGGCGATCATATCGTCGCGCAGACGACCATCTACGGCGGCACGTACAATTTCCTCGCGCATACTTTCGAGGAGAGCGGCGTAAAGACCACGTTCATCGATGCACGCAACCATGCGCAGATCGAAGCGGCGATTCAGGAAAACACCAAGTGCGTCTATCTGGAGACGCTGGGCAATCCCAACAGCGATATTCCGGATATTGACGCCATCGCCGAAATTGCGCACAGGCATGGTCTGCCGCTGGTGATCGACAATACATTCGGCACGCCCTATCTCATCCGCCCCATCGAGCACGGCGCGGATATCGTTGTGCATTCTGCAACCAAGTTTATGGGCGGACACGGCACGTCGCTGGGCGGCGTGATCGTCGATTCCGGCAGATTCGACTGGAAGGCGAGCGGCAAGTTCCCGCAGATCTGCGAGCCGAATCCGAGCTATCACGGCGCGGCATTTACGGATGTATACGGAGAAGCGGCGTTTGCGGCCTATATCCGCTGCGTGCTGCTGAGGGATCTTGGCGCATGCATTTCCCCGTTTAATTGTTTCCTGCTGCTGCAGGGCATCGAAACGCTGTCTCTGAGACTGGAGCGCCACGCATACAACACAAAAAGGGTTGTGGCATTCCTGAATGGGCATGAGAAGGTAAACAAGGTCAATCATCCTTCTCTGCCGGATCATCCGGATCATGCGCTGTATGAGCGCTATTTCCCCAACGGCGGCGCGTCGATTTTCACGATCGAGATCAAGGGCGGACGCGAGGCGGCGCAGAAATTCTGCGATAACCTCAAGCTCTTCTCCCTGCTGGCGAATGTGGCGGATATGAAGAGCCTCGTCATTCACCCGGCGACGACCACGCATGGCCAGCTGACGGATGAAGAACTGGCCCAGCAGAATATCACGCCGAGCACAATCCGCCTGTCCATCGGCTGCGAGCATATCGATGATATCCTCGCAGATCTTAATCAGGCGCTGAATCAGCTGTAAGTGGAAATTATAAAGACGCCCTGCGGGGCGTCTTTTGTGATCATGAGGAATATTTAGCTGACTAAGAAATCAAAACCTCGCTTGCGAAAAACAATTGGTCCAAGAGCAGAAGACCACTTATACAGCTCCGGTTTCGGAGCGCAAAAGCACAGCTGCGACTTCGTCGCACGCGTGCGTCAAGAACGAATCTTAGATGCTCTAACGCACGTATACCTCCTCGGCGTTTCAGAAAGGGGTATGGGAGTCCAGAGGGATGTAGGGGAAAACCGGGTTTCCCCTCATCCCTTTGGGCCCAGCGCAGCGCGCAGCCTGATTGATCCATACAGATATCCTATCGAAGTATATCAGAATCGTAATTGTCGCCTTCGGCTCCGCTCCGATTCTTGCTGATGAGCGCTTCGCACATGGGATACGTTGGGGATTTCATCCCCAAACCCCTGCCTGGGGACATTGTCCCCAGACCCCTTCTCCGCTTCGCGCTTATCTTCGTTACTCATCATTCTATCCCTTTTTCTCGCTTTTCATATTCCGGCAGATCCACAACGATCGCCTCATGATGCACGGCGGGCAGGAATTTCTCCAGCACATCCTTCGTCTTCATGCGCAGGCTGGATGTATTCACACACGGATGGCATCCAAGCAGCTTGCCCTCTGTCACGGGTTTATCCATGATCAGCTGCACATGATTATCCCTGTCGTTCATCAGGCCCATCACGGAGACCGCGCCGGGCGTGATATCCAGATATTTTTCCATATCCGCCGGATCGGCAAACGAGAGCCGGGATGATCCGATTGCGCCCGAGAGATCCTTTGTTTTGAAGACCTTGTCTCCCGGCATCATCAGCAGGTAGAATTTCGTCTTCTGCCGGTTGCACAGAAACAGATTCTTGCAGATGACGACGTCAAGAATCCTGTCGATCTCCAGACAATCCTCCATGGTCATCGCCGCGATGTGATCCGTGCGCTCATAATCGATATGCAGGCTGTCCAGCAGATCATATACGCGCATCTCCTTGTCCAGCCTGCCCTTGCCGTCTGAGGGCCGTCCGTGATACAGCTCCATGATCAGCCCTCCGTCAGTTTGATATGTTCGCCTTCGCGGCAGATCTGCGTCATCTTTCCGTCGCGTATGAGATAACCTTCGCCCCAGAGCGAATAATGATCGTCGATGCGCATGACATAGCTGCCGTCCACCAGCACATAAAACGAGCGGCCGAAGCTATCGGAAAACGTGATATCCTCAAACAAGCGTCTGCCGTCGAGAATGTTGTCCCTGACTATCTGGTAATGCGGCAGCACCTGCACGCGCGAAAGACCGAGACCGGGAATGAACCGCCGGTAAGCGGGATCGACGGACTCGCCGGGCAGTTCCGGCTGGGCATAGACCGTGTCCATGCAGTTCATGGAGCCTGCGCTCACGCCCATGATCACGCCGGTGTATTCTCGCATGAGCGCGCGAAGACCGATGCGCTCAAAAAAGGCCTGCTGCGTGGGCACGTGCCCGCCGCCTAGAAGGATTGCATCGCTGAGCGCGATGAGGTCTGCAGCGTTGTGCTCGTTGCGTCCGTCGAGCATGACGCTTTCGCGGACAGTCAGACCATGATAGTTGAAGCATTTGGTAAATGTATTGCACATCTCGTCATTGAGCGGATCATTATAGGGATCTGAGCAGATCACCACCAGACGGCTGTCTGGTTTCCAGTGGGTGCGAAGATTGTCCACAAAGCTGTTGCGTGTGTCAAAGATGCAAGGAAGGGAAACGCCCGCAGGAACATTGTTGTCGCAGGGGCTGCTGGTCATAAACAGAATCATCGCTCAAGCCTTTCAAAAATGGGAATGCATATATTATAGCTTGATTGCAAAGACATGTAAACAAGTATAAAAACACGAAAGATGGGCAGAACAAAATAACCGAACGTTCATACAAAAAATTTTTCAGTTTTCTTTACAACTATTCAGGCAGCGTGATAAAATATGTGTCGTGAATCATGCATCTATTTGACTCAGATACAGGAGTGATTATTATGAGCAATGTTCGTCCCGAATCCATGGCGCGCATCACCACCATGGAACTGGCTAATGCGTTTATCGAGGAACAGGTGGCTGCTGTTCGCGCGCAGGTTGGCGATAAGAAGGTGCTGCTGGCCCTGTCCGGCGGCGTGGACAGCAGCGTCGTCGCTGCGCTGCTGATCAAGGCGATCGGCAAGCAGCTGGTCTGCGTGCATGTGAACCATGGTCTGATGCGCAAGAATGAATCTGAGGGCGTCATCAGGATGTTCAAGGATGGCCTGGACGCCAATCTGATCTACGTCGATGCGACCGATCATTTCCTTGGTCTGCTGGCCGGCGTTTCCGAGCCGGAGCGCAAGCGCAAGATCATCGGCAAGGAATTCATCACCGTCTTTGCGGATGAAGCCCGCAAGCTGGAGGGCATCTCTTTCCTGGCGCAGGGCACCATCTATCCCGATATTCTGGAATCCATCAAGGCTGCCGAGGGCAAGAAGGCCGTCAAGTCCCATCACAATGTCGGCGGTCTGCCGGAGGATCTGCAGTTTGAGCTGGTGGAGCCGCTCAAGTTCCTGTTTAAGGATGAGGTACGTGTAGTCGGCGAGGCGCTTGGCCTGCCGCACAGCATGGTTTATCGTCAGCCGTTCCCGGGCCCGGGTCTGGGCGTTCGCTGCCTGGGCGCGATCACCCGCGACCGCCTGCATGCGCTGCGCGAGGCTGACGCCATCCTGCGTGAGGAGTTTGAAAAGAACGGCCTGAGCGAGAAGGTCTGGCAGTATTTCATTGCTGTGCCGGATATCAAGAGCGTTGGCGTGAAGGATGAGAGCCGCTACGAGGG
Organism: Clostridia bacterium; assembly: GCA_017545905.1. GTDB lineage: Bacteria > Bacillota > Clostridia > Christensenellales > Aristaeellaceae > Ventricola. The sequence continues at coordinate 4,307 of JAFWXL010000059.1, read as the reverse complement.
CTGGCCGGCCATCATTCGTGCGGTCAACACCAAGGACGCCATGACTGCCACCATCGAAGAGATTCCCTACGCGCTGCTGCATCACATCACCTACCGCATCACCCATGAGGTTGAGGGTATCAACCGCGTTCTGCTGGATCTGACCCCGAAGCCCATCGGAACAATTGAGTGGGAGTAATATCAAATTCTTAAAAATATCAGTTATTGCTTGATTTTTTGAGTCACAATCAGCCTTGCGATACTGATTTGATACTGTTTGTATTATTCCGATATAATAGGATGACATGAACATGCCCTCCGAAACGGTAAGTTTCGGAGGGCTGTTTTCATGTCATTCTTCTATTTTACGCCATTCTCTGTGAGGTACATATTTCCTCATTACGTCGGAGGTGTAAGGCCAATTGAGCTTCCATTCCCGGTATTCATCCCTGGTGATTTCTCCGGAGCGCAGCTGCTGCTTGCGAAGATACCATTCATCCAAGTAGGTATCCAGCATGCTGTAGTTGAACGCAACAGCGGTATTCTCTCCTTCAAAATCCGAATGTGAATCATTCCATACTTTTAGCAAGTCTACACTTACACGAGCATCTTCCCATTGAAAGAGTGCGTAGAGCAAATCCTCGTCGGAGTAATCGGAAATATCACTCAAAGCGTGAACGTTGACGTCCAATGCAGCGGCGATTTTATTGAGCAGTTCTTCTTTGGGTTTTCGGGAATTGTTTTCATACTGGGCAATACGAACGTCCGCACTTTTCTCGTCAAAGCCCACAGCCATACCCAATTCCTTCATGGTCATTTTGCGGAAGTTCCGCACACTCTTGATCCGATCACCAACTGCCATAATAGGACGCCTCCTGAACAAAACATAATTACTGAACACAGTATATCATACGCGACAGAATCATTCAATAAATACTAAGCAAAAAAATTTAGAAATCCGCATATTCATCTATTGCTAAGCATATTTACTTAGTGTATAATCAAAAATGTGGACTAAATAAAAATGTATAGTCCGCGAGAAAGGAGTATCGTATGAAGAATACCATTTTCGTTTCTGCAAAGGAGGTTGCCGAAGAATTGGGCGTATCGAAAGCTACTGCCTACAAGATGATTCGTGTCTGGAACGAAAAGCTCAAAGCAAAGGGCTATACCACCGTTTCCGGCAAGATCAGCCGCAAGTTTTATCAGGAACAATTCTATGGAATGGCAGATCGGGAGGCGATGTAAATGCCGGCCTACAAGGACGAAAAACAGGGAACCTATTACGCATCGTTCTACTACACAGATTTCACAGGAGCAAAGCGCAAGAAGATGAAACGCGGCTTTGCCAAGAAGAGAGACGCGCTTGAATATGAGCGCCAGTTTCTTCTTCAAAAGAGCGGCGATCTGAACATGACGTTCGGAGAGTTTGTAGAAATCTATCGCATGGACAAAAAGGAACGTATCCGGGAAAATACATGGGAATCCAAGAACAACATGATTGACACGAAGATTCTCCCCTACTTCAAGGATCGTGTGATCAGCGAAATCGAACCCAAGGATGTGATTGCGTGGCAGAACACGATCATGAGCATCCGTCAGAAAAATGGAGAACCGTATTCTCCAACGTATCTTAAATCTGTTCACAGCCAGCTCAGCGCTATCTTCAATCACGCGGTACGCTATTACAAGCTCAAGCAGAACCCTGCTGAGATCGCAGGTAACATGGGCAAGGAAACGCACAAGGAAATGCTCTTCTGGACGAAGGAGGAGTACCTGAAGTTCGCAGAAGTCATGATGGACAAGCCCATCTCCTACTACGCATTTGAAGTGCTGTACTGGTGCGGCATTCGGGAAGGCGAGCTGCTTGCACTCACTCCGGCAGATTTTGATTTCAATCGCTCTACGCTGACGATCAACAAATCATATCAGAGGCTTAAAGGTCGGGACGTGGTGACTGCACCTAAAACCCCCAAGAGCAATCGGACAATCAAGATTCCTCAATTCCTTGCGGATGAAATGCAGGACTATTTGAAATCCATGTACGGCATCAAGCCGACGGATCGTTTCTTTCCGGTCAGCAAGAATTATCTGCATCGGGAGATGGATCGGGGTGCTGAAGCTACAGGAGTAAAGCGCATCCGTATCCATGATCTCAGACATTCACATGTGTCGCTCCTCATTGAGATGGGCTTTTCGGCGGTGGCTATTGCCGAAAGAGTTGGACATGAGAGCATTGATATCACGTATCGGTATGCTCACCTTTTCCCAACCAAGCAGACGGAAATGGCTGACAAACTTGATATAGAACGAACAGAGAAAGGAGCATGAAAATGAGCGCAAAGAACCGCGACGAACGCGCCCGCTGGCGCAATCGAACCATTGGCTTCAGGGTGTCGCCGGAGGAAGGCCGGCAGATCGACATCGCCGTGAAGCTCAGCGGCCTCACCAAGCAGGACTACATCACCAAGCGTCTGCTGTGCAGAGACGTCGTTGTACAGGGCAACCCGCGCGTGTACAAGGCGCTGCGCAGCCAGCTTGAGGAAGTCCTCGCGGAGCTGAGGCGCATTGAAGCCGGGAAAGGATTGGATGAGGATATGATGGATACGATCAGGATGATTTCCGCGATCATGGAGGGACTGAAGGAGGAATCACATGATGGCTGAAAATGAAAAAATGACCACTCCGGTTCCGGCTGTTGGCGCAGCCGGGGAGCAGTCAAATAGCAAAACTACCGAAAACATTATACCAAAAGAAACTTCGATTTTCAACAAAAGAAAGGGAAGTCTCAATACAGTCTCCATGTCGGAACTGTTCGATACAGTGTATCCGCCGAAGCTGGAAATTATCGACGGTTTGCTCTATGCAGGAACGTATCTGTTCGTCGGCGCACCGAAGATCGGCAAATCCTTCTTCATGGCGCAGCTGAGCTACCACATCGCTTCCGGTACGGAACTTTGGAACTATCCCGTCCATCAGGGCGAGGTGCTCTACCTCGCGCTGGAAGACGACTATGCGCGCATCCAGAAGCGGCTCTACAAGATGTTTGGCATGGAGGAGACGGACGATCTGCATTTCGCTACGCAGTCCAGAACGCTCAGCGGAGGATTGAGCGAACAGCTTGAGGATTTCATTAAGGAACATCCGAACACGAAACTGATCATTGTCGATACGCTCCAAAAGGTACGTGAGATCGGCGGGGATAAGTACAACTACGCTAGCGATTATGAAATCGTCGCCAAGCTGAAGGCATTCAGTGACAAGCACAATATATGCCTGCTGGTCGTCCACCATACCCGCAAGATGGAATCTGAAGACAGCTTTGATATGATCTCCGGCACGAATGGCCTGCTTGGCGCGGCAGACGGTGCGTTCATCATGCAGAAGAAAAAGCGCACCGACAACAAGGCTGCTATGAGTGTCGTCGGGCGCGATCAGCAGGATCAGGAGTTGACGCTCGAGTTTGACAGGGAGCGCTGCATCTGGCGGCTCATCAAGGCAGAAGCTGAGGTCTGTAAGATACCGCCTGATCCGGTGCTGGAAGCAGTGGCCAAGCTGGTCACACCGCTTACACCTGTATGGACGGGCAGCCCATCACAATTGATGGCCCACCTGCCGGACGTGGCGATGCTCTCTCATGTGCTCACCCGGTATCTGAACGTCAACACCGAACGGCTCTTCAACGAGTATGGAATTCTCTTTGAGAGCAAACGCACACATGACGGCAGGACGGTGACGCTCAAGCTCGTCAATCCGCCTGCGTGACGCTATGTGACGCTCGTGACGCTATTTTACATATTGGGCCAATATCAAGAATAGCGACACGAGCGACACGAGCGTCACGGAAAGGAGCATTTATGAAGTATGTGAGGATAGCAGAAGATCTGTTCTGCGACCTCTTCCTCTATCATGTAATCGGCAGCGAGGAGCCGGGACAGCGGATCAAAAGCGAGTTAGAAAAGAAGATGGATGCCATGTTGCGGCATGACTACTACACGAAGTACAAAACCGCGCCGGACGAAGCGGCGCGTGAGGAAGCCCGCCGCAAGTACTTGGACAGCGTCGGCATTCCGCAGAACTTCCGGTGGTGAATCCATCGTGTTCATTGCCTATAAACAGGAGCGTGACACGCTCCTGTAAGTGGCGATGAAGAGACGGTCTCCTTGGGGAACGACGAAGCAGCGATGAACTTTTCGGATCGGATTTGAAAAGAAAGGAAGGACACTGATGATTCAAATTGACTACAAGCCATGCGGAGATTACCTGATTCCCGATCTCAAACTTAACGTGCAGAGACATGCGCCGATTGGGAAATACGGCAGGATGAG
>JAFWXL010000058.1 GCA_017545905.1 Clostridia bacterium | reverse complement strand
GGCGCCGCAGTCGGGGTTGGGGGCGGCTCCGCCGTCGGGGGTGGGGTCGGCTCCGCAGTCGGGGTAGGGGTCGGCTCCGCAGTCGGGGTAGCGGTCGGCTCCGCAGTCGGGGTCGGAGTGGGAGTCGGGGTCGGAGTGGGAGTCGGGGTCGGCGTGGGAGTCGGGGTCGGCGTGGGAGTCGGGGTCGGCGTGGGAGTCGGAGTCGGCGTAGGAGTCGGGGTCGGCGTAGGAGTCGGGGTCGGAGTGGGAGTCGGGGTCGGCGTAGGAGTCGGAGTCGGCGTAGGGGTCGGGGTCGGCGTAGGAGTCGGGGTCGGCGTAGGAGTCGGGGTCGGTGTGGGAGTCGGAGTCGGTGTGGCGCTGAGCTTGACCAGCGCGCTGTCGAGATGACGCAGCAGCTCCGTCACATCGCCCGGCGTTACGCCAAGCAGCGTACTCGAACCAGCAGATGCGGCATACAGACCGGCAGCGTTCTGGGTTCCGGGCACGATTTCAATGCTCTTCTCGCCGGCGACAACGCCCTCCACAGCGGCGTCTTTGCCAAAGAAGGCGGTGAAGGTCTCCTGCAGGCCGTCGGCCTTGATGACCTTGTCGATGGTTTCAAGGAGGTCGCCGCCGCCTGCCTGCGCGCCCGGGGTGAGCACGATGCCCTGCACGCCATGCTGGTCGTAGAGGGCGAGCGCCTGCGCGGCGGAAGCGCCCTCGGCGTCCTCGGAAAGAGAGGCATGGCCGACCGGGGCTGCGGTCTGTCTGGCTTCGGGATCGCGAGCCATTTCGATCAACTGGCCGTAGGTCATCTGAACAGGTGTTGCCGTCGGCTCGGCGATCAGCGCAACGCTGCCGGAATCAACCGCCTCGGATACGGCTCCGACGCTCAGCGCCTTGCCGGACGCGGCACGCAGCAGTGCGCGCAGCACGTCGTCGGAAAGCTCGGTATCCGGCGCGATATAGAGAATCGCATCGTTTTCATCGGATTTGAGCGAGGAGACATACGTGGCAGAGGAGGTTGCGTCGGTTTCACCGGCAACGGCGGCGCGGATCAGACGGATCAGCTCATCCTCGCCAAGACCGCAGTCGGGGTCGAAGCGGACGATCATGGAGCCGTCATCCTTCGGCTCGGCAGAAAAGATGGTCTTGCCGTCGGCGGCGGAGATGCCCGCAGCGAACACGGGCAGGATGTCATCCACGGTCTGCGGGATGCGCTGAATCTCATTGCCGTCAAGATCATAGAGCACCACGTCGCCGTTAGCATCAATGATCATCACGCCCGGATGCGCGCGATAGACATAGGTGATGCGGGATTCCGCGTAGCCGTGGATCTCGCGGGAGACGAAGGCGACGCGATGCTCCGCACCGGCCGGGGCAGAATGCGGGAAGCAGACGCGGTGCACCCACGCGCCGGTATCGCGCACGCGCAGCGTGCGGCGGCCGTCGACGTGGATGGAAGAATACAGGTAGAACGAGTGCTCATCAGCGCTGGTGTTTGCAGTGACGGTCAGCCTGGCATAGGCAGAACCGGGCACAACGGCAGGAATGCCTGCAAGGGTATACGCGCCGTGCGCGTGATAGCCGCCGTTTTCGCGCGTGAGATTGAGCGCAACATGCCTGACGCCGCGCACGATCTCAGTCATTCTTGCCGGATCGGCTTCGGCGACGCTCACGGCGTCGGTCTCGATGGCGGCGGGCCCGTAGACGTTGGCGGTCTCGCCGCTCACCTCGATGCATTCGAGCTGCCAGTAACAGGGCATATCGGCAGCAAGCGCGCATGCGGGCAGGATCAGCAGCAGACAAAGCGCTAAGGCACGCAGGAAATTCTTCATGATTGGGGCTCCTTTCCGGGCGCAGGGGTCATGCCCTGCGCATTTCCCGTTGGGAAATTGTAACATTTTATTTATATCATGTTCAGACAAAAAAAGCAAGTATTCACTGAAAAAACCAAAAATTTGCGCTGGAAAGACTGACTGGTTTATAAAATTTATTCAAAAAAAGGGCTAGTCATGGGTGGGGATTTAGGCTATAATGGGAACAGCTAGAAAACATGAAAGGGAGGGATTGACCGTGATCCAGGTTATCTTTGGCAAGAAGGGTTCCGGCAAGACCAAGCGTATTTTGGATATGGCGAACGCTTCCATCAAGGAAGCGAAGGGCAATGTGCTCTTTGTGGACGACGATAAGAGCTACACCCTCAGCCTCAAGCCGCAGGTTCGCTTTGTGGATGCGAGCGAGTACGCTGTGAAGGGCAAGGACTCCTTCTACGGCTTCCTGGCTGGCATTCTCGCCGGCAATTATGACATCAGCGTGATCTACGTTGACGCATTCCTCAAGCTGGTCAAGGCCGATGTCGCCGATCTGGTTGACTTCTTTGCCAAGCTCGAAACGCTCGTCGCCAATGCTGGCTGCGATATGGTTATCAGCTTCAGCGAAGACGCTGCGAACGTGCCGGAAGCGATCCGTAAGTATCAGATCTAAGATTCCCCGCGTATGCGACAAAAAACGCATAGAATCAGCCGCTTCCTTGTCTATTGACGGGGCAGCGGCTTTCTTGTATAATGAAAAAATCAGTTTTCCAAATACAACCGGGCTTTTGTCCGTTGGATACAAGAGGAGGAATCCTTATGCAGATGCTTTCTACCCGCGGCGCTGCCGCCGTCTCGCCGTCCATGGCTATTCTGCGCGGTCTTGCGCCGGACGGCGGGCTGTATGTTCCGTCCAAGTTTCCGCAGTTTACGCTTGAGGAAATCTGTGCGCTGGCGCCTATGAATTATCAGCAGCGCGCCGCCTTCGTGCTTGGCCGCTTCCTGCCGGATTTCACCGCTGAAGAGCTGAACACGGCCATTGCCGGCGCATATGGCACGGGATTTGACTGCGAGGCCGTCGCGCCGATGGCGAAGGTGGGATGCTGGGCCCATGCGCTGGAGCTGTGGCATGGCCCGACGCTGGCCTTTAAGGATATGGCGCTGCAGCTGCTGCCGTATCTGCTGACCATGAGCGGAAAGAAGCATGGCGAGGAGCGCGAGGTATTCATTCTCGTCGCCACCAGCGGCGACACGGGCAAGGCCGCTCTGGAGGGCTTTGTCGATGTGCCGGGCACCCGCTGCTGCGTGTTCTATCCGGATGGCGGCGTCTCTCAGGCGCAGCGCCTGCAGATGGTGACCACCGGCGGCAGCAACACGCATGTGATCGCTGTCAAGGGCAATTTTGACGATGCGCAGACCGGAGTGAAGAAAATTTTCTCCGATCCGGCGTTCGCGGCAGAGATGAACCGTCAGGGCCGCGTGCTCTCCTCTGCCAATTCGATCAACTTCGGCCGTCTGGTGCCGCAGATCGTCTATTATTTCTCCGCATACGCCGACCTGATTGCGCAGGGCGCGATTCAGCCGGGTGACAAGGTCAATTTCTGCGTGCCGACCGGCAATTTCGGCGATATCCTCGCTGCGGATTATGCCGGCAAGGCCGGTTTGCCCGTGGGCAGGCTGATCTGCGCGAGCAACGAGAATAACGTGCTGACCGATTTCATTGAAACCGGCGTGTACGATATTTCCGGCCGCGATTTCTTTAAGACCATTTCTCCGTCCATGGATATCCTGATCTCCTCCAACCTTGAGCGTCTGCTCTTTGACTTGTGCGCTTGCGACGGCGCGAAGGTCGCGGATCTGATGGCTCAGCTCAGGGAGAAGAAGGTCTACCGGGTGGATGCGGACATGCTGCAGAAGCTGCAGGCGAAATATGCCTCCGGTTATGTGAATGAAGACGGCATCCGCGCAGAAATCCGCCGCTGCTGGCAGGAGGATCACTACCTGATGGATACCCATACGGCGGTGGCCTCTGCAGTGCTGCGCGATTATATCGAAAAGACCGGCGACAAGACCGTGAGCGTCATCGTGTCCACAGCCAGCCCGTACAAGTTCGGCGCGTCCGTACTGGAGGCGATTGCGGGCGCACAAGCCGTTTGCGGCAAGGATGACTTTGCCTGCTGCGCGATGCTCTCTGAGCTGACCGCTACGCGCGAGCCGGATCAGATTGCGAAGCTGCCTGAGATGGAGATTCGCCACAAGGGCGTCTGTGAAAAGGAGCAGATGGCCAAGGCTGTGCTTGACGCTGTGAAGTAATCGTTTTATTGCGTGAAGCATAATGGGGGTCTGGAGCTTTCGACCCCGGCGCATTGATCATTGTATGCAAAAAGGACGACCTTGGTCGTCCTTTTCTATTGCAGTTAAATCTCGTACACGCTCTGCGTGGGCGCGTAGTCCGAGCGATAGGCGATGATCCGGCCGAAGTCGTTCTGCGCGGCGACGGCAAGCATTTCCTCCTGCGTGCAGTGCACGGCGTAGCGCAGCTTGCGCGCATTGCCGGAATGCATGAGCGAGGCGGCATAGGTACCGACCTCGACCGTGCCGGTCATGATCACGCGCGCGCCGCAGATGAGCAGCTGGCGAAGCAGAATGAGCGATTCAGGCTCGTCGAGCTGCGGATCGCTGATCAGATATACGCCAAGCGCGACAAATTCCTCGGGGATTGGGCGCACGAAGAGGCTGCTGAGCAGCGTGCCTGCCTCGGGCCTGACCCACATGGCGGTCGCGTCGAGCTGTGAAAGCTCACGCCGCAGCGGCTCGTCGGCAAAGATATCCACATCAGGCAGACGCTCGCTGATGCAGGCCATGATGCCCAAACCGCGGCCGTATGTCGGCACGGGCAGCAGAACGGGGCGGCCGTCCTTGATCGCCTCCGAGATAGCGTGGACAAGCGCATCGAGCTGTTCCTCGCGCGTGTCGGCGGACTGCGTGCCGTAGTCGCAGTCAAGCACGGCTACGTCGGCATGTACGCCTGCAATGGCGTCGGTGGCATGGATGCGCGCTGCCGGGTAGTAATCACCGGAGAAGAGGATGGACTTTTCACCGGCACGGATGCGGAACCACGCGCTGCCCAGACAATGACCGCTGCGGCCCCAGATCAGATGCAGGCCGCCAGGCAGCTCGGTTTCCGTGAAGGGCAGACTCAGACCTTCCAGAATGATGGGATCGTCGATTGGAATGTGGATCTGCTGTGCGGTTTCTGCGGTGAGCACCACGCGGCCGGTGAAGCCGTTGGTCAGCAGATGCATGAGGCCGCCGGACTGATTCTCATGGGAATGGGTCAGAAAGAGGTAACGGGCAGAACGGATCTGCTCACTCGTCAGATGCGGAATCTCATCGCCGGCATAGCAGCGCTGATAGCCGCAGTCCACGATGAACGACACATTGCTTCCCTCAACATAGTAGCAATGACGCTGCTGGCTGCAGGGTTCGCCTGTCAGATAGAGCTTCATAGATTCCTCCTGCCTGCGTGCGCACCGGTGCGCAGCGCTAAAAAACTGAACGAATATACATAGTATAGCTGAAAACGATCGCTCAGAAAACCGTCAAAATCCACGAAAGTTTACAGTTTGTTCATATAATGTTCACTTGTGTTCAAAATATACGGGAATGCTCTTCCAGAAATGAACGGAACATGGTAAAATAAGTACAATCACACAACGATTCTTTTCTGCCAATTCCGGGAAGAGAAGAAGCTGATGATTCGTCAAGTGGTTAAAGAAGAAAACGATTTTGCGGCCCTGTGCGCTGCAGGACGAGGTGAATATATGAAGAAGATGCTTATCTGCCTGATGGCGGTGCTGATGCTGCTGACGCCGGCAGCGGCCTTTGCGCGGGGCGCGGTCGTCAGCAATGGCGGCGATCCGGCGAGCAGGCTGAATATGCGCTCGGCGCCTGCCAGAGATGCGGGCGTCATTGGCAAGTTTGTCAGCGGCACGCCGGTGGAGATCGTCGCCGATGCAGGCGGCGGCTGGGCGCAGGTGGTCATCGGCAGCGGACAGAACAGCATTTGCGGCTATATGATGTCGGATTATCTCAAGTCATCCAGTGCAGTGGATGCGCGTGAGCGCCGCACGGTGGCCTCGCCCTACGGGACACAGTCCGTTGTGCTGCGCGACAGGCCGTCCAATTCCTACGACGGCGTGATGATGCTGATGGTTGGCGAGACGGTGACGGTCATCGGCGTGAGCGGCGATTTCTGCTTTGTGCAGACGGGTGATTTGTCTGTGGGCTGCCTGCTCAGCAGTGAACTGAAATAATGGAATAAGAAAGAGCTCCGGACAACCGGGGCTCTTTTTGCTGCACAGAAGGGAGATAAAGCTGCGTAAGAACGCGCTAAGCGAAGAAGGGTCAAGGGATGAAATCCCTTGTCAGGGGCTTGGGGATGAAATCCCCAACGTATCCCACGCGCGAAGCGCCCATCAGCAAGAATCGGAGCGGAGCCGAAGGCGACAATTACGATTCTGATATACTTCGATAGGATATCTGTATGGATCAATCAGGCTGCGCGCTGCGCTGGGCCCAAAGGGATGAGGGGAAACCCGGGTTTCCCCTACAT
>JAFWXL010000057.1 GCA_017545905.1 Clostridia bacterium | reverse complement strand
TAGAGCTTTGCCTTGTCCTCCGGCACCTCGTATCCATACGAACCCGCATACTTTTCTACCGTGCTCATGCGATAAACGTACAGGCGCTGATACGGATCCTCTTCAATATAGGGTTCATAGTAATAGTTCTTTGCAGAGGTATTCTGCGAATGTGCAATCCACTCCTTCGCCTGTTCAGCCGAAGCAGCAAGCGTAACCGACTGGATGGCGTCTCTCAGGCTCACGCTCTGCTCACTCATCTCCCTGCGGGTATACGCGTAGTCGACCTTGAGGACAACAATATCCTCATTGCCGGCATAGCCGCCCGTCATGTATTGCACCATTTCCTGCGCGTCGCTGCCGAAGAGAAGATTCAGCACATTCAGGTCGCCCGGATAAATATCGAGCTGCTTATAGCGCGTTTCACGGGAACCCGGAATCTCAATCGTAAGACCAATGCTCATGAGCGCATCCTGCTGTCTTTCCTCCAGCGTTCGATTCAGGATATCCCACTTCAACGCACTGAGCAGCGTGTTCATCGCATCGCCGTCTTTTTCCCGATCAAAGCTTCTGTTCGCATGGCCAAACCGCTCAAAGAACATGTCATTTTCCATCATAGGACTCTGCGTATTGACATCCATACGCGTTACCGAGTCGGTATCCAAATGGCACTGCGAAATGATGCTCTGTCTGTAGTCGTCGCTTTCGATGATGCGCCGGAGGCTGTCCTGTGCCTCGTTTCGCATTCTCCTGTTGGGATAATGGCGGTGTACCTTTCTATCACCCATCTGATAGGTGATCACAACGTCGCTGCCGCTGAAAGCGCTGCTTCCTGCAACAAGCCCATTATCATAGCTGTTGACTTCGCCATGCATCAATTCACACCACGCAAACGCAGCATCCAGCGCCTCATCCGATGTGAGCGTGATGATTTCGCTCGTGTCGTAGCTGCGCGGCTGATAGGTGATGGCCGTCAGCTTCTCTCTGTCAGGCAGGAAACGGTCATAGCCAAGCAGATCATGGTGCAAAATGGCGACGCCAAGCACCAGCACGGCAGCAGACGCCGCCGGAAGATACCACTGCTTCAAAATGCCGCAGAATCGCTGGTTGAATACAATTCTGCAAAGCAGGAACGTCAGCACTGCGCCGGCGATCATGCCGCCAATCAGGCTGATCTCCGTTCCAAAGGACATCATCACAATCATGCCCAGCAGCGTACCGCCTGTCAGCGGAAGCACAAAGCCCATCAGGCTGTGCAGCGGTGCAAATGCAAGCGTATGCTCAGCACGCTCCGTTTTGCGGATGCGATAAAGCACAAGGCTCAAAGCAAGCGCAAGCACCGAAACGACGACGCCCGGCCAGCATGCAAACTCGGCCGGCTTATAGAAGGTTTTATAGAGCGAGTACGCGGGAGAGAATCGAAGCAGCGCGTCTGTATAGCTGTCCTTCACCAGCGTATGCAGATAGCGGCCGGCAAGATCATACCACAGGTAGGATGTGCACTCCACGCCAATCACCAGCATCGCTCCGGCAAGCAGCGCAGCCCAATACGTGCCGGTGAGCACGCTGGCAAGCATGCCCATCGCAAAGCCATAGAAATTGATGACCAGCAGCATGCCGAACTTAGGCAGAAGCACGCTCCACTTGACATATTCAAGCAGGCCGCTGAGCGCCGCCACCAGCAGATACAAAATAAAATTGATACAAATCGGCACGAGGCACAACACCCCATAACCGACACAGCGGCGCAGGAAATCGCTCTCGCGCTTGTCGGGCAGCGCCGCGTGAAGCATGCTCTGTCTGCGGCTGAACTGATGCCTCATCAGCATCATCGCCGTCAGGAATCCGAGGCCGCCATAGAGGATGACCATCAATTCCAGATTGAGCGGCCTGGTCATGACTTCAACAGATACAGCCTGGATAAATCTTTCCGTAATCACCTCAGGCGCTGCCAGATCCATCGCGGCAAGCGTTTCCTTTTCATTCGGAATATGGGAAAGCCCCCAGAACGGCAGCATCATGAATGTAACCAGAAATACCGCGACGCCGATGAACAGGTTTCGTTTAAGCAGGAAACGGGTAGCACTCATCTTATTGCTGCGCATATCCACGATCCTCCATTTCCAGAATAAACACTTCTTCCAGAGAAAGCGGCAGGAACTCCATGAAAAGCGGCGCAAGCGCACTGAGTTTCTTTTCAAGCTCCTCTCTGTCTCCGCGCAGCGTCATCATGCAAAGCCTTCCCTGCCTCTGCAGGCGCAGGGGACTAAAAGCACCGAATTCTTCGTCGCTGACCTCACTTGCAGGAATCAGCTGCACGCGATGCACGTCGCCAAGCAGCGTATCCAGATCGCCGCTGCAAACCAGCTTGCCCTCGTGCAGGAAGCCGACGCTGTCGCAGATATCCTCCATCTCCTGCTGGTTGTGGCCGGCCAGCACCGTGATGAGTCCCCTGTCCACGGTTTCCTGGCTGAGCACACGCTTGAAGCTGTCGCGCATCACGGGGTCCAGACCATCAAAGGTTTCGTCGCAGAGCAGGACACGGGGATTGAGCGCGAGGCCGAGACAGATCTGCGCGCGCTTCTGCGTGCCCTTGGAAAAGCTGGTGATCCGCTCATTCATCGGCAGCGCAAACCTTTCGCACAGCGCCTTGAGCTTCTCCTCGCTGTATTCCGGATAATATGCCGCCTGCATCCTGCCCATTTCAGCGATACTGGCGTTGGACAGAAATGTCGGCTCGTCGCTGAGATAGCAGATTTCCCGCTTTGCCGCCGGATTCTCATAGACAGGCATGTGATCCAGATGAATGCTTCCTGCGTCTGCACGCAAAATGCCGCTCATCACGCGCAGCAGCGTGGATTTTCCCGCTCCGTTGGTTCCCAGCATGCCAAAGATATGCCCTTCCTCCAGCGTAAGGGAAAGATCCGTAATGGCTTTCTTTGTTCCAAAGCTCTTGCTGAGCCCCTTCACAGTGAACATACGTCTTCCTCCTTGTAGACTTCATCTGTAAGTCTTTCGATGGTTTCTCTATCTAATCCCATTTCACGACAAGTCCTGATTTGCTGTCTTGTTTTTTCCAGCTGCTCGTCGCGCTGTTTCTTTAGCATGTCGGCCAGATCATCGCTGATGAAACTGCCCTTTCCCGGTACTGAAATGATCATCCCTTCTGCCTCCATGCGGCGGTAAGCCTTCTGGATGGTATTGGGATTGATACCGAGCTCCGTCGCGAGCTGGCGCACAGAAGGGAGCGCCTGACCGGCTTCAATCACCCCGAGGAAAAGCTGTTTGCGAAGCTGATCTACCAATTGCTCATACAAAGGCTGTTTGCTCTTTGGATTCACAAGGAACACCTGCATTCCTCCTTTCCGTTTTAACTGTATTAGTACATGTAGTACAGTTAAAGTATATACAAGACGCATGTGTGTGTCAATACCCTTTTGGAAACAAACTGCCTTTCAATACGCCTGCCGCTGTTCAAGAAAAAAGGCGCAGGCTGCTATCAGCCCACGCCATGTTGACCATTCAAAGATATTCAAGGCTGCGTCAATCTCGTTTCACGGCGGCATAAAGCCGCCGCGAAGCCAAGAATGTTCAAGGGAAGAAACCCCTTGCTCAGCTTTTTATCCCTTTTCCGCTTTACAGCATCACCTGCTGCGTGAACCCCTTTTCATCGCCCACATAGAGCGTCCCGTTGGCCACCGACATCGTCTCGTATTCCCCATAGAGAATGATCGTTGCATTTTCGCCGTTCACATCGCAGGTCATCACGCCCTGACCTGTCAGCTGGATCACCTTCTGCCCATACACGCCCATCGCCAGCGCGCCGTCGCGCCGGATGGTCGCGCTCTGACCGCCTGCCACGCGCACCAGATTGCCGCCTGTGCGCACAAGCAGCGCCTGACCGCACAGGGCTGCCTGATCCGCCGAGCCCGTGTACAGCGTCTCGCGCCTGCCCGTATCGATGCCGAAGGAAACCACGCCCTCCTGCGTCACGCAGATCAGCGTATTACCGGATGCATCCAGACAGAAATCTGCTACACCCTCCATCAGCCCGCTTTCCTCGCCGGAGAGCATGCGCTCCTTGAGCGCGCCGTTGGCGTCAAGCACATACAGCACGCCGTCATGCAGCGCAAAGCGCAGAATAATGCCCGCACGCACAAGCACCTCGCGCTTTGTTCCGTCCGCATTCATGCGCACGATACAGTCCTCGCCGCCGTCGCTGGCCACATAGTAGAGCCTGCCGTTGGTCAGATGCAGAAAGCGCGGCACGTCATGGGCAAGCACCTGCGCGCCTGCGCCGTTAAATGCGCGCCTGACCAGCGCGCCGCCCTGCGTAGCGTCCGCATGATAGAGATAATTCCTGTCGCCCACGGCGATGCCGCCGCCGCCGATAGACACCTGATACGCGCCGTTGAGGCGGTATTCCTCGCTCTGGCGGGCTGTATTATCCCCCGCCATGCGCGCCACCTGCGCTGTCACTGCGCCGGAAGCATAGAGCATGGACTGCGTGGCGCTGCCCGCCGTGCCGTCGGCGCTCAGGCCGTTCGCCTGCTGAAACTGGCGGATTGCCTGCTGGGTATTGTTGTCATAGACGCCGCTTACAAAAGAGGCGGACAGGTAGCCCAGCTCAGAGAGTCGCCTCTGCACCTGACGCACCTGTTCGCCTGTCATGCCTGCGGCGAGCACCTCGGAGATCACTGCCTCCGAGGCGCCCACAATCCTGTCGCCGGCGCGCTCGCCATTGCTGTTGAGCGCGTCGTCCGAATAGATCAGCTTGAGGGACTGCGGACCTGCCGCGCCGTCCACCTTGAGACCGTTCATCGTCTGGAACGCCTTGGTGGCCTCAACCGTCGCCTGATTGAATTTGCCGGTGACATATTTGCTGCTCAGATAGCCCAGTTCAACCAGCCGTCTCTGGTATTGCCTGACGTCATCTCCCTCGCTCTCCCACTGGATGACGATATCCGTGTTGGGCTTCGGCGTTGCCGTCGCGCTGACGATCACACCCGACGAGGAAGACGAGGACGAAGATCCGAAGTAGCTGCCGTATGCCACGGCACTGCCGCTATAGAGGATGGAGAGCGTGCCCTTGCCGGCAACGCCGTCCGCCGTCAGGCCGTTGGCTTCCTGGAAGAGCTTCACCGCACGCTCCGTGCCTGAACCAAACTGACCGTCCGGCTGCGTGGAAAGATAACCAAGGCCGAGCAGATACTGCTGGAGCACCATGACCTCCGCGCTCTCATCGCCGCGGCGCAGGGTATTGAGCGTCGCCGGCTGCGAGGGAATCTCCTCCTCCGGCGCAATGCCGTCCGCCGGAATCGCCATGCCGCTTTCGAGCCTGGACTGCGTGCCCTTGCCCGCGATGCCGTCCGCCGTCAGGCCATTGGCCATCTGGAACTGCGTGACAGCGATGGTCGTCTCCTCGCTGAAGCGGCCGTCGATGCGGCCCGTATAATAGCCCAGCTCAAAGAGCCGTGCCTGCAGGATGTAAACCGCCTCGCCCTGATCGCCCTCGCGCAGCGTCGCGCCGGCGGCAGCCGGCTTCGGCGTCGTGCTGGTGGCTGCTTTGCAGCTGCCGGCAAGCTTTTTGATCGTCGCGCTGCCCGCGTTTCCATCTGCGGTCAGGTTGTTGTTTTTCTGGAAGGCGATAAGCGCGTTCTGCGTCTCCACGCCGAATACGCCGTCCGCCACGCCGCTGAGATACCGCAGCTCGATAAGCCGCTGCTGCAGCGCATAAACGTCGTTGCCGCTCATGCCCAGGCTCAGCGTACGCGCGGCCTGCGGATCGGCCGTGGCCACCGGGCTGCTGGCATAGCGCGCGCTGGTGGAATACAGCTTGCTCTGCGTCTGTGCGCCCGCCTGACCGTCGCCGGACAGGCCGTTGCTGCGCTGGAATGCCTTGACCGCGTCCACCGTCGTCTCGCCGTAGATGCCGTCCACGCCGCCTGCATAATAGCCCAGCTCCGCCAGACGCCCCTGCAGCTTGCGCACCTCAAGGCCGGAAGCGCCCAGTTTGAGCAGCAGGTATTCATCCTGCGTCGCCGCATCCTGCACGGTCACATACTTGGGCAGCGCTGCGCCGGAATACAGGGTATCCTGCGTCTGCCTGCCCGCAATGCCGTCCGCCGTCAAGCCATGCCTGGTCTGGAATTCCTGCACGGCGTCCACCGTCGCAGAAGCATAGCGCCCGTCGATGCTGCCGGTATAATAGCCCAGCTCCAGCAGCCGCGCCTGCAGATCGCTGACGTCGCTGCCGGTGGAGCCCATCATCAGTACGGGATAGCCCGCATTGTAATCCTGCGTGGAAGTCGTCCAGCTCTGGGCATCCGGCGCAGCGGTAGTCACCGTGCGCGGGGTCGACGTGGGCAGCCCGTTCTGCGTCCAGTCCTCCCATGTGCTCTGATCGCTCGCCTGCCAGCTGTCCGGCGTGGGCGAAGGCGTGCTCGCGGGCACAGGCGTGGGCGTATTGGTGGGCAGCGGCTGCACCGTGCCAAAGGGCACCGCGCCATCGGTGATCACCAGCGGATCGAGCATCGGGTCCGGCTGGATAAAGCAGCCGCTCATGAGAAACAGCATGGCGGTAAGCATCGCTCCAAGCGCCAGTTTCTTCATGCCGTTTCCTCCTTTATTGATCAAGTATTCTTCTCTTCTCAGTGTGTGCCCAGCAGGATGCCGTCCACGTCGTCAAGATCCGTGATCTCATAGCGGACCGGCAGACCCTTTGTGTTGGCATGGCCCTTCCTGTTGTACCAGCAGGCGTCGATGCCCGCATTTGCCGCAGCGCCGATATCGCTGGAAAGCGAATCTCCCAGCACAAGCACGCGGCGCTTGTCTGTGATCTTCGCCATCTCCATGCCGATCTCCAGCATCTTCGGGTCCGGCTTTGCCGCGCCGACCTCCTCGCTGATAACCATGCCGCTGATGTAATGGCGCACCTCGCTGCCGTTCATGCGGCCGTGCTGAATTTTCGAAATGCCGTTAGTCACGATGATGACCGGCACAATCCTGCTCCAGCGGGCAACAGCCTCGATCGCGCCCTCAATCGGCACGCTCTGGCGGCCCAGCGCATCGGCAAACACCGTCGCCATCTCTGCAGCGTCCAGATCATGCCTGCCGATCGCCTCAAGGAACTGCTCAAAGCGCTTCACGCGCAGCACCTTCTGCGTGATGCCGCCCTGCTCAAGCAGCTTCCACAGCGCCGAATTGATGGCGGAATACGTCGCGTGCAGCGCAGCCGTCGCCTCGAAACCCATGTGCACGCAGGCTTCCTGAAAGGCGTTTTCCTCCGCCTTGCCAAAGTCAAACAGGGTATCATCCGCATCACAAAGCAGCAGATCGTAACGCTTATCCATGAACATTCTCCTTCTGTATCGGCATGCAAAATTGAGCCTGTATATACAGCATATATTGTATCACAGTTTACAGGCGTTTGAAAGATGCATCCCCTGTCAACTTTTTCCACATGCAAAACCGGCAAACCTCCGTACATCCCGCAGCTCTGCGGACGAGACCGGCAATCTGCATAATAAACGAAGCTGCAGATGCTTTTCATCCGCAGCTTCGCGATATTCATGTATTTTGATCAGTCGTCGCGGAGCATATCGCTTCGGCTGCCGGAGACGAGATCAATGTTCTCATAGCGGTCCGGATCATCGATGAGCGCGCTCAGGCCATGCGCCACGCACAGATCCGGCTCGTCGGCCAGCGTCGTGCGGATGCGCAGCTGATCGGAGATGACCTCGGCAAGTCCGAAAAGCTGTGCGCCGCCGCCGGAGAGCGTGATGCCCTCATCGAAGATATCGCTGGCCAGCTCGGGCGGGGTGCGCTCGATGATCCTGTGCAGCGCGCTGATGAGCTCGCGCAGCGGTTCGTCCAGCGCTTCAATGAGCTCCTCCGAGGTGACCGTCACCGCGCGCGGCAGACCGGACACCAGACTGCGGCCGCATGCATCCATGGAAAGCGTCACGCCGCGCATGCGCGCAGAGCCGATATTGACCTTGAGTTCCTCCGCCGTGCGCGCACCAATGAGCAGGTTATGCTTCTTGCGCAGGTAGTCGATGATTGCCTCGTCGAATTTATCGCCGCCCACATCCAGAATATCCCAGACGATCTGATGGCCGAATGAGAAGACGGACACATTGGTTCGTCCTCCGCCGATATCGATATTCATGCGGCCGTACGGCTGATCAATGCGGATGCCTGCGCCGATTGCCGCAGCGACGTTTTCATCCACCGGCACAACGCTGCGCACGCCGGCGTCGACCATGATATCCACAAGCGTCTGCCGCTCGCTGGGCACCATGCCGCCCGGCAGCGCCAGCAGCAGCCTCGGCCGGAACGCCGCGCGCTTGCCCACGACCTTGCGCATCTCATAGCGCAGCATCTTGCTGACCAGATCAAAGCTGCGGATGCGGCCATCGCGCATGGGGCGCTCCACGATCAGGCCGGCGGGCGTGCGCCCGTACATCCTGCGCGCCTCCTCGCCGACCGCCACGACGTCGCGCGTCTGCCGGTCATAGGTCACATATGCAGGCTCGCTGAGCACAATACCCTTGCCCTGCACAACCATGTGCAGCGTGTTCGTACCCAGATCCAGTCCCAGTTCATCTACGCCAAACATGCTTTTCTCCTTTACGATAGGGCTGCCGCCCTTCTTGGGGATTGCATCCCCAAACTCCAGCCCGGGGACATCGTCCCCAGACCCCTTCTCCGCTTCGCGGCAATATAAACTTCTCGGCTGTTCTTTGTTCTTTTGCGCGTATCGCATGCGCGTGGCCTCGCCGCCGCGCATATGGCGCTCAGCCCTGTTCTTTGCAAACACAGCCGCCACTTCCGTGGCCAGCGGGCTTGAAAGCTGCTTCAGGCGCGTCTCCATGTCCTTATGCACCGTTGACTTGGATACTGAGAATACGCGGGCCGTCTGCCGCACGGTCGCTCCGTGCTGCGCGATGTATTCCGCCTCTTTCAGCACCCGCTTCTCGATCGCCTGATTCAAGCGCATCCCCCCAGACAGTCTCGTCAGTCCGGGCTATCCTATGCGGGGGATTCAAGAATCTGTCATTCGAAATAGGAAAGCGCAATTTCCTCGTCGCCGCCATAGAGCACGCGCAGGAGCGTGAGCCCTCTGGCAGGCGCGGTCTGGCCGAGCGAAAGACGGTCCTTTGTCACAATCGCCCTTGCGATTGCACCCGGCTCGCGCTTGCGCGTGCCAACCTCCATCAGCGTGCCGGCGATAATGCGCACCATG
The DNA here is from genome assembly GCA_017545905.1 of Clostridia bacterium. Classification (GTDB taxonomy): domain Bacteria; phylum Bacillota; class Clostridia; order Christensenellales; family Aristaeellaceae; genus Ventricola. Next base: position 15,392 of record JAFWXL010000057.1, on the reverse strand, counting down.
TTATACAGGAACCCATCGCCCAGCACGAAAAGCGTCACCTCATCGCCGCTTCGCGTCACCTGTGCGCGGTAGATCGTGCGCACAGTGCTCTTCACCACAGAACCGCTGGCAGCAAACGCCTCAAAATCATGCGTGCCCAGAAGCGCCTGCGCTTCCTCATGCATCCTCTGTACATCAAGGGGAAGCGGCACATGCGCCGCATACTGCCTGCCAATTGCCGGCGCATGACGGCTGTTGATGAAGCGATAGCCATACACTTTGCCGCAGGCACTGTAGCGGGCATGAAAGCCCTCCGGCGCTGCGCCGCTTTCGCGGATCCGGATATCCGGCGGGAGCATGGTATTGAGCGCAAAGGCAATCTTCTCCGGCGGGATGCGCGTCGCGCTGTCAAAATGCGCGCAAAGGCCTGCGGCATGCACGCCCGCGTCGGTCCGGCTGGAGCCCGTCACAGCAATCTCCTCGCCGGTGAGCCTTGAAATCGTTTCTTCCAATACCTGCTGAACGCTCGGACCATTGATCTGCCGCTGCCAGCCGCAGTAATCCGTACCGTCGTATTCCACGATCAGGCGAAAGCGCCTTTTCCCCTCCGGCGGATAATCCGCCTCGCTGGGGCGGTGCTTGCTGAGCAGAATCAGGCTGTCCGTCGGCTTATCCAAGGAGCCTGCCCTCCAGCACAATGATCGCAATAAACGCCGCCATGCCCGCAAGGGCAATCGCGTCCAGCTTTGTGTATTTCAGCTCGCGCAGGCGGGTGCGATGATCGCCGCCGCGATAGCAGCGCGCCTCCATTGCCATCGCCAGATCATTTGCCCTGCGGAATGCGCTGACAAACAGCGGAACCAGCAGCGGAATCATCGCCTTCGCGCGGGCGATCAGGTTGCCCGATTCAAAGTCCGCGCCGCGGGCCATCTGTGCCTTCTGAATCTTGTCTGTCTCCTCCAGCAGGGTCGGGATGAAGCGCAGTGCGATGGTCATCATCATAGCCAGCTCATGCGCCGGAAAATGGAAGCGCTGCAGCGGACGCATCAGCCGCTCCAGACCGTCGGTCAGCTGCACGGGGCTGGTAGTCAGCGTGAGCACAGAGGTGCCCATCACCAGGAACACGAGGCGCAGCGCGAAATAGATCGCGTTTTGAAGCGCCTCTTTGGTCAGCGCCCAGAAGCCCAGATCAAAAAGAACCGTCTCGCCCTGCACAAAGAACAGGTTGAGCACAAAGGTGAAGATGATGATAAAGCGCAGGGGCTTTACGCCCTTGGCGATATACCTGAAGCTGATACCGGCAATGCGCACAACCAGATACAGAAAGCCCAGCGCCAGCAGATAACCCGGCAGATTGCCGACCATGAACACGCCCACGATATAGGCGATGGTCAGGATGAGCTTCATGCGCGGGTCCATGCGATGGATCGCGGAATCGCCCGGGAAATACTGGCCCAGCGTGATGTCCTTAAGCATGCGCGGCCTCCTTTCCGGCGACCTTCAGGATCGCTTCGCGGATTTCCTCGATGAGATAAATGCCTTCGGGGATATCAAAGCCGCGCTCGCGCAGCCTGCCTGCCAGCTGCACCGCCTGCGGAACGTCCAGCCCCATGCCGCGCAGCTCCTCGCCGCAGGAGAATACATCCCTGGGTGCGCCGTCCATGGCAACCTCGCCGTGATTCATCACGATCACGCGCTCGGCAAGAGACGCCACATCATCCATCGAGTGGCTGACCATGACGATCGTCGTGCCGGCCTCCTCGTGCAGCTTCTTGATCAGACCGAGAATCTCCTCGCGGCCGCGAGGATCCAGACCTGCGCACGGCTCGTCGAGCACCAGCACCTGCGGCTCCATCGCCAGCACGCCGGCAATCGCCACGCGGCGCATCTGGCCGCCGGAAAGCTCGAAGACCGAGCGGTCATGCAGCTTATCATAATCAAGCGCAACGCGGCGCATAGCGTCCTTCACGCGGCGGGCAATCTCGTTTTCGTCCAGCCCAAGGTTCTTCGGGCCGAAGGCGATATCCTTTTCCACAGTCTCCTCAAAGAGCTGGTTTTCCGGATACTGGAACACCAGACCCACGCGCTGGCGCACAGCGCGGCGGTCGGTCGCCTTGTCCGCAAGGTCCATGCCATCCACCAGCACGCGGCCGGAGGTCGGCATGATCAGGCCGTTGAGATGCTGCACAAGCGTACTCTTGCCGCTGCCCGTGTGGCCGATGAGGCCGATGAACTCGCCGTCGCTGATGGTCAGGTTGATGTCATTCAGCGCTTTGGTCTCATACGGGCCGCCGGCCATGTATACGTAATTCAGATGTTCGATGACAATCGACATACTTCCTCCACCATCTCGTCCACCGTGAGCACGTCCGCGCGCACGTCAAGGCCGTTTTCCCTGAGCATATGCGCCAGATCCGTCATCGGCGGCACGTCAAGCCCCAGCTTGCGCACGGCCTCTACCTTCGTGAATACCTCGCGCGGGGTGCCGCTCATCGCGATTCTTCCCTCGTCCATCACGATCAGATAGTCTGCCGTGGCCGCTTCGCTCATGTAGTGCGTGATGATCACCACGGAAATGCCCTCCTCGCGGTTGAGGCGGTGCACGGTGTTCATCACCTCAGCGCGGCCGCTGGGATCGAGCATCGCAGTCGATTCATCCAGGATGATGACGTCCGGCTTCATCGCCAGCACGCCCGCAATCGCCACACGCTGCTTCTGGCCGCCGGAGAGCATATGCGGCGCCTTCTTGGCGTGCTTGCTCATGTTTACCGCAGCCAGCGCCTCGTCAATGCGCACGCGGATCTCTGCCGGCGCCACGCCGTTGTTCTCCAGGCCGAAGGCCACGTCCTCCTCCACGACCGTCGCGACGATCTGGTTATCCGGATTCTGGAAGACCATGCCCGCATGCTGACGGATATCGAAGACGAGATCATCGTCCTTCGTGTCCAGCCCGCAGACCCAGACTGTACCCGCCGTGGGCACATACAGCGCATTGAACAGCTTGGCAAGCGTACTCTTGCCGCTGCCGTTATGGCCGAGAATCGCCAGAAACTCGCCCTTTTTGACGCGCATGGTCACATTCTCCACGGCGCTTTTATCCGCATCCGGATAGGCATAGCTCAGCGAGCTGGCAATAATTCTGTTATCTTCGTAATTTGCCAAACTGGATTCCTCCAAAGTTATGCGTAAGGGGGGAAACGTTGGGCTATCGCCCAAACCCATCTGGGGATTTCATCCCCAGACCCCTTCTTCGCTTCGCGGCGGCTTTAAGATGTTTTCCTGGAGCGGCAATAGCCGCTCCAAGATAAGGCTTCTTTAAACAAGCGCGAAGCGTAACAGGGAGTCTGAGGGACAATGTCCCTCAGGCGGGTCATAGGGCGGCAGCCCTATCGTACCCTTCTTAGTTGAACGTCACGACTTCCTCTTCCGGCTCGTCAGCAGGCTCAAGGGCCAGCGTATAGAGCACAGGGCCGACGCCCTTGTACTGCTTGCGCTCCTCTGCCTGCACGCGCGCGGTCACCATCTGCCAGGACTTCTGCTGGGGCATCGGCAGGCCGTTCGCCTTGGCGATGAAGCCGATGAAGCGGATATCATCCGCGCAGCAGACCATGCCCATACGGCCCGGCACGAACTCGTCGCGGCCGATGTTGCGGCCCTTGTAGATATAACCCTTGAAGCGGACAGTCTTGCCGTCATAGGCCTCCGGGTTCTCGCTGGCGTCCAGATAGAAGATGCCGAACTCGTGATCCTTGATCTCGATGATCGGCGCATCCATGTCATAGGGCGGCGGCATGCCCGCGCCGTAGTCCTCGCTGGTGCCATCGTCATTCTCGAAATACAGCGACGCCTGGGGATTCATGGAGCGCACGTTGCGATCGCGAATGATCTGGCGGGTTTCCTCCGTCGCGCGGTTGAAGACGACCATATCCGCATCGGTGATGTGCTGCAGCATGCGCTGGCCCATGTTCAGCGCGTAGAGCTCAAAGGTTTCCGCGTTGACGGTGGTGATGATCTGGAAGATCTCCAGCACCTTGGGCGTGCGGCTGATGGCCGCATCCAGATCCCACATGCCGTTCATCTCAATGATCACGCGGTCCGGATGATGCTTGCGCACAAATGCGCGCAGCGTCTCCTCGTTGTATTCTTCTTCGTCCTCGATGCTCTCCACAACCGTGTGGAATTTCTTGAGGAATGCAGGATCGTATTCCTCCATGCCCTCCTCGCACTGGATGATCAGCGTATTTTCATCGCGGGTAAAGCCTGGGTCGCCCAGCACGCTGGCAATGAAGGAGGTCTTGCCGCTCTCCAGGAAGCCGGCAAACATATAAACCGGAACAGACATTGTTTCCCTCCGATGAATCAAACGTTAAAGAGCGCCTTCAGGCCGTTCTCATCCAGCTTGGAGCCGATCACGCACAGGCGGCCGGTGAAGTCCGCTCCGCCCTTGCGAATGTTCTGCTCGCCCGGGGTGTAGTCGAAGTGCAGCCAGCCGCCCTCGCTGCACGGAACGATGCCCTTGGCGCGCAGAACGACGCCGTATTTCTCGCCATCGAGCGCGGTGAGGATCTTCTCCATCTCCGCTTCGCCGAACGCCTTGACCGTCTCCACACCCCACGAGGTGAAGACCTCGTCGGCGTGGTGATGGTGGTGATGATGGTCATGATCATGGCAGCCGCAGGTGCAGTGCTCGTCATGCTCATGATGGTGCTCATGATCGTGATCATGGCAGCCGCACTCGCAGTGCTCGTCGTGCTCATGATGGTGATGCTCATGCTCATGATGGTGCTCATGATCGTGATCATGGCAGCCGCACTCGCAGTGCTCGTCATGCTCATGATGATCATGCGCATGGTGCTCGTGGTCATGATGATGCTCATGATCGTGATCATGGCAGCCGCACTCGCAGTGCTCGTCATGCTCATGATGATGCGCATGCTCGTGCATCACGGTTTCCAGCATCTCCTCGGCAAGGTTATGATCCTTCTCCATCGCGGAGAGGATCTGCGCGCCGGTGAGCTCATCCCACGGGGTAGAGATGATGCGCGCCTTTTCGTTGTGCTCGCGCAGCAGCTTAACAGCAGCCTCCAGCTTTTCCTGCGTCATCTTCTGCGTGTGGGAGAGCAGGATGGTGCCGGCATATTCGATCTGATTGAGGAAGAACTCGCCGAAGTTCTTGATGTACATGCGACACTTCATCGCATCCGCCACGGTGACGAAGCTGCCCATCGTCACATCATCCAGATCCTTCTCCACGCCCTCGACGGCGCGGATAACGTCGGAGAGCTTGCCTACGCCGGACGGCTCAATGAGGATGCGGTCCGGATGATACTGATCGATGACCTTGCGCAGCGCCTCGCCGAAATCGCCCACCAGAGAGCAGCAGATGCAGCCGGAATTCATCTCAGTCACCTCGATGCCGGCCTCCTTCATGAAACCGCCGTCAATGCCGATCTCGCCGAACTCGTTTTCGATCAGCACAACCTTCTCGCCCGCGAGGGCTTCCTTCAGCAGCTTCTTGATCAGCGTGGTCTTGCCCGCACCGAGGAAGCCGGAGAAAATATCAATCTTCGTCATATCGTGAATCTCCTTTGACACCCAAACAGAAAAAGAAAAAACAGTTGGAACACAGGATTCCAACTGTATATTGTACACCATTATTTTAAAGAATACAAGGATTTGCTGCAAAAAGTCAACGCATGGGGATTGCATCCCCATACCCCTGCCTGGGGACATCGTCCCCAGACCCCTTCTTCGCTTCGCGCCGGTTTGAACCCATTTCATTCGGGCAGAAAGCCCTCTGAAACTGCTTTCTTAAATCCTCGCCACGCCGCTCTTCCTTGCCGCCTCGGCGACAGCCGCCGCCACCGCCGGGCCCACGCGCTTGTCAAACGCCTTGGGCATAATATAATCCGCGCAGCGCTCCTCATCGGAAACAAGGCCCGCGATCGCATAGCTGGCCGCCATCTTCATCTCCTCATTGATATCGCTGGCACGAACGTCCAGCGCGCCGCGGAAGATGCCCGGGAAGGCAAGCACATTGTTGATCTGGTTCTTGAAATCGCTGCGGCCGCTGCCGACCACCGCTGCGCCTGCCGCCTCGGCCTCAGCCGGAAAGATTTCCGGCACGGGATTGGCCATCGGGAAGACGCACGCGCCCGGCGCCATGGACGCGACCATTTCAGCGGTGACGACGCCCGGCGCGCTCACACCGATGAACACATCTGCGCCGCGCATGGCGTCCGCCAGCGTACCAGTGATGTGGTGGGGATTGGTCTTATGGCTCATTTCCTCATGCGCCGGGTTGAGGCCCTCCATACCTTCGCAGATGACGCCGAAGCGATCCACAAGGATCAGATCCGTAACGCCCAGATTCAGCAAATGCTTACCGATGGCCACACCCGCGCTGCCCGCGCCGTTGATGACCACGCGAACTTTGTCCATCGCCTTGTTCACAACCTTGAGCGCGTTGATCATCGCCGCGGCGACGACGATTGCCGTGCCGTGCTGATCATCGTGGAAGACGGGGATATCGCAGATTTCCTTGAGCCTGCGCTCCACCTCAAAGCAGCGCGGCGCAGCAATGTCCTCGAGGTTGATACCGCCGAAGCTGCCGGAAATCAGATAGATCGTGCGCACAAGCTCGTCCACGTCCTTGCTGCGGATGCAGATCGGGAAGGCGTCCACGCCGGCGAACTCCTTGAAGAGCACGCATTTACCCTCCATCACCGGCATGCCGGCCTCTGGTCCGATATCGCCAAGACCAAGAATCGCCGTGCCGTCGGTGATGACGGCGACCATGTTCGCGCGGCGGGTGAGCTCGTAGCTCTTGTTGTAATCATCGCGGATTGCCAGGCACGGCTCGGCCACGCCCGGGGTATATGCAAGGGAGAGCTCCTCGCTGTTTGTCACATGCGCGCGTGCTGCGATCTCCAGCTTGCCCTGCCATTCGTAATGCTTCCTGAGCGCTTCCTTCTTAATATCCATAAAACCTCTCCTTTTTGTCGGGCGGTAATGCTTTCCGTCGTTAATGATACGTCAGCTGGAAAGAAAATGCAATCCCCGCCCGGCAGGAAAAGCGCCTTCAAAGCGCGAATTTAAAATTGTTACGGACATCTCCGTGAAGGGGGAAATTGAGCATGAAGCCCAGCAGAGAAAACATATTCCGGCTTCTGGCCCGCATGGAGCAGGACTGCGGCCTGCCCGAAGACGGCCCGGTTTCCATATTCGTCTCCGATTCCTATGGTGTGCTGCGCCTGCATCCCACGCAGCTCGTCCTGCGCGTGGAGGGAGACACAGTATTCGTGCGCGCAAGCCGCCTGTCTTTTGTCAAGCCGATGGCATTTTCGCGGCAGGCGCTGAGGGTGGCGAAGCTCTGATACGTTGGGGCCATCGCCCCAAACCCCATCTCAGGGAAAAATCCCTCAGACTCCCTTCTTCGCTTCGCGCGGTTTTAAGCTGCATGAATGTGATAAAGAAAACGGACTTTCCCGATGGGAAAGCCCGTTGTTTTTTCTTGTTGGTTCAGCCGCCGGTCAGTCCGGCATCAGGCGGAAATTGCCGAACGGGAACACCACCGCGCGGACGTGGCCCTTGATCTCATCGCGGGAGAGCGGGCCGACCATGGTGCTGCGGCTGTCCTTGGAGTTGTTGCGGTTATCGCCGATGACGAAATAGTGTCCCGGCGGCACGGTATACGGGCCGAAATACGCCTGATTGGGCGTCATCTCAAAATTCTGCTCGATGTGCTGCCCGTCGACATACAGTTCACCCGCACGCAGCTCGATTGTCTCATCCGGCATGCCGATCACGCGCTTGACGCGGTACATACCGTCGGTGGTATTGGGATAATTGCAGATAACAATGTCAAAGCGCTCCGGATCGCCCAGCAGATAATCAAACTTGGTTGCGATCATGAATTCGCCGTCCTCCAGCGTGTACATCATGGACGCGCCGTCCACACGCACGGGCTCAAAGATAAACGTGCGCACGACAAACGCCAGCGCCGCCGCGACCACAAACACCATGATCCATTCAAAGATCTCGCGCTGAATGGATTTCTTTTCGGTTGTCTTCTGCTTCTTGTTTTCCTGCTCCATGAGATATGCGCCTCTCTTTTTTGATGTGAATCTCGCTTTCCGGCCCCGACAGCCGGATCAGACGCCTCCGTATCCCGGGGCATTTTGCCCGAGGGATCAGAGTTCGTCAAATTCATTCGTGCCGCGAACCGGCACGTCGCTGTGGGCAAGGATCTTCTTCATGCGCTTGATGAAATCGGCCCTGTCCATCATGACGATGCGGCTGCAGCCGCTGCAGCGGATCTTGATATCCGCGCCCACGCGGATCACCGTCCATTGATCGCTGCCGCAGGGATGGGTCTTGCGCATCTGCACCAGATCGCCCAGCATCAGTTCTTCTGCCATGCCACAAACCTCGATATCAACAGATTCTCGTTATGCCTGTTTCTGCCTCCTGCCGCAGTCACGGCTGGCGGCATACCAGTCTGCTTATTATAGCAGGCGCATGGCTTTTTTTCAACCTTTTCGGGGTTTTCAGGTCTTTTCGGCGTGCAGGCGTTCCATCTGCGCTTCCAGCACATCGGCGGCGCGGCGCACGGTTTCGGCGCAGCGGCGGCCCTCCACAAACAGCGCAGGCTTGATCACGCTGCAGTTCACGCCGCCAAGCGCAGCCTCCATCTTTTCCGCCGTATCCGCGCACAGCTCCTTGAATCCTTCAGTCACATGCGCGCGGCCCGTCACGGCCTGCTGGCCCAGCGCAGCCATCGCGCCGGCAATCGCGCCGCACAGCAGCCCGCAGCCCATGCCGCCGCCAAAGGCGCTCACCAGCAGGTGACAGTTCTCCCGGTCAAGGCCCAGATTGTAAACGTCATTGGCGGCAAGCAGCACGCTCTCAGCGCAGTTGAAATCGCCCTCAAGAAAATATTTCTCAGCAGCATCGGCAAGCATTATTGTATCCTCCTGTCAGATCATGTGTAGATTATAGCGCAGCAGCTGCGCGCCGTCAACTATATTTGTCATAATCCAAATTTTATTTGTCTTTTCTGATTACGCTTCATGCAAACGGCGCGCCTGCAGGCGCGCCGCATGGTTTTGTCGTGAATCACTCAATCCTATGGATACGCTCGCGCAGGCGCATCATCTTTTCGTCCGTCATGTGGATGATGTCCGCGCATTCCTTGAGCTCCAGCATGATCTCCTCTGCATCCTCGACCTCTTTTTTGTACTGCATGTCGTGATCCAGCGTCGCCCAGAAATCCATGGCGATCGTACGGATCTGGATTTCGCAGCGGACCGGACGCACCTCGTCGGAGAAATACACCGGAATCTCGACGATCATGTGGTAGCTGCGGTAGCCGTTGTCCTTGGGTTGCTTGATATAGTCCTTGACATTGATGATGCGCACATCCTGCTGGCGCGCAAGCATCCGGGCAATCTCGTAGATATCGTCGATATAGGCGCACAGCACGCGGATGCCGGCGATATCCGACACCTGCGCAATCATATTCTCCACCGAGATTTCGCTGCCGTTTCTGCGCAGCTTGCGCGCGATGGAGGACGGCTTTTTCAGCCGGCTCTCGATAAATTCAATGGGATTTCTGCGATAGCGGACAGCCATATCCTTGGAGAGCACCTCAAGCTTGGTGCGCATTTCCAGAATTGCACAATGATAGCGCATCATCGTCTCCTGATACAGCGCCTCCTGTGCAAACAGATGCTCGGGATCCGACGGGATGATGTCCATCTCGATGGCTGCCGGTCCGCGCAATTCGTTGTTTCTCATGATTCTTCCCTATCTCACGTCCTGCGTTTTCACCAAATCGCAGGCATATTTTCTATGCAATCATTATAACACGTTTTTTGTACGCTGTCTACGTGCAGTTTGTATGCTTGCGTAAAGATTGCATAAAAGTCGGTTATTTATCCAGATATTCCTTCGTGTATTGTCTCTTGCCAGATCGGGCAAAATGGTGTATCATATCATCCGTACAAGTTTTCAGAAAGAAGGTCTTTTTATGATCACTGCCGATATGACCATCGCGTCCGTCATGAAGCTCGATCCGGAAGTCGCTCCGGTGTTCATGTCCTATGGCATGCACTGCCTGTACTGCCCGCATGCCTCCGCCGAGTCCATCGCCGAAGCCAGCCTCGTGCATGGCATCAACGCCGACGAGCTCGTCAAGTCCCTCAATGCTTTCTTTGACGCGAAGAAGTAAGCCACGCACAAAAAGCGCAGAGCACACGCTCTGCGCTTTTTTATCTGTGTGCCGCCCCGCTTTTTGGGCAGAATGCCTTTTGATCCGCCCGGTCAGAAATGATATAATTCTATATACAACAAGCGACGCAGGAAGCTGTATTCCGCGCGGCCGCTCTTTTCTTTTATACTCAGGTGTTACAGGGAGGCATTCTATGAGACCCGCATACACGCCGCCGGGCGGACGCGTCGGCGACACGGTGATGCATCCCAGCGAGGGCGTCTGCTCCATCGAGGAGCTCAGATGCATGGACATGAGCGGCGCAAAGCGCACCTACTACATCCTCAAGCCCGCCACGGAAAAGAGCTCCTCGACGGTCTATATGCCCGTTGCACGCGGCAATACCGTGCTTCGCCGCCTGCTCGACAAGGACGGCATCCTCGATCTGATCCACCGTTCCGGCGAATATGCCGGTCTTTGGATCGCCGACAGCAAGCAGCGCAAGGATGCCTTCTCGCGTATTCTCTCTGAAGGCAACTACGCAAAGATCATCCGCATGATGCTGGAAATCCACGAGGAGCGCGTGCGCCGCGGGCAGGAGGGCAAAAAGCCCTGCGCCGCAGACGAAGCGATTCTCGCCGAGGCCGAGCGCCTTCTGCATCAGGAATTTTCCTACGTATTGCACATGACCATCGAAGAGACGGCTGCATTCGTGCGCAGCGAGCTGGGCGTAGATTGAGCACGCAAGTATGTAAAGCGTCAGGGACGTCGGGCTGCCGATCCGGGAAGCCGGCATAGTCGCGCGCGGGACTCCCGCATAGCCGCAGCCGCTGGCTGCTCCTTGCGCTTCCCCACGCTCCATCTGCCTGTTTCACCCGCTGGGCGCGGCGGCTTGAACCGCCGATTTAAAACCGCTTTTCCCTGCCGGGAAAAGCGGTTTTTCATCAGAATGCGATCCAGTCATATGCTGAAATGAGGCATGCGCTGAGCAAAATGCCGCCGACAATATCGCTCAGCCAGTGCACGCCCGAAACCAGCCTGCACACCACCATCACCACGGCGAATGCCGTGATTGCAGACAGCACGCATCGTCTGAGCAGGCCGCTTCCCATCCGGATACGCAGCTGCATCGCCGCCGTCGCCATCACACACAGCACGAGCATGGTCGTCGAGGACGGGTAGGACGCCTCCAGAATGCCGCCGATCAATACGGGCCTGTAATTGACAGCGACGGCCTCAAAGAACACATAAGCCGCCAGCACCGCCGTGTAGAATCCGCCGAGCGCCAGCAGGCTGAAATCCACGCGCCGGATCGATCTGCGCCGGATCCACTGCACAAGACCCAGCAGTGCAAATCCCAGAACGAATCCCGCCGGGATCAGGCTCAGCCAGTCCGTGATCTCATACAGCGGCAGATGCACGCCTGTCAGCTCGTGAACAAACCGGTTTATCCGCGCCAGACCGACCGCCGAGCCCTGCGGCCCGATTGCCTCCACACCGGCAAACCGGACGGCAAGCGTCCACAGCGCAAATGCGGCAAGCATGCCCAAAGCAGCGCGGAGCTTTTTTATGTCTCTCTTCTTCATTTCAGGAACCTCCCTGCCATGTATTCGGCTTTCGCCGGATCACATGCTACCGGAAGACGCCCGATTGCGCAAGAAACGCCCCGTCACATCCGTGATACGCTTCGTATCAGCCCTTTTTCATCAGCAGAAATCCCTTGATCGCCAGAAATGCAAACAGCAGCGCCGCTGCATACGGCTGGCTGCCGGCGATCAGCAGGAGTTCTCCCGCCGCATTGAGCGCCAGCGACACGCGCTCCCCATGCCATTTCCGGCGCAGCGCCAGCATCAGGATTCCCCATGCGCTCAGCGCGATGACGACTGTAAAATATGCCGCACGCATATATGCCGCCCCGCCCAAAGAGAGCAGCGACGCCGCGCGGATCACACCGTCCGCCTTCCAGCCGAAAAGCGGCAGGAAGAAGAGCATCGCCGCGCTGCAGTCAAGCAGCGCAAAAACCATGCTGCAAAGCTGCTTCTCCTTTTGCTTATTCTCTTCCTCGGCGATGGTCAGCGCCTCGCCGCCGGAGAGCAGATCATCGATCGTCACCGAAAAGAACTTCGCAATCGCCTTCAGCGAGTCTATGCCGGGATATCCCCTGCCCGACTCCCACTTGGAAACCGCCGCCCGCGATACATACAGCTGCCCGGCAAGCTCCTCCTGCGTAAGCTCTTTCTGCTTTCTGAGTTCCTGCAGTCTTTCCCCAAATTCCATATTCCGCTCTCTCTCACCGGCAAAATGCCGCTTTCCATACATCAAGTGCACAAAATGCCGCAGCAATTCCTCTTGCTGCGGCATCTTTTATTCTGATTGGCCGTCCCGATCAGATCAGGGTAAGCAGCCTGCCGCTGGCCAGCGCCATCAGCGCGATGCTCAGTACAGCGCCCGCCGGCGCGCTCACCGCAAAGGCGATATGCTTCGTCTTGTGGCGAAACACCCTCATCGCCAGATACGCGCCCACGCCGCCGAGCAGCCATGTGCCGGCAAGCAGCGTCCTTTCGGGGATGCGCCACTGACCGCGCTTTGCCCTGCGCTTATCCACGCCGTAGAGCGCAAACACGATCAGATTCATGATCAGCCATACGCCCCAGAGAACCGCCATCATGCGTCTTCATCCCTGACGGTCACATCGCTGTCATCGGCTTCGGCAGGCGCAGCCTGATCTGCTTCAGTGGTTTCTTCGGTATTCACCTGCGTCTCGTCCTGCGTCTCGTCAGCGTCCTTCACCTCATCCTCAAAAGCGGACGGCAGCTGATTGGGCGCAAGCACCGCCATGAATTCGATGCCGGTGATGGTTTCCTTCTCCAGCAGGATCTTGGCCAGCTCATGCAGCTTGGCTTTGTTGTCGGTCAGGATCTGCATCGCACGCTCATAGCAGGATGCGATGATCTGCTTGACCTCCACGTCGATGCGCGCCGCCGTCTGATCCGAGCACACGAGCATCGCGTCGCCGGTCACATACTGACCGCTCTGCGTCTCCAGCGCCATCATGCCGAATGTATCGCTCATGCCAAGACGCGTAATCATCGCGCGGGCGAGCTTCGTCGCCTGCTCGATATCGTTACTCGCGCCGCTGGTGATGCGCCCGAAGACGAGCGCCTCTGCCGCGCGGCCGCCGCAGTAGGTCGTGATCTTGTCCAGAATCTGCTCACGGGTCATCAGCAGGCGCTCTTCCTCGTCCACCTGCATGGTATAGCCCAGCGCGCCGCTGGTACGCGGCACGATCGTGATCTTCTGCACCGGCGCAGCGTTTTCCAGCTTCGCCGCAACAAGCGCGTGACCGATCTCATGATAGGAAACCGTCAGCTTGTCGCGCTGGGAGACCACGGCATTCTTGCGCTGGTAGCCGGCGATGACCGTCTCAATCGCCTCCTCCAGATCGCGCTGGGAGACAGCCTTGCGGCCCGCCTTGACGGCGGCAATCGCGCCCTCGTTGATGATATTGGCCAGCTCCGCACCGGAACAGCCGCTCGTTGCGCGGGCAATCTGCGTGTAATCGATGTTCGGCTCGGTCTTGACTGCCTTGGCATGCACAAGCAGGATCGCTTCACGGCCCGCCAGATCCGGCAGTTCCACCGGAATGCGGCGGTCAAAGCGGCCCGGACGCAGCAGCGCCTTATCCAGGATCTCCGGCCTGTTGGTCGCCGCCAGAATGACGACGCCCTTGCCCGCGTCAAAGCCGTCCATTTCGGTCAGCAGCTGGTTAAGCGTCTGCTCGCGCTCGTCGTTGCCGCCCATGCCGTGCGCATCGCGGCGCTTGCCGATGGCGTCGATCTCATCGATGAACACGATACACGGCGCCTTCTCGCCCGCCTGCTTGAACAGATCGCGCACGCGCGCCGCGCCCATGCCCACAAACATCTCCACGAACTCCGAACCGGAGATCGAGAAGAACGGTACCTTCGCCTCGCCGGCGACAGCCTTGGCCAGCAGCGTCTTGCCTGTACCGGGCGGGCCGACAAGCAGCGCGCCCTTGGGCAGCTTCGCGCCGATATCGCGGTATTTCTGCGGGTCATGCAGGAAATCGACAATCTCCTGCAGGGCGTCCTTCGCCTCATCCTCGCCGGCGACGTCGTCAAATGTCTTGCCGGTCTGCGCCTCGACATAGATCTTGGCATTGGACTTGCCAAAGCTCATCGAATTGCCGCCCATCGACTTGCTCATCCTGCGGAACATGAGCGTGCCCAGCCCGTAGAACACCACCAGCGGCAGCACCCAGGAAAGCAGGAACTCGATAATCGGGCTCATTTCCTCCGGCACAACCTGACCGAAGGCCACGTCGGCGTCGATGAGACGCTCCACAATCTGCTCATCCGCCGTCACGCGGTTGGTGGTATAGTAGGTGGTTTTCTCTTCGTTTTCCTGCTGGACAGGCGTGAACGAGATGGTTGTCTGATCGATCTCCACCGACTTGATGTTGCCGTCCTCAAGCATATCCAGGAACTCGGAATATTCCACCTGCTTGACGCTGTAGCGCTCAATCTGCGGGAACAGCAGCGTATTGAGCAGCAGCACCACCACCAAAGAGATGATGTAATACATAATCAGCGGCCGTCTGGAATCCTTCTTTTGACGCATATATAATCCTTTCCCGGAATCGTATTTCCGTCTTACTGTGGCTCAATCATACGACGATCATGCGCAAAAGTCAATTCAAACCGGATGAAAGATACAATTGAGACGGCGGAATGTCGGATTTGAGATCGTAAGCTTAAGGGAGATAAAGCTGCGTAAGAACGCGCGAAGCGAAGAAGGGTCAATGGGACCGAAGCCTGCCGCGCCCAGTGGGCGAAGCAGGCAGGCGGAGCGTCGGAAACGGCAAGGAGCGCTTGCGCGACTATGCCGGCTTCCCGGATCGGCAGCCCAACGTTCCCATGCGCGAAGCGCCCGTCAGCAAGAATCTCAGAGGAACCGGAGGCAGGAAATCGCAAGGAGCGCTTGCGCGACTATGCGAGTTTCCTGTGCCGAAGGTGACAATTGAGATTCCTGTATACTTTGATAGAATTTCTGCGTTCAGCCAGCAGGCTGCGCGCTGTGCTGGGCCCAAAGGGATGAGGGGAAACCCGGGTTTCCCCTACATCCCTCTGGACTCCCATACCCCTTTCTGAAACGCCGGGGAGGTATACGTGCGTTAGAGCAT
>JAFWXL010000056.1 GCA_017545905.1 Clostridia bacterium | reverse complement strand
GGGGAAGGGGGGTTCGGGGGGGCGAGGGGCGCAGGGGGCGCCCCCCCGAAAAAAAACCCCGGCGGCGTGCCGCCGACCGCTCTCCCCGCGGAGACGGAAGCGGGCGGCGACGGCGCGCCGACGCCGCCCGCTTTGGTCGCACAAGGGGGCAGCGCACGAGCCGCGCCCGCGCAGGAACGGCGGCGCCGCACGCCCGAAAGGGCGCGGGCGGGCGCTAAGAAGAGCGCCCGCCCACGCCAAACGCCGCAAGCAAGAACGGAAGGCGCGAAGAGCAGGGAGAAATAACTATCGAAAATGCGCGCGCAGCGGACGCGCCCCCTCGACGAGGGCGCGGACGCTTATTGATGAACGTTGCTCAAATGCTTGCATCGTCGCCGCAGCTTCAGGGCGGCGACGAGGTACGAAGACTTTTTCGCATGCCAACGGCAGCGAAAGGGTCTTCATGTTCGTCTCGGCGTCCGTTAGGCGACAAATAACACCGCGGGCGCTTGACGCCCGCGACCGCAGAGCCGCCGACCAACCGCCGCCCTGCGTTAGGGGGCGGCGACGGACGGCGGCGGTTAGGTTGCTTCCGTTAGGCGACAAATGACACCGCGGGCGATTACCGCCCGCGACCGCAGAGCCGCCGACCGACCGCCGCCCTGCATCAGTGGGCGGCGACGGACGGCGGCGGTTAAATACCTACCCTTAAATTAGCGCCTATCCCTTATATACAAAGGCATAGGCGCTAATCACACATGGAAATTCAACTCCCGTGCTACTGCACGGGAATTTCCAATCAGAGACCCCACTGCAACAACCTGCTCCAATACTTCGAATTCATGCTCCCGACTTCTCCATGATGTCTGCACATATAATCCACAATCTCCTCGACTGCATTCCTCACGCTGGGTGCTTTGTCGAACTCATCATTAGCAATCTGATAAAGACGGCGCAAGAATCCCCTATCTCCCCTCGTAGTCTTTCGCTTCAAGCATATGTCAATTGGCTGATAGTTCCTCCACCACTCATCTATACGAAACAGCACCTTGTCTTTGCATCTATCCTTGCGCTTGCCCTCTTCGTATATCTTGAACCGGAAATAATGGCTGCAATAGACCTGGCATAAAGCCGCGATTTTCTCTTCCGTATCTATTGAAGTGAGAAACAAACCGAGCGTGCACCCTTCATCTTCCCACATGGTGTTTGTGCACTTGGTTATCTCAAACTCCACACGCCAAACATCATCGTCCAATGATAGACCAGCCGCTAACCAGGCATCGATAATCCATGGTTTAATAGCCTGTTCGCGCATTTCCAATGATTTGTTATAGAAACGAGTGCGCACGTTGGAAGAAGGACTGCCCCAAGCGAAAGAGTTCCACTCTCGGCTGTCCCAGTTGTCTGTCCCATGAGCAGAAATTTTTGGCTGGCATATCTTCACGTAGTCGCCACGAATATATTTCGTGGCAAAGTTGGCTGGACGTTCTCCGTTGTCGAATCGGTTGAAGTCAATACACAAGTCCACTCTCTT
>JAFWXL010000055.1 GCA_017545905.1 Clostridia bacterium | reverse complement strand
CGCGGTCTTCCGCAATGCAAACATGGCGGCGGCACATCTGGTCGGTTCCCAGGCGCAGGCCATGCAGGATGCGGCGAAGAATCAGGGCGGCGCGTTTACCGGCTTTATGGGCATGAACATGGCGCAGGGCGGCGGCGTGAATGCGGCGCAGCTGTTCCAGATGGGCGCGCAGCAGCAGGCGGCACAGCCCGCGCAGCCTGCCGCAAACGGCTGGAAGTGCGCGTGCGGCGCGACGGCGACGGGCAAGTTCTGCCCGGAATGCGGCAGCAAGAAGCCGGAACCGCAGGCTGGCTGGAAGTGCGCGTGCGGCGCGACGGCGACGGGCAAGTTCTGTCCGGAGTGCGGCGCAAAGAAGCCGGAAAGCGACGGCTGGACCTGCAGCTGCGGCGCGGTGAACAAGGGCAGGTTCTGCGCGGAATGCGGCGCGAAGCGTCCTGCGGGGCTGCCTATCTATCAGTGCGACAAGTGCGGCTGGAAGCCTGCCGATCCTACGAAGGCGCCGAGGTTCTGCCCGGAGTGCGGCGATCCGTTTGACGAGAACGACATCAGGTAAGTGGACCGGAAGCAAACGCTGAAGGGACAAGCGACGGAAAAGCCCTTGCGCAGCGGTACGCTGCGCAAGGGCTTTTATGCTTTTTCGGGGAAGACGCGTGCTGCTTATTCGTCCTGCTCGAGCGACAGGCAGAGTTTGTCAAGCAGCGCATCCAGCTGTGCCTGCTCCTCGCTGCTGAGCGCCTGCATCAGCTGCACTTCGGTGGTTTTCTTTTTGCGCAGCGCACGCTTGATTCTGCTGCCGGCAGAAAGCAGCTTCCACAGGGAAGCGCCCTGACGGACATGCTTTTCCCACTTGCGTTTGCGCTTTTCGCCGGTTTTCCGGCTGCTGTCAGGCGCAGCCTCCTGCGGCGCGTGCATCTTCAGAAAATACTTTTGCCCGTACTTGCATCGCACATGCTCTGCGCGGCAGTGCCTGCTGCACCCAGGACATCTGTTTGCTTTGCTTTTATTCATGTCAATTGCTCCGGATTGTGCGGCTGATGACCGCTTTTGTTTGTGGGGATAAGCTGCTCACGGAAAGGCTCAGCTTTGCAGGGCTGTGCGAAAGACGGTATGCCTGCTGAGCACTGTATTGTTTCCGCGTTCAAGCCTGCCCAGATACGAGCAGATGCCGCCGATATTTTCTACGCGGGTGTAGCCCATCTCGCGCAGAATGCTGGCCGCCTCGCCGCTTCGTGCGCCGCTGTGGCAATACACGAAAAGCGGTGTATTCTTGCAGGCGGTAACATGGCGGATGTCTTCAATCTGCTGCAGAGGCACGTTCCTGCTCAGCGGGATATGCCCTTCGCTGTATTCACCCGGCGTGCGCACATCCACCAGCAGCGCATCGGGCGTTGCGTCATAGGTTTCAAGCCGATGATTGATATCGGCATGTCTGAAAAAATGGAAGAATCCCATGTGCTTCTTACCTCTTTTCCCGTGCAGAGACTGAAAGCGGCGGCATGGCTTTGCCGCCGCGCCGCCGCTTTCAATCAGGTTTCAGAAAATTCATCCTTGCCGACCAGGCACAGCGGACACTGGAAATCCTCGGGTAAATCCTCCCATTTGGTACCGGGAGCGATCCCGCCTTCGGGATAACCCGCCTCTTCGTCATATTCCCAGCCGCAAACATCGCATACATACTTTTTCATGGTGATGTCTCCTCATTACTTAGAGATTGTTTATTCAGTTCAGTTCGGTTTTCCACAGCCCGTGGAGATTGCAGTAGGCATAAACAGCCAGAGCCTTTTCTTCACCAATGTGGAAGATGACATTCGGCGCTTCGCCTGCCCTGAGATACCTGCGCTGGATGCCGCGATCGGTGATAAGCTGCACCCATTCAATATAATGCACATCCTGCATCGGATGATCCACGCTGCCCACATTCACGGTGACAACGCCGTCTTTAACGCTTGCGACAGGAATATGCTTTTCGCCGCTGGCTTCAACGGTGTTGGGGTGCAGTTCGTCCATCTTCATGCCGCAGCAGGAAGGGGCGATGCCGGAATCATGGATAGATTCAATCACGAGGCCGCAGTCGGGGCAGATATAGAATTTTTCGTTGTTTTTCATATTTTGTTCCTCCGTTTCGGATTTGTTATTTGCTGCTTTGCATGGCTGTATTCTAGCAGGAATCGGCAAGGCGTTCTGTGATAAAATCACACTGAAGAGGCGAATTGTAATTCCGGCTGTTTTGCGATACAATGATATGGAGATAAAGCATCGGGAGGACGGCAGCATGATTGGCAGCGAAATCCGGGAGATGATCGAATACTACCGCAGACAGGGCGCGCCGCAGGATCAGCAGATGATCATCGCGCTTCTGCGCGAGGTGCAGGAAGCAGAGGGCGGCGTGCTTGCCGGCTATGTGATTGAAGCGATCGCGCAGGCGTACGGCGTCAAAAGCGCCATGCTTCAGGCGATAATCCGCCGCATTCCCACTCTGTGCTGCGAGGATGCGCCGCACAGGCTGGAGGTCTGCGGAACATGCAAAGGCGGCGCAAAGCTGCGGGACTACATTGAGCGGACGTATGGCGTGAAAAGCGGCGGCGTCAGCAGGGAGGCGGGCTTTGTCTACCGCGTGACGCCGTGCATGAAAAACTGCAAAAACGGGCCGTCCGTCCGCTGGGATGGAACGCTCTATGCCGGCGCGGATGAAGCGCTGATTCTAAGGCTTGTCAAGGGATGAATCTCTGGAAGCCGGCGAAAACAGCCGCCTGAGTATATGCTCAGGCGGCTTTGAGGCGATGCGGTGGTTGTGAATCGCATCCGGATGTGGTAAAATGATGGTACATGAACGGATGTTATCCGGCGGACACAGCGAAGTGGAAGAAAACCGGCGCAGTATTGCCCGGATATAGCGGCAGCCATGGACACGCAATTCCGGGGGCTCCCGGCGTGTATTTGTGCATTTGAAGGAGAGATCGGCATGCTTGAAGCCGGCATGGAGGCGCTGGATTTTTCCCTTTCTGTCAAGGAGGGCAATCAGGTACTCCTGTCAGGTTTTCACGGTATGAAGGTTATCCTGTATTTCTGTCCGAAGGATAATGCACCCGGCTGTGCGGGCAGGAGATTCTTGCGTATCTGACGGGAGAAAAGCGAGATGCGCATGATACTTGAGACGCTCAGGCTGAGCCTGATTGATCCGGATCATGGGGATACGTCCCGGATCCGGAACGCAATATGATATGCCATAGATTTTGAGATACAGGAGGTACGCAGAATGAATTACAGAAACGATCCGGCGGCAGACGCCCCAAAGGGAGTACCGATTGAGTCATTGTTTGCAAAAGAATATGAGGATCCCAGAGACTCTGCGTATTTGAATGCGTTGAAACTGAACAAGGGATTTGACAAGGCGGCAAAGCTTGCCATTGAGTACGGCATTGAGCGGATCATGTCGATTCTGTATACGGGATCAAACGTGCGCGTGACCAGAAAGAATATGCCGTATCTGTATGAATGTGTGGAGCAGGCATGCCGGATTCTGAATGTCGATACGGTGCCGGATGTTTACGTGCAGGATAACCCGTATCTGAATGCATCGACGACGGGCGCGGCGCATCCGATCATCGTCCTGAACAACTGCGTTCTGCAGAAGCTGACACACGAAGAGCTCATGTTCATCATCGGCCATGAAGTGGGCCATATCAAGAGCGAGCACCTGCAGTATAATCTGATCGGGGACGCTGTTCTGCGCATTGGCAGGAACTTCATGGATACGACGCTTATTGGCAGCCTGATATCCACCGGCCTGAATTATGCCTTCTATGAATGGGAACGCTGCGCTGAGTTCACCGCAGATCATGCGGGACTGCTGGTGTGCCAGAATCTGAAAGCGGCGATCACTGCGCTGGCAAAGCTCGGCGGCTATCCGCATGAATACTACAGCAGCCTGAATGCAGCGGAATTCCTGGAGCAGGCGCAGAGCTTTACGGATTTTGACAACAACATGTATAACAAGGCGATTAAGGTCTGCCTGACGCTGGAGCAGAGCCATCCGTGGACGGTACTCAGAGCCAAGGAGCTCATGCTCTGGGTTCAGAGCGGCGAATACAGCCGGATTCTCAACCGCTGCTCTTCGTGGATGAAAAAGGAGATTGACCGCCTTGCGACGGCCGCGGACAAAGCTGTTGACCGGCACGAAAGAATGCAGAATGATGTGGATTCGGCCGTGCGGGATTATGCAGGCAGGAGGCCTGATCCATACTACACGGAATACGACGACAGACAGGTATTCAAGTCGGCGTGGGCGAAGGGACAGGAGGGCCTCAATCAGATCCGGATGCAGATGACCGAGAGCAATATCAAGAGGAAGATCGCCAATGCCCATCAGGCGCAAAAGGACATTGAAGAGGCCAGAATCAGGGAAAAAACGCTGCGCGCCCGCTATAATACAAGCGTAAACTACGAAACCATTAAAAAGCATACGCTCAGCGTAATCGGCGATCTGCCGATTATGAAGCCTAATCAGTAAGGCGGAATCAAGGCGCGCACATATCTGCGCGCCTTTTTCTGTCCACGGGCGCAGAGTGGCGATCCGGTGCGGATTATCCTGCCGGATGATAGAAAAGGAAAACGATGGCAAAGCAAGTATTCTATTTCTGCTTCGAACGATTATTCAGAAGAGTCGGAGCCAAAAGGATGGAATACAGGGTTGAGCGGATCGGCGGAGGCTGCTGCAGGATATGGATGCATGGTCAGGGAGGCCCTGCGATCTACTGGGGCACAGCGCACGAAGAAGAACAGGTGCGTCAGGACACAAATGTGCGGGCAAGCGAACTGGTCTGGCACAACGGCGGACATTTCACGGATGTGGATCAGCGCATTGCGCAGGTGTTTATCTGGCTGATCCGCGCGAGGGGGAAAAGATGATGCGGATTCTTGTGGACGCAGACGCCTGTCCGGTGATCCGGATTGTAGAGCGGGCTGCAAAAGCGCAGGGCATTCCTGTGACATTGCTGTGCGACACGAATCATATGCTCATGTCTGATTATGCCGAGGTAAAGGTGATCGGTGCAGGTGCGGATGCGGTGGATTTTGCGCTGATCAATCTGTGCAGGCGCGGCGACGTCGTTGTGACGCAGGATTACGGCGTGGCTGCGCTGGCGCTTGGCAAGGGCGCATATGCGATTCACCAAAACGGCGGCATGTACACGCAGGACAACATCGACCAGATGCTCATGGAGCGCCATCTTGCCCGCAGGGCGCGAATGGGCAGGGGCAAGCATCATCTCAAAGGACCAAAGAAAAGGACGAAGGAAGAGGATGAAGCCTTTGACAGGTCATTCCGGGATTTGCTGCTGAGGATTGCGCATGGAGAATCTGAATGAGACGAAAGAGGGCAAAGAGATGAATCGCAGACCGAAGGTTATCTGTCATATGACGACGTCGCTTGACGGCAAGGTGACAGGGGGTTTCCTTGGCATGCCGGAATGCGAGCGTGCGACGGAGGTTTACTATGAGATCAACCGCAGCTATCACGCGGATGCATATGCCTGCGGCCGTGTGACGATGGAGGGCAGCTTTACCGGCGGCTGGTTTCCGCAGCTGCGTGCGTATCAGGGTGAGAGGATTCCGCGGGAGGATTATGCGGCGGATCAGGATGCGCATTTTTTTGCTGTTGCATTTGACCGGAAGGGAAGGCTCGGCTGGAGAACGTCCTGCATTGTGGATGAGGATCCCGGTTACGGCGGCGCGCATATCATCGAGGTGATGCTTGAGGATGTGAGCGATGCATATCTGGCGTATCTGCGCGAAACAGGCGTCTCGTATATCTTTGCAGGCAGAAACGAAATGGATATAGAGCTGGCGCTTGAAAAGCTCAGAAGCCTATTTGGCATTGAGACGCTCCTGCTGGAGGGCGGCAGCATCATCAATGGCGCGTTTGCCCGTGCAGGCATGATCGATGAGCTCAGCCTTGTCATTGCGCCGGTTACGGCGGACGCGGCAGATAAGCCGCTGCTGATGGATGCATTGCCGCAGGCGTATGATCTGACCGGCGTGAAGCAGTATGACGGCGGCGTTGTATGGATGAACTGCATCGCGAAGCGAAAAACGGCGGAAAATGGATTTGGAAAGTGAGAAAAGCGTGCTTTATGGAAGCTGCTGTTTTCTTTTGACTGGTGTGATGCACAGGCCCTGCGGCTCATAGGTTTTCCGGGGTGATTTCATGATTGAGCAGCTGGTATTGTTTATTCTGCAGGATGCACTCTTTATGCTCGGGTATCTTGCGCGGGGCAATGCGTTTCCCAGACCGCTGGAAAGAGAAGAGGAGACGCGGCTGATTGCGAGCGCACAAAACGGGGACCGCGGCGCCAGAGAGAAGCTCATCGAGCACAATCTTCGCTTATGCGCGCACATCGCCAGAAAATACACCATACCGGGATATGATCAGGATGATCTGGTTTCCATCGGAACAGTGGGCCTGATCAAGGGCGTCAATACATTTAAACCCGGCACGGGAACGCAGCTGAGCACATACTGCGCCAGATGTATTGAAAATCCGATGCTCTCGCCAGTGTAACAGCGATGTGCCTCGGAAACAAAGACCCAAAAACTAAGGCGTGGCAAGGATTTTTGAACTATGCACCGGATATGACCATCATGTCTTTAGTAACCAAAAACTCGCAGAAACCGGCATTTGCGCCTCTTGTTCAGAAAGTGCTGGTTGCAGAAAGGCACTTACTTATTCGCTCCGATAAACAGGTGTTTCGCAAGTAAATGAAGCGAGGGCTCATGAAAGCTGCGGCCGACATGAGTCCTCGTTTTGTATTCAAACTTTTTAAGCAGATGGCAAGAGAGATTCAGCACAAGAATGGCGGATAAGATGATCGCCTGAAATGGCAAAATCTCAGCCAAGCGCCAGCCAGTTCATATTTGTCGGCAGAAGGTTTTCCTCTTCGTCAAGGAAGAAGGATTCGATTTCTTGAGTATCGCCTTCCGCAACCTGCCAGCGCTCCTTGGGCACATGCAGCCCGATCGGCTGTTTGTTCAGAATGCGCTGCACCAGATCGTCGATACTGTTAAGCTTCTGGTCAAGCGCAATGCCCATGATCTTCTTCTGAGAATCAAGGCTTTCAAAGGAATGATGATTGTCCGAACCGGCGGTCATGGCAAGACCGAAATGCTTTGCATAGCGCAGCGCATAGGCGTCGTTGAGCGCGCCGTTGGCCGCATTGGCGATCTCGGCGCCATCGCAGTAGCGGTATCCCAGCCGGACGTAACGGATATAGTCGCGCGTTCTGAAAGGGTGCGCCTGAACGACGCAGCCGCCATAGCGATGAACGCCTTCCAGCTGCTCGCGCCGCGTCCAGGTTTCCACCTCAGGGTGATTGAGCAGCCACTGTTTGTTAAGACCGTAGACGAGGTATTCGTCGTCGCCATATCCCTGCTCCCAGCCGAAGAAGACGTCCAGACCGCATTTCTGTCCTTCAATCAGCGCGTCTTCGTAGCCGGAGCAGAACATGTCCACGCGCTCTTTCCATGGACGATCTTTGGGTACGCAGGTGTTGCCGCCGAAAAAGTGGTCGGTCACAATGATGCCCTGAAAGCCGATATCCTTGTAAAAGCGCGCGTGCTCCGCGCCGGTGGATCTGCCGCATGCGCTGGCCTGACAGGTATGCAGGTGCGTTTCGTATAAAACCATCGTCATGCCTCCTTGCTTTTTCTTACCTTGATTATAGCAAACAGCAGGCAAAGCGCAAGGCACAATTTCAGATGTTTGTGTCACGGTTTCATGTGTTTTGTTTACGGACTATGAGAACGGGAAAAAGCATGGTAAAATAACATCAGAGTAAGAAAAACGGGCGGGTGGCGCATATGAAAAGAAGCCTTTCCGGCATGTTTGTCATCTCCTTTGTTCTGGTTATGATCCTGCTGCTGTCGGTTATTCTGGGCTGCTATTCCATGGTTCTGCATCAGGCCAGGGAGCGAGCCCAGATCAGCGCGGCGGAGATGCTCAGCGATACGGCAAGCAGCCTGCGAAACGAAATGCTCTCCATGATGGACGGCAGCAATATCATTGCGGATCATCGCGATGTATACAGCTTCATGTCCGGCACAACGCTGGAGCGGCTGCGCCTGCGCGACAGCGTTCGTTCCCTGCTGACGACGTATATCAACTTTGAGCCCGGCGCGGTCAATGCCTATCTGTTTACGGCGGACGGCGCGCACCTGTCCGCTGCGCCGCAGCGCATGGAGCAGGATGGATCTGCTGCATTCATGGTCAGCAGAAGGGTATGGCAGGATGAGCACCTGGGCGAGCCCTTCCGTCAGGCGCATTTCAGCAGAAGCTATCTCTATCATGGGCGCATGTATTACGCCCTGTGCACGCCGGTCTATCCGGATATTGCTGCGCCGGCTTCCAGCGATTATGTCGGGTCGATGATTCTGGTGCTGCAGGCGCAGGCGCTTTCCAAGGCGATCCCGGACAGCGCGCTGACCGACACCGTGATTGCGGATGGCGAGCTGCTGCTGACTGCGCCGGATGATGCGCTGCGAAGCATCTGGACGTCGGATCAGCGCAGCATGCTGATGCAGCAGGATGTGCCGATGACCGGATGGACGGTCTATACCGCCGTGCCGAATGTGGACAGCGATCACGTTGTGCAGCGTGTCGGGATGCTGAGCGTGATCATCGGTTCCAGTGCGCTGCTGCTGCTGGGCGTGCTGATGGTTGTGCAGTATCGCAGCATCGTCGGGCCGATTGTCGATCTGGCCAAGCAGATGGACGCGCTGGATTCGGAAGCGGGCAGCATCATCAATCCAAGCCAAGGAATCCACGAGCTGAACCGGCTGACCGGCAGCATGAATTCCCTGCTTGGCCGCATCCATCAGCTCAATGAGGAAATGATCCATGTGCGCCTCAAATCCTATGAAGAGCACATCACCTTCCTGCAGGCGCAGATCAATCCGCATTTCCTCTACAACAACTTCGAGACCATCCGCGGCATGGCCAGCACGGGCAACGCTGCCGCCATTCGCGAGATGGCCAGCTGTATGGCGGCCATCTATCGCTACTGCTGCAAGGGAGAATCGCTTGTCGCGCTGCAGCAGGAGCTGGAGTGCCTGCAGCGGTATCTGCGGATTCTGCATCTGCGCTTTGCCGATCAGTACGAGGTTTCGGTCTGCGCCCAGCAGGAGGCGCTGGTGTACGCCGTGCCGCGCATGATCCTGCAGCCGCTGGTTGAAAATGCCGTGACGCATGGCTTTGTCAACGCGGGACGCAAGCAGGGCAGGGTGGAGATCACGGCGAGTGTCGAAAGCGACGAATTGCTTTTGCGCATCGCGGACAACGGCGCGGGCATGAGCGAAAAGCAGTTGGAGCAATACAACAAGCCTGCGCCGGAGCATGACGACGGAACGCACAGCCATATCGGCATCACCAACGTCATGCGCAGGCTGCAGCTGATCTATGGCAAGCATGCGTGTGTGCGCTTTTCCGCGCAGGAGCAGGGCGGCCTGTGTATCGAGATCCGCATTGGTCAGGCTCCTGAAAAATGGACAAATTGACCTGAAAAATGAAAAAGAAAATGGTACTTCTGATTGGTATAATGGTATTGATCAGAAGTACCATTTCGCGTAAAGGGGGAAGACGGATGCAGGCAAAACTCCGGCGTCTTGGCCATGATATATGGGAAGCGCGTTATCTCTATCTGATGCTGATTCCAGGCATTGTGTTTTTCGCTGTCTTCCATTATGCGCCGATGAGCGGCGTGATTCTCGCATTCAAGAAGTACAATGCGCGCCTGGGCATCTGGGGTTCCCAGTGGGTGGGCATGGATAACTTCGCTCGTATCTTCAAAACGCCTGCGGCCATGGAGGCCATCCGCAATACGTTTGAAATCAACATCGCGCGACTGGTCTTCCAGTTCCCGGCGCCGATCATTCTCGCGCTGCTCATCAACGAAATGCGCGGCACGAAGCTCAAGCGCGTGTATCAGACGATCTACACATTCCCGCACTTCCTCAGCTGGGTCATCGTTTCCACGATCCTCTCCAACTTCCTCGCCAACGGCGG